>NZ_JBXAPF010000007.1:19952-190287 GCF_058803665.1 Lysinibacillus sp. GW821-FHT14F06
GTAAAGCGGAAAAACGCTCGGGTGCAAGAGAGAATCGCTCAGGCAAAGTGTAAAAATGCTCGGGTGCAAGAGAGAATTGCTCAGGCAAAGCGGAAAAACGCTCGGGTGCAGAGAGAATCGCTCAGGTAAAGTGTAAAGACGCTCGGGTGCAAGAGAGAATCGCTCAGGCAAAGTGTAAAAATGCTCGGGTGCAAGAGAGAATTGCTCAGGTAAAGCGGAAAAACGCTCGGGTGCAAGAGAGAATCGCTCAGGCAAAGTGTAAAAATGCTCGGGTGCAAGAGAGAATCGCTCAGGCAAAGAGGAAAAATGCTCGAGTGCAAGAGAGATCCGCTCAGGTAAAGTCAAAAAACACCCGAGTACAAAGAATATTTAGATAAACAAACATACTTCAGCAATAATATAGTAGGTGTTTTAAATGTATACGTTGATGTCAAAAATAAGCCAAATCATAAGCAATCCTATATCAGAATTTTTGAATGCCTATGAGCATGCCCCGCTTATTATGGCGATTCTGCTTGGCTTAATAGGCGCTTTAGCTCCTTGTCAAATAACAGGTAATATGAGCGCTATTACTTTTTATGGGAATCGTACTATGCAAATGAAAAGTAATTGGCAGGAAATTGTGTTTTTTATAGTTGGGAAGGTTATTGTCTTTAGTTTATTAGGCTTTTTTGCATGGATATTTGGCCAATCTTTTGAAACGAAAATGACTGTGTATTTTCCTATTTTTCGCCAGGCAATAGGTCCGATTATGATAATAACGGGTCTCGTACTCATTGGCATTTTTAAAATAAAATTTCTGAATCGAATTTCTTCGCTTCTTCCAACAGTGTTGAAAGAAGGGGAAATTGGTTCCCTGCTGATGGGTGCTAGTTTTTCTCTAGCCTTTTGCCCAACAATGTTCGTACTTTTCTTTGTATGGCTAATGCCGACGGTTGCATCAACTTCGTATGGCCTATTGCTACCAGCTATTTTTGGTGTAGCAACCTCCGTACCACTTTTGATTATGTTAGCACTGATTCATTTCTTTTATGAGAAACGTGTCATTATACGATTTAGCATGAGAATGGGGAGAGTAATTCAAAATGTAGCGGGTGTAATTTTAATCATTATAGGTGTAACAGATACCATTACATACTGGGCACTATACTGAAGAAAGGAAGCTATTGACTATGCTGTCAGACTTGAATATATTATTAGCATTTGGTGCAGGATTTTTGAATTTTATTTCACCTTGTACCTTACCGCTATACCCTGCATTTATTTCCTATATTACGGGTATGTCATTGGATGAATTACAGGGAGAAAATAAAAAATCAAAAAGAATTGGCTTGCTTCATACAATCTTTTTTCTATTAGGTTTTTCAATTATTTTTATCTTCTTAGGATACGGTTCATCATTAGTAGGCTGGTTCTTTTTTCAATATAAGGATTTACTTCGTCAAATTGGCGCTATTTTAATTGTTATTTTCGGATTAATCATCATCGGTTTTTTGTCACCGAAGTTTCTGATGCAAGAGAAGAGACTAGCTATTAAAAATCGACCAACAGGCTATTTTGGCTCATTACTAATTGGACTTGCATTTGCTGCTGGATGGACACCGTGTTCTGGCCCTATTACTGGCGCGGTTTTTATGATGGCTTCCCAAAATCCTAATGTTGGCGTGTTTTACATGGTTGTGTATGTGCTAGGGTTTGCGATCCCATTTTTACTACTATCACAATTTATTACGAAATTAGGATGGATACGAAAATATAGCACAGTCATTACAAAAATAGGTGGCTATATGATGGTTGTACTTGGTATTATTTTATTTTTTGATGGATTAACGTACATCACAATTTGGTTAAGCCCATATTTTGATGGGTTTACTGGTTTTTAATGTTTTGATTGGTGTATTATCTCGTGCATAGTAAGAAATTCTTTGACCTTCACAATGTGGGTAAAACAACTTGTGAAGGTTTTTTTATGAAAAAAATTAAAATTTTTTGTAACGAATCGTAGAGAAAGTCTATATATAAGTATCTCAATGAAAAATCTTAGAGGGGAGGGAGGAGGATGGAAGAGTTAAGTGACATCTATACTTACGCAGCTGACATAAAACGATTTCTTATTTGTTTAACAGCTGATGTTGATTTAGCAGAAGAACTGACCCAAGAAACCTTCTATCAAGCTGTCAAATCAATTGAGCGATACAATGGTGAATGTAAAATGACTGTCTGGTTATGTCAAATTGCAAAGCATACATACTATAACCATCTAAAAAAGGAAAAACGTCATCATCACAGGAGTGTTGAACAAATGATACAAATGGGATATGATGTGCCATCTAATGCAGACTTACCAGATGTGGAAGTGATCAAGCGTAACACATTAATTTCTATACATAAAGAAATTCATTTACTAAATGAACCATATCGCGAAATCTTTATACTTAGAACTTCCGTCAATTTTAGTTTCAAGGAGATTGGGGAGATATTCGAGAAAAGTGAGAATTGGGCAAGAGTGACGTTTTATCGAGCCAAATTAAAATTAATAGAAAGATTTCGAGGTGAAAATATTGAACTGTAATATTATTAAGGATTTACTGCCTTCCTTTATCGATGGCATTTGCAGTCAAGATTCTTGTAAAGTGGTGGAGGAACATTTACAGCAGTGTGAGGAATGCCGTAAATATAAAGAGATAATAGGGCAATCAACAAATGCTATTCAAATCTTACTTAATGAGGTAACCGTGGCCAAAGCACCGTTTAAAAAAATAAATAAAAAGCGCCGTATTCAAATTGTAGTGTCTATTTTGCTGACCTTTATGCTAACAGTAATAGGCTCTTTTGTGGTTCAGGAGGTGGGCGTAGTCAATGAAATCTTTTTTCCAAGAAGTAGTGCTATTATTGAAATCACCGATAACCAGGAAGAATGGGATAAACTATATTTTGATGATCAAGATTATTTAACATTTACTAATATTTTTTGGAACAAGGAAATTGTTAATGATGCAAATAATGAGGGAGATGTTTGGCTAAGAATAAAAGATGAGAATGATAATATTGTAGTAGATGAATCCCATATATCTCCAGGGAAAAGTATGAAATTAGATACATTAAAAAACAATAAAAGTTACTCTTTCGAAATTAGAGCTAACAAAGGTCGATTCTCTATTAATGTATTTTAAGAAGCTAAAAGAACGTATTGGAATACATACGTTCTTTTATAACTTTATATTATTTTTTGATAGCAACAAATCGTAGTCGACAATAATCAGCAACCCATTGTTGATTCTGATAATAGTTAGGTTTTAATAGTTCCTCACATTTTGTATAAATTTGCTCTTTCTCTTTTTCCGTTAAATGCTGTAGGATGTTATGACTAAACATCACTAACCAATTACGAAGCCCTTCCGCACCCTGAAGAGGTGTTGGTCGCTCATATAGTGTAATCGTATCAACCGTAAAGCCAACTTTTTCTAATTTTGATTGATATTCTTCTAAAGTGGGGAAATACCAAGGGAAATATTCTTCTCTATAAGGTAGTTGCAAATCCTCCATGCTTTTTTGAAGTGCCCATACTATAGAGGCAATATTACCATCTCCACCCATTTCAGCAACAAAACGCCCTCCTTGTTTAAGCGATTTATAGATATTTTCAATAACTTGATCTGCTTGCTTCATCCAATGAAGGGCTGCGTTCGAGAAGGCAGCATCGAATTGATTGTCAGTGGAGAATGTTGTAGCATTCACCGCTTGAAACTCTATGTCAGGATATTTTTGCTGTGCCGCGATAATCATGTCCTGAGAGGCATCAATTCCTTGAACAATGGCACCATGTGTTGCAATTTCATGTGCTAAATCTCCTGTCCCACAACCAACATCTAATATTACTTCATTTTTTTGTGGTCTAAGCAGGTCCACTAAGCTTTCTCCAAATTTTGAAACAAAGTCATGCTTTTGATCGTATAAATTGGCATTCCATTTTGTTGTCATTTTACTTCAGCTCCTTTATTTGAGCATAACAAAGAGTTTAATTGAATAGAAATTCTAGAAAATAACAATTTTGATTCCACTTTGGAATAAAGAGGAATACCCTACAATTGTACCTAACCTCGTAACCAGTATCCAAATGCCCCATAAACCTCCTGTTGGAACAGATATCATTCCCACGTTATAACGGTTATTATTTAGTATACTGTATTTATGACTGTTGATTTTTTGTCAACGTAATAAGATGCATCCAGGCCAAATTAGGAAGTAGTAGCTAATGTTCGAGTTGATTTATTTGCTGAGAGGGCAGTTTGGAACAATAAATAACTGTGTCATTTTATTTGCAGCTCTCTTTTAACCAATTTTGTTGACAAAATGTCAACATGATAATACACTTCTTTAGAATGATAGTTATAACTGAATTCAGTAATGGTAGAAAAGCAAGGAGGTAGAATTGAAAATGACTGAGAAGAGAAACAATAATAATCTTGGCTTATTGCTTAAAGAATTCTTGAAAGAGCGATCATTATCTATGCGAAAGTTTAGTGAGCTCACTGAAATCGATACAGCTACAATTTCACGGATAATAAATAATAAGCGAAAAGCAACCCCACAGCATTTAGAAAAATTTGCTGACTGCCTTGGAGTTCCTTTAATTCATCTTTTTGAAGCTGCTGGATATCCCATTGAACAAAGACAAGAGAAATCTGAATCGGATATTCATACATCTGTTGACGCAATACAGGCTCTTCTTAGGTCTTCTAATGTTTATGATGATGAATTTTCGGTGGCACACGTTGAACAGAAACTAGAAAACTATGGACTATTTGCGCAAACAGAAGAAGGTAAAAATACGATTGTTAAGGATTTTGATGAGAAAATTAAGAATGTAGGGAGCGTAGGTCCTTTTATAAGCAAATTAAAAGAATTATATGAAAGATTCTTAGTGGGGAAAGGTACACTTTTTGAACTAACCATAATTGGAAGTACTTTATTATATTTTATTATTCCTGTAGATGTTTTACCTGATTATCTATTTCCTATTGGTTATTTAGATGATGCAATAGCTGTACAACTAACTACAAAGACATTACTAAAAAATTGAGTTAAATGATAGGTGGATTTAGTCATGAGAAGAAGTAAAAAGAGCCTTAAATGGCTAAGAAATTTGTTCTTAGCATTCGCATTAGTAATTGTAGCAGGGATTCTATATTCGATTTATCAATACAATAACGGATTAGCAATAGCAGATGATGGTCCTTTTAAAGATGACGGAAAGAAATTTGACCCATTTGATGGTGCAGATGTGCAGGTTGGTCAGATTAATGTGCTATTGATTGGAAGTGATGCTAGAGATGAGGATGGTAGATCGGATACATTAATGATTGCACACTATGATCAAACGACAAATAATGTAAAACTTATTTCGATTATGAGGGATACATATGTCGAAATTCCAGATTACGGTATGAATAAAATGAATGCTGCCTTTGCTTTTGGAGGTCCTGAACTTGTAAGGAAAACCATTAAGCAAAATTTTGATCTTGATGTTAATTACTACGCTTTAGTCGATTTTAAAGGATTTCCTAAGATTATTGATCTTTTAGCACCTGATGGGATTGAGGTTGATATTCCTTATGAAATGTCTCATGGAATTGGCATGACATTAAAGCCTGGAGAACAAATTTTACATGGTAACGAGTTATTAGGCTATGTACGATTCCGCCATGATCGTCTAAGTGATTTTGGACGAGTGGAACGTCAACAAGAAGTATTGGCTAAGGTGAAAGAACAAATCGGTATTTCAAGCTTAATGAATTTGCCTAAAATACTTGGTGTTGCAGACTCCTACATCGATACAAATGTTGATAAAAAAACAATCCTTACAATTGGAAAAGGGATAGTAAATGCAGAATCTAAAGGGATGAACACTTTACGCATTCCTATTGCAGGCTCTTTTGAAGACAAACGTGTAAATGTAGGTGAAGTTTTAGATATTGATTTAGATAAGAACAAAGGTGCATTAAAAGAGTTTTTATCATCAACGGACAATGATAAGACTTACGTAGTTTCATCTTAAGAGGATAGCTTGAGCATAGAATTTCAACTTATTAAACGAATGGATCAGTATATAGGATAATACCTATGAACAGATGCTACATGATGCATTAATTGATAATATAACATGAAAGAAATGTGACAAAAAAGGTAGCTGATGATTTGCATCAGCTACCTATCTTATTTTTCAAGCTTTGTTAATGTTTTCCCACTCCAACCAAAGATGATTGTTAAAATCGGACCAAGTAAACAGAAGAAAGTGAAGGGGAGATAAGTTACTGTAGATATATCAAGTACACTAGCAATAAATAAGCCACAAACACTCCAAGGGACGAGTGGATTAACAACTGTACCTGCATCCTCCATTACACGGGAAAGGTTTTTGGGTGCTAGTCCAACCTTTGCGAACTGTGCTTTGAATGCCTCACCTGTCAATAAAATGGAAAGATACTGTTCACCGATTAGTGTATTGATACCTACTCCTGTAATGGCAGCACCTGTGATGACAGAACCAGCGCTTTTAAAGATGTTCTCAACCTTTATTAAAATACTTTGAATAATGCCTAGAGTGAATAATAGCCCACCCATTGTTAATGCCAGTAAAACTAAGGCAATTGTTGATAACATACTGCTCATACCACCTCGTGTCAGCAATGCATCTACTTCCTTATTACCAGTTTGAGAGACATAACCTTCAAAAAGCATTTTAAAAATATTAGAAAGAGTTATTGGTTCAAGCATGTAGGAAAGCCCCACACCAAGAAACGAAACGACTGCAAGCGTAATTAGTGCAGGCGCCTTATAAAAAGTCATTACTATAAGTACAGCAATTGGCAATAATGTATACCAATGAATAAGTCCTGTTGCAAGTAATCCTTCCTTAAATTGCTCCACTGTTTCAAATGTTGTATCTGTACCTGATGGGGATAAAATAGCATATAAAACGATGGAAATAATGAAAGCAGGAATCGTTGTCCAGCCCATATTTTTAATATGCTCAAAAAGATCTACTCCAACAGTACCAGAGGCTAGATTAGTTGTATCTGATAGGGGAGACATTTTATCACCAAAGAAAGCTCCTGAAACAATCGCACCAGCTGTTATGGCTAAGGAGATATCCATTGCACCAGCAATTCCCATAAAAGCCACCCCCACTGTGGCAACAGTTGTTAATGAGCTTCCTACAGATATGCCAACAACGCTACAAATTAAAAACACAATGGCAAAGAAAAAGCTAGGTGAAACAGTTAAAAAGCCATAATAGATAAGTGTAGGAATAGTACCTCCCATCATCCAGCTTGAAATTAAAATACCGATAAAGAAGAAGATGAATACAGCGCCTAGTCCTGCACTTGCACCAGCAATCATTCCTCCTTCAAGCTCACGAAAAGGAATTTTTTTAAGTAATCCGTAGGCAATTAAAAGTGAAATAACCAAAAAAATAGGGATATGGGGAGTCGCTTTTAAATACCCAATACTAAATGCCATCATGGCGATAATTAAAAGTATGATGATGCCTGCCTCAATAAATCGAGGGTTACTCTTTGCTTCAATTCGAAACATGCTAATCCTCCTAGTAATTACTTCTTCGCTTCAATGCGGTGAAGCCCAAAAGAATTATAGCACGCAAATAAATTTTGTCAATTGACTGACAATTGCTATAGTATGATATTTTTTTCTTCAATTGTTTAGAACATTTTCTAATGCATCTTTAGGCGTTGACTTGGAAGTGTCGCTCTATTGTATAAAATAATCCCACGCATTTTTAAGAATCAATGTACATGTCATGATAATGAAAATAATACGCATTATTTTTGTCCCGCGTTTCAGCGCGAATTTTGAACCTAAGATAGCTCCAAAAATCATGACAAACCCTACAGGCAGTCCATATAAAAAATTAACTTCTCCTAACAGTAAAAACATAATAAGTGCTGCTAAATTTGAAGTGAAATTAAATGCTTTAGCATTGCCGGCAGCCTGCAAGAAATCATTTCCCATCATTAATAAAATGAAAATAAAAAAAGAACCAGTTCCAGGTCCAAAGAACCCATCATAAAAGCCAATAACCGCAAAAGCGCCAATAAAAGCGATTTTTTTAGTAGCTGTTAATATTCGCTCCTCAGGCTGTTGTCCCCAATCTTTTTTGAAAACTGTATAAGTGGTCACAAGGACGAGCATAACAAGCATTAGGGGCTTTAAAATAGTAGGCGATACAAGATGTACCGTATAGGCTCCAATTAAAGAGCCGATGAAGATGAAAGGGATGATCTTGCCGATTTTTTTTAAGTCTACCTTGCCAGCTCGTAAAAAAGTTAACATACTTGTGCCATTGCTGATTGTATTGGCGAGTTTGTTTGTGGCGATAGCTGTACTAGGTGGTAGTCCAACTGCCATAAACGCAGGCAAGGAAATTAATCCTCCCCCACCAACAATCGCATTTAAAAAGGATGCGATAAAGCCAAGCACTAATAGTATGGCAAGTGATAGTAAATCGATGTCCATATGTATGATTCACATCCTTCTTATATTGTACTTATAAGCGTACTGTGATTTACATGAAATAACAATGAAATCTCCAAAACTAATGTAAATAACATTTACAATTCCTTAACAATTCACTGCCTGAAAAAAATAGAAAGAAAAAAAGTTTTTTCAAGTATTTTTCTAAAAATAAAAGAAAAAACGGTAATATTTAAAGAAAAAACGTGTATTTTTATTATTCAGTTTCCAACGTTTTCAACTTGGAAAAGAGCTTGAAATGAATTGTGGCGATTTTAATATTACATTTTTGTAAATTCAACTCGTTTATGTTTAAAAATATGTAGAAATGTGTAAAAGTTTTGTTATGATGATTGCAGAAATCGACAATTTACTCAACAGGAGGAACATAATGTTCAACTCAAACAAGCAAGATCCATTTTTTAAGGCATTATTGAATATCTCGAAAAATGTCAATGAAGGTATTTACTTTGCACATAATGCACGTATTCAAGATATAGATGCGCTAAAAGAAATTGCAGATACAATGAAGCAATATGAAACTAGCGGTGATAAATTAATTCATGAGCTTATTGTGATGTTAAATAAATCATTTATGACACCCATTGAACGTGAAGATATTTTAGCCCTTGCTAATAAATTAGATGATGTAATAGATGGTATGGAAGGCTGTATTGCTCATTTCAATATGTATAATTTAACAGAAGTAACAGAGCCGATGCGTCAATTCCTCACATATATTGCAAAAAGTACAGATGAGATGGTACAAGCGATGGAGCTATTAAATAGTAAGAAGCTTGTTGAAATGCGTAAACACTCCATTCAAATTAAAGACTATGAGCGTGAATGTGATGAAATCTTCCGTTCTTCCATGAAGCAATTATTTATTCAAGAGAAAGATCCAATGCGTATTATAGTGTTTAAAGATATTTATGAGCAATTTGAAGATATAGCAGATAGCTGTCAAACAGTAGCAAACACAATTGAAACAATAATTATGCGTAACGCGTAAGATGGAGTGTAGGAAATGGATACAATATTATTAATAACAATATTAGTCGTTTTATTCGCACTTGTGTTCGATTTTATAAACGGCTTCCATGATACAGCCAACGCGATTGCAACTTCTGTATCAACAAGGGCCTTAAAGCCACGAACAGCAGTATATATGGCTGCAGTGATGAACTTCGTTGGAGCGATTACTTTCGTTGGAGTTGCCAAAGCACTAACAAAAGATATTGTGGACCCGTTTACCTTAAATGCCTATGATGGTGATATTACTGGTTCAGTTGTGATTTTAGCAGCCTTATTATCTGCCATTACGTGGAATTTGCTAACATGGTATTTTGGCATCCCATCAAGCTCTTCTCATACATTAATTGGATCTGTTGCAGGAGCAGCGATTGCCGCAGCAGGATTTGATATTTTGAACTATGCAGGCTTTATGAAAATTATTCAAGCCCTTATTTTTTCACCATTGCTAGCGTTCGCGGCAGGTTTCTTGATGATGTCATTATTTAAAGTACTCTTTAAGGATATGAATTTATATCGTACGAATAAAGGTTTCCGAACAATGCAGATTGGTACCGCAGCGCTACAATCATTTACACATGGTACAAACGATGCACAAAAGGCGATGGGGATTATCACGCTCGCGTTAATTGCGGGTGGCTTGCATCAAGGAGATGATATTCCTTTCTGGGTACGTTTTGCAGCAGCATGTGCAATGGGTCTTGGTACTTCTGTAGGTGGTTATAAAATCATCAAAACGGTTGGTGGTAAGATTATGAAAATTCGTCCAGTGAATGGTGTGGCAGCAGACTTAGCCTCTGCATCGATTATTTTTGGGGCGACATTAATTCATTTACCAGTATCAACGACACATGTTATTTCTTCATCTATCATGGGTGTTGGAACAGCACATCGTGTAAAGGGTGTAAAATGGGGCATGGCACGTAAAATCGTGACAACATGGGTTATCACAATGCCAATTTCTGCGGTGATGGCTGGAGCAATTTACTTTATCTTAAGTTTATTTTTCTAATATGAATGAAGGAATACACCATTATTTGAGTGTATTCCTTTTTTGATGGGAAGGGGGAAGCAATGGATAGCAATGACCTATTGATGGATTAGCCTCGGGTAATTTTAAGGATTCTTGGGGAAATGAGAGTCAAAGTATAGGATGGGACATAGCTTGATAGTGGAGAAGATGTGAAGCAGGAACACTATTACATTGAGTTCAAGTTCTTGATATTGTTTTTCCCAATAAATAGAGAAAATCACTTTATATTTTGGTATAATTTTCTTAAAATGAAAAAATGACACAGGAGGGAATGATGAAGATTTTTAAATTAGTACAGATCAGTTTTATTTGTGTGGTTTTATCAGCATGTAGTACATATTCAGCTCAAACAATAGAACCGTCTTCCAACGAAGTGTCAAAAGGTTTCAAAGATGAACCGATGAAGTCGGAGAACACTCAAGAGAAGAAAGAGGATGATCTTGGGAAACCAATTGGAGTTAATCGTGGCCACATGATAGATGCGCAGATTGTGTCTCCTATTGGTGAATTTCAAACGAATTTTACAAGTTATAGTGAATTGAAAGTTAAGGTGTATTTATTGAATACTGGTACTGAAAGCCTTTTATATAAAATCCGAAGTGTGGATGATAAAAAACAAGTTGCAGTGGGCATCTTGAAGATGAACGAAAGCTTTGAACAGGTATTTAATGATTTACCAGAAGGAGATTACAGCATTTTTTGTGTAGTTGAAGAAGAAGAGCCTCCAATTGATTTAGCTGTAACAGTAAAGGTTGATTTAATGGAGTAAAAGTAACATATATAATGAATGGAACTACATTCATAATTGAGGAGCTATTGTTTTGATTGATTTTATTCAAAACAATAGCTTTTTATATGCTTTAATTTTAAACTGACGGATAGAACGACCGTATCGAATGCATCTTATGGTAATTATAAAGAAAGTATAAAGTTTAAAAAATTAAGCCATTTACATAGTAAGGTTATTACAGGAGGAAAACAGATGAGAGAAAAGCTATTATTGATTGAGGATGATACGGCGATAGGGCGTATTGTGAAGGATACGCTTGCACAAGAGGGATACCAAGTTACATGGGCGACAACGGGACTGGAAGGATTGGCTGATTTTCAAACGGGTACGTTCGATTTAGTGTTAGTTGATTGGATGCTACCGGAGATGGATGGGCTTACAGTTTGCCAAAATATTCGCTGGGAAAGTGAAGTGCCTATTTTAATGATGAGTGCGCGTAAGGAAGAGGCAGATAAGGTGGAGGGCTTGCAGGGTGCTGATGATTATATCGCAAAGCCTTTTAGCTTAGAGGAATTGAAAGCACGGATTGCCTCACATCTACGTCGCTGGAAACGTTATAACAAACAAGAAATAATGGGAGATATAATCACCTTTTCGCATGGTTTGAAAATTGATTGGCAAATGGAAACAGCGAGTCTCCTTAATGAGGAACTGACATTGACACAAAAGGAGTTTGCCCTGCTTAAGCTACTTGCCAAAAATCCAAGCCAAACCTTTTCAAAAGAAGAGCTTTATCAGCATATTTGGCAGCAGGCGAGTGTGGATGAAACTCATACGGTAACGGTACATATAAAGGCATTGCGTGAAAAGCTAAAAGATCCAGTAAAAACGCCTCATTATATTCAAACTGTATGGGGAAAGGGTTATCGCTTTATTGGTGAACCATTATGAAAATTAAAACTTGGCTGCTCATATCCTTCTTCCTCGTCATGATTTTGCCGATAGCAGGTGCATATAGCCTTTATGTGTGGATTAACGGCTATTATCATGATAAAAGCTTTGCTGAATACATCGAAAAGCGGACAGAGTTAAATCACATTAAATCTGTGCTCAATAACACTGAGTATTATAAAAAAAATGCTGATATAAAAGATATAGAAGCATTAACAAATGATCAGCTCGCGATAACACTTTACTCAAAAACAGGCATTGTTTTGTATTCCTCCAATCCATTAACTTCGGGATTCGTTGCAAAAGATCAAGTATTTAAAGATTTATATGAATTAAAGCAAAAATATAATGCCTTTATTTATAAAGAACCTGTTTATCAAAAAGGTGAACTGCTCGGAATATATGAAATTCATTTGGTAAGAAAGGACTGGGTACAAGGCGTACAGAATCGCTCTTGGCTTGTACTAGCTAGCTCAATACTATTCTTTCTACTTATATATGCAGCAGCTGTGTTGCTGCTGCATCGAAAATTAAATCGTCCACTAAAAGAACTGATGAGACAAATGCATACCTTTGCTAAGGGCGAGCAGGTGACATCAGACTTAGGAATCAGAAAAGATGAAATTGGTGAACTTGCGCAAGCCTTCCTTGCGATGCAGGACGAAATTGAAAGGGCGCGCACTCACTTAAAAGCTGAACAACAGCACAAGGAGCTTATGATAGCTAGTATTTCACATGACTTAAAAACGCCACTTACCTCCATTCAGGCTTATGCGGAGTCTTTGCAAAATAAAGCCCTATCGGAAAAGCAGCAGTATGAATATCGAGAGATTATTTTAACTAAGGCTGACATGATGAAGCATATGTTAGAAGATTTAACGATGTACACGTTACTCCAATCTTCAAGCTATGATTTAGAACTAGTGGCGGTAGATGGGGCAGAGTTTTTTGAAATGTTAGTGTCAGATTATGAACCATTATGTGAAGATCAAGGCTTTACGCTTGTCGTTCGTTGTGAAGTAGACGGTCAATATACTGTGCATCCAAAGCAACTTCAACGGGTGATTGATAATTTAATGAGTAATGTCTGGCGCTATGGGGAAGTAGGAACAACAATCGGTTTAGCAGCCGTAAACGCTGGGAACTATCCTACATGGTGCTTTGATTTTGTAAAATCTGCCCTAACGAAACAGGAAGGGTGCTATGTGATTGTACAAAATAGCGGACAAGGGATTGATAAAGAGGATAAAGAGAAATTATTTGAGCCAATGTACCAGGCAGATACAGCACGAACGAAGGCTGGAGAACGTGGTACAGGGCTAGGCTTAAATATTGCAAAGCAAATCATAGAAAAGCACAGTGGAACAATTGAGCTTGTATCGAAAGAAGGCTTTGGAACAGCTGTACTATGTTGGATACCACGATATAAAGGAGAGATTTGATTATGAATTGGAAAAAAACACTACGTGCGGCAGGTTTAGTTGCCGCACTTACATTTAGCTTAGTTGGTTGTAATTCGGAGACACCATATTCACCACAGGAGATTATTGATCAAGCGTTACAGGAAACAAAAGAACCACTTACTTATTACGGCGAATATACAATGGACATGGGCGAAGTTGGTGGAATGGTTCATGTCAAGGAGTGGTCTAAGGATGGTAAAAGACGTATTGACATGACAACTGAAAATGGGGAGCATTTCATCTCTGTCAATAATGGTTCTCAAATTATTTTGTATGATGTGGTTGAAAAAACGGCTCAGACGATGAATTTCAAGGAAGGTGATTTGGATGGCTTACAATCACCGAAGGATCAGGCGGAAATTCTATTTAATATGGTGAAAAATACACATGATGTGAAGATTGACGGCGAAGAGAAAATTGCAGGCAGAAATACGTACAAAGTGGTAGCGAAAGCTAAAAATGCTGATACATTAATGGGCGATATGGAAGTATGGATTGATAAAAAAACATGGCTAACATTAAAAACAGTAACCAATAGCGCTGGGAGTAAAATGGTTACGGAATATACCAAAATAGATATTGATAAAAAAATTGATGAAGCGCAATTTACCTTGGATATTCCAGATGATGTTAAAATAGAAGAAATAACTGCACAGGAACCTGAGGCAGTAACACTAGATGTAGTGAAGGAGCAGCTTGGTGAATTTTTAATGGTGCCAGAAGAAAATGGGGTAACATTAACGACAATTCAAGATATGAAGGTGGAGGAACGTCCAGAGTTTTCATTAGAATATCAAAAGGATGAACAGCCTGCTTTCTCAGTTTCAGTGTTTAAAATGACTGGAAGTTATACGGAGTTTGGTGGCGTTCAAGATGAAAAACCGATTGAGGTGCGTGGGAAGCAAGGTACCTACATGGAGCTAGGTGAGTTTTTAACGATTAGCTGGCAGGAAAAGGGGTACCAATACAATATTATTAGAGAAAATCCAGAGCTATCAAAAGAAGATTTAGTCGCGTATGCCAACCAAATGACCATCAATAAGTGAGGTGAATGGTATGAAGCGCAATGAGTGTATAAAATGTTTCGCGTTGTTTTTATTTAGCACCAGTTTTTTATATGGTGTAGGTGAAACATATGGTGTGTCATGGCTACAATTTCAATTCTTTGGTGACTATAGTGAGGAGGGGTTTTATTTCAGCTTTAGTTCTCTCCTTCCTGTATTTGGTGGCGTATTAATTGTGGCTTTATATGAAACGCTGTTTAAGCGATTTATTTAATAGATTTTGAAAATCCATTCTGTTATAGAGTGGATTTTTATTTTAATGTAATAGGTAAAAACCGCTTGGGAGGATTGTGAATGACGCTGGAAATCGACTATTTTACTTTACATCCTAAAGAGAGTGTTTTTTACAGCGATTGCAAAGCCAAGGTTCCAAAAGAAAAGTAAAATTCACCAAGCGACAAAAGAAAAAATAGCTTTCCTAGGTATAGCGATGGAGGATTTACATGTATCGATCTACAATCCTGTCAACTTTTTATCAATTTTAATGCAAGTGCAACATATGGTTATCCATACAATAGTATCACTAAAGGAATTTTATCATGCTAATCTTAAAAAGGTTTACATGTACTATCAAAAAGACTAAAAAATCCACGTTTTTAAAAGTGGATTTTTTATTATGCTCGTTGATTAAAAAAAGTTAATAAGATCTGATTAATGATAATTAGTATAGCAAAAATCGAAGCTAATTGCTTTTGTCCCGCTGTATACAAAGCAATTACAGCTAAAGAGAACATTACAAATTCCAGCATGAAATGGAAGGCCCCATTTAAAGGCATCGTTGCTTTTGATGAGCCGAAAAGTGCCCAGATAAAAGCGATTATCATAGGTACACCGATGCCAAGGCATATTTTTAAAAACCATCCTTTACCTGTTTGCATACCCCAATACCCAAGCGCGATTAACAGACAAATTTCTAATAAAAAGCGAAGAGCTAAATTTAACAGCAGCATGTGCGGACCTCCACGGGTTTATTTTAAGCTATTTGCTGTAAATGTGTTTTCTTAAAGGCTTCATCATATTTTAAGCCGTAGCCAAGCGCACGATCTAAAAAGATATGGGCTAGCCAAATAATTGATGTCATTAGAAGCGGAGTAGATATCATGGCAAAGCCAATCATCATTAGAATTGCTGGCAGTATTAAGCTATGACCTATATTGTAAAATAAAGCCCCAACTTTAGTGTTGACAATATAGCCAAGCATACTGATATCAGGAAGCAATAAAAATAAGAAAAAATAGAATAATGAAAAGTCAAACTGCCAATAGAAAAATAGACTGATTAAAAATGCTAGTAAATATTCAAGAGAAATAATTTTACGTAGTTTCATAATGACCACGACCTTCCTGTAATTTTTGATACATATCTTCGATGAGCGAGGCGATTACCACTTGATTTTCTGCATACTTCCCATCAGCCATCAAAGTCTTCGTTAGCTGTAAGGATTGGAGTGCCTGCTGATAAAACAATAATTGTTGTTCAATATGGGCGATTTTTGCAGAGAATAGCTGAACGGTTTCTTGATTGCAGGATTCTGAAACAGGCTTTTGATCCAGCATCAGTAATTGCTTGATTTCCTGTAGTGTAAAGCCAAGCTGTCTTAATACTAGTATTAATTTAATCGTATTTTCACAAGTGTCATCATACACGCGATAGCCATTGTCGAGTTTATGTGGATACAGTAGCCCTTCCTTCTCGTAGTAGCGCACTGTATCGGTTGTTAATTGATATTTCTCAGCAAACTGTTTAATTTTCATCTAACTACCTCCTGAATTTATCCTAACATTGGAGTGTGCTCCAAGGTCAAGAAAATATTGATAAGAAAGTGAAACGGTCATTAATTGGCAGTCGTTTATAGTGTAAGAGGGGGAGGTGGACGGCATACTTGAAAAAATAATGGATGAACATGCAGAGCATTTACTTCGTCTCGCCTATTTCTACGTGAAAAGTAGGCACGTCGCAGAGGACATCGTACAGGAGGTCTTTATCAAATTTTCACAGCACGACTATGAGGAGCGTGGGCAGCTACGTGCTTATTTATCCACATTAACCATTAATAAAAGTAAGGATTATTTAAAAAGCTGGCATTATAAAAAATTAATTTTACAAGAAAAAATTCTTCCAGTGCAGGCAAAAAAACAGCGAGATGAACTGATTGAAGCGGAGGAAAGATCGCATATAGGGGCAGCTATCTTAAAACTACCGTTATCCTATAGAGAGCCCATAATCCTTTACTATTATGAAGAAATGAAGATAGCTGAAATAGCACAGGTTCTAGGAATTGTAGAAAATACTGTGAAAACAAGGCTGAAAAGGGCAAGGGAAGCCCTGAAGCCTCATTTAAAGCAGGAGGAATGGGAGGTGCTTGGGCATGAATGAATGGCAAAAGGAATTAGTGAAGGTAGCTGGTGATATGTCAACGAGTAAGGAACGTATCAAAAAACACGTTCTGCGGCAGCAGTCTGTCAAACCAAAAAAGCCCATTCGTTTCGCACTATTAACTGCCGTTGTGACTTTATGCTTAGCAGGATTTGTGATGGCGCAACTGTTAAATAAGGATACAAAGCAAGCAGCCCAGATGTTTAACGAAAAGCAGTTTGAGCACTTTGAACATGTTGTATATTTGATGTGGCCGGAACAAGGTGAGGAATTTTCTAAGAGGGAGGCCTATCAAAAATATGAGCAGCTAGTTGCCTATTATTATTTTGCAAAATCATTAGGTAAGACATCTACCAAGGAAGAGCTAGAGGCAGAAAAAAAGGCACGCTATGACGAGCTTGTCATGCTACAAGAATCCCCGCAATATGTGGAGCTTTTTCAAGGGCTAGGACTAAAACAATATTTTAAGACGTATATTGAGCCCCTGATACCGTTTTATGCAGCTAGAAAAGAGCTGAATGCATTTTATGAAAAAAAATATCCAAGCTTAGCTGGAACAGCAGATCAAATCGCTGCAAGAGACGCCCTTCGTTATTTTCAAACTCATTTTGCTGAACAGTCAACAGCATTTCAGAAAAAAATGGGTATCGATAATCGTACACACTCACAAGGCTCGATTTACGTTGGAACGGTCATTAAAATAGAGACAAATGCTTTTTTATTTGTGGAGGGTGCCATCCCTGAGGATCTGACAAAGCTATCTGAGGATCAAATTATTAAGAAATATAATAATGCAACATGGTATCCAATCTTGGATAATTCTCCTGTCAAGGTAGGAGATTACATTTCATTAGAATCATCAGGAAGTATGTCATATGAAGAAAATGGTGCAGAGGTTACAAATGGTTTTTTAAACAGTATTGAATGGATTGAGCCTACTGTAACGAAGAAGCTTACTATTCAAAATGAACAGGAAATCATTCAATTTTTCAACCAAACAGATTGGCAAACTCCAGATAATAATAATAAATTGAAACAACCACCAGAGTATTCTTTTATGCTAGAGGGAGTTAGAGTTGATGTTTGGCTCAGCTATGGTCAGACACTTTATCTGCAAAAAATGGAATATGGGGTTATACATCTTAATCAAAAAAGATCGGAACAATTAAAGGTGATATTAGGTTTGCAAGAATCGTAGCAAGTCTCTAAAAAAGAGGCTTGTTTTTTCTTTGTCAGAAAATTATAGTTTTGTGTACTGTTATCATTATTAGTCTCAGAGGATTTTATTTAGATTTAAAAATTCTTAGGAGGATATATTCAGTTGGATTTTTATTTGGGTTAAATTACTCATTAATTTGAAAATAAATGAGTCCAAAGAATTGTAATATTTTATTAGTAAAGGTAGTATTAAAGATGTAAGGGGTTAAATGAGGAGGGGCGGTATGAATACACAGGAGTTTGAAGAATTATGGATTACGCTAAATGAATTATATAATGCGAATCGCTTTTTAGAATATATCGAATTAAGTAGTGCCGCAATCGAAAGTGCAATTGTACTTGAGATGTACGATAAAGCAATCCTTTTATTACGGTATCGCTGTGCCAGTTATTTTCAAACAGGTGATTTGCAGATTTCCATCAGTGTACTTGAGCAATATCGTGAATTAACCTTTCAATATGGCAATGATATTGATTTAATACACTATTATATTTTAGCGGCCATCTACTGGGGAACATTTGGTCATTTAAAAAAATCTGAGGAGCTTATGCTAAAGGGACTTAAGATTGCTGAGCGCATTCAACATGTAGAAAGCATGGGGAAAATATATAATAATTTAAGTGATTTAGAAATTGCATTAGGAAGCTATCAAACAGCAAAGGAATTCGCGTTAAAGAGCTTATATTATGCAAATGCTTTTGAGACGAAGCATGACAATCCGTATACAGGAATTATCCATCCTAAAATTAACTTAGCCGTTGCGCAAATTTGGCTTGAGGAATTTGAAAAAGCACATGAAGTCTTACAAGAGCTACTGGCAACTATTCAGAAACCTCCGTATTCCAAGGTACAGTTGGAGATTATGAATGCCAATGCTTTGCTTTATGAAAGACAGGGACGCATTGGAGAGGCCATCGATTTATATCAAAAATCAAAGCACTATGCCCTCCAAAATAATGATCTTGCTTTGCTACAAATCATTTACAATTCTTTAGTGAAGCTAATTGAGGAACAGGGAAATAAATTAGTATTGTGTGCAATTCAGAAGGAGTATATTAATATTTTGCTAGAAATTCAACGGGAGAATTATACACATGTGTTATTTGAAATGGAGTATAATGACGAGAAAAAGCAACTAGAAAAATCCTCTTATATTGATCCGTTAACGAATATCTATAACCGACGCTATTTTGATGAGCACGCAGTAAAAATGGTGCAGAAAGCTGCATCTGAAAAACAGCAGTTAGCGTTACTAATGGTTGATCTAGATCATTTTAAAGCCATTAATGATAGGAATGGTCATTTGTTTGGTGATGATGCATTGACCTTTACAGCTACAACATTAAAGGAATTTTTCCAACCTTTTGAATCGATTGTTGCACGTTTTGGAGGAGATGAATTTATTGTTCTTAGTCAATTAAAGGTGGGGGAATCTGCCCAAACATTGGCAGAAAACCTCTATAATAAATTAGCATCTTTATCTTTAATCATAAAAGATGAAGCAATTCATTTAGAGTTTAGTATTGGCGTGAGCATCAATAACAAAGGGCAGGTAACAAAAGTCGAAGAGCTCATTCATCAGGCTGATACTGCACTCTATGCCTCAAAACGCAATGGGCGTAATCAAATTACTGTCTTTAAACAACATAGTGATATTGGAAATGATTGATAATGATAAGCGCTTTTCTGAAAGTTTGTCTCCTTTTTGATGTAAGCGTTGTCTTTAAATTTTAAAAATCTGCTTGTTTTCGCGGGATACACGCCGAGCACTTGCAGATTTTTTTATTGTCTTGATGCAGTTGAGTATCTCTTTAAAAAATGTTTTCTAATTTCTCTATAGAAGATATTGTAAACGAACCCAGTTGTATGATACTATGAAATCAAATAGACAGACAGTCGGTCTATTGAAGGGAGTTATAGCCATGAGAACGATAAAAAAAGCACAAGAGCGTCGAAATGAAATTCTTGATGTGGCAGAGGAGCTATTTAACCAGAAGGGCTTTGATGGTACTAGCACAAACGATATTCTTGAGAAGGTCGGAATCGCACGAGGAACGCTGTATTATCACTTTAAGTCAAAAGAGGATATTATGGACGCATTAATTGATCGGATGACAGACACGATTTTAGAAGCGGCAAAGGAAATTGGTACAGATAAAAGTATTCCAGTAAATGAGCGAATGATTCGAGTTGTAATGGCTTTGAACATTAGCGGGGGGGATAGCAAGGAAATCATGGAGCATATTCACAAACCTCAGAATGCTTTGATGCACCAGAAGATTCAAAAAATTATTTTTAACAATGTGCCATCTATTCTGGCGAATATCATTCGTGAAGGCATTGAGCAAGGATTATTTAGCACACCGTATCCGTATGAATGCATGGAAATGATAGTGGCGTATTCGAATACCATTTTTGATGATGATATGGTTCATTTAACAGACGAAGAGCGCACTTCACGAATAGTTGCGTTAGTATTCAACGTAGAAAGGTTACTTGGTGTTGAAAGTGGAAGTCTCATGTATATGATGAAGATGTTTGGAAATGAAAACAGTGAATAATAAATTTTGTGTAAGGCATTCTTCCATAAATAAGTAAAAGAGGTGACATATGTATTACAGAATAATTCGTAATGATATGGCAAAAAGCAAATTAATATCATTGACCACGATTATATTTGTGGCTGCTGCAGCATTGCTTGTTTCCCTTTCAGCCATATTAATGGTGAATCTTTCAGGTGCGATAGATACGCTTATGAAGCAATCGAAAACACCGCATTTTCTGCAGATGCATTCAGGTGAAATTGATTGGGATAGATTAGAAAACTTCGCTAACAATAATAGCAATGTCAAAGAATTTCAGGTGCTTGAATTTCTCAATGTTGATGGAGCACATATCGTTATTGATGGAATATCACTTGCAGGCAATGTTCAGGACAATGGCTTCACGACGCAAAGTGAAACATTTGATTATCTCCTGGATCTTGACGGACAGGTGATAGAGGTTGCAGATGGAGAGGTATATGTGCCAGTAGGCTATATGAAGGATGGCACTGCAAACATTGGAGATACGATTGTTCTAGATAATAAGAAGAAATTCATCGTTGCAGGATTTCTTCGTGATTCGCAGATGAATTCATTACTTGCCTCATCAAAAAGGTTTTTGGTGAGTGAGCATGATTATGCAACAATAAAGAGTTACGGAACTACAGAATATTTAATTGAGTTTAGATTAAAGGATATATCTGATATAGGCACATTCGAAACTGCTTACACTTCCGCAGGACTTGAAGCAAATGGTCCGACAATTACATATCCACTTTTCAAAATGTTGAATGCCATTTCTGATGGTCTAATGATAGCAGTCATACTTCTAATAAGTGTTCTTGTCGTCACAATCACATTTATGTGTATACGATTTACGCTGCTTGCAAAAATTGAGGATGATTACCGAGAAATAGGTGTTATGAAAGCCATAGGGCTACGTGTTTCAGATATTAAAAAAATTTATTTCGCAAAATACGCAATGATTGCAGCAGTTGGCTGTTCACTTGGCTTTGCCCTATCCTTTGTATTCAAGGGTATGCTTCTTGAAAACATAAGGCTTTATATGGGAGTGAGTGAAAATGCATTTTTGGCTTTATTTTTTGGAATAATTGGTGTACTTATAGTGTTTTTTGTAATGATCGCTTATGTGGGTAATGTACTAAGAGGTTTTCGAAAAATCTCTGCAGCGGAGGCTCTGCGGTTTGGTTTTTCACACGGAAAATCCTCTGGCACTAAAGGCTTTTATCTTAGCAAAAATCGACTACTAAATACGAATCTATTTTTAGGGATAAAGGATGTTCTTTCTAGAAAAAGACTTTACATGACCATGCTTGCGGTACTTGTAATGTCAACATTTATCATCATCGTTCCACAAAATCTATACAATACGATTTCCTCTAAAAGCTTCATCACCTATATGGGAGTAGGGAGCAGTGATTTGCGTATAGATATTCAGCAGACAGACAATATTCCGAAAAAAGCTAAGGAAATTGTAGCAACATTGAATGGTGACAGCACGATTTCTAAATATGCTGTGCTTACGACCAAAACTTTCAATGTGAAGACAACGAATGGCTCTAAGGAAAGTATAAAAATTGAACTTGGTGACCACTCGATTTTCCCGCTTAGGTATGCAGAAGGGAAAGCACCTGTTTCACAAGATGAAATTGCGCTGTCAGTGATGAACGCTGAGGAATTAGGGAAAAAGGTCGGAGATTACATGACCCTGTTAGTCGATGGAGAGGAGAGAAACCTCATCGTATCTGGAACCTATTCCGATATTACGAACGGTGGTAAAACAGCGAAGGCGGCTTTCTCTGACTTACAGGCGGATACAATGTGGAGTGTTATTTATGTAGAGCTTAATGATAAAGCATTGACTGAAACGAAAATTTCTGAGTACACAGATAGCTTTCAATTTGCAAAGATTTCGGGCATAGACGATTATATTACACAGACGTTTGGCTCAACGATAGGCTCTATTGGGAAAGCGTCCTCTATATCAGTCATTATAGCCCTAATTCTATCAATCTTGGTGACATTATTATTTATGAAAATGCTGATTGCAAAGGATAGACACTCAATTGCGATAATGAAGTCTTTGGGCTTTACAAATACGGATATAACCATCCAATATGTAGCCCGTTCGTTATTTGTCCTCATTGTAGGTATTGTTTTAGGAACGCTTTTAGCTAATACGCTTGGCGAGCTACTAGCAAGTGCAGTTATTGCCTCATTTGGAGCAGCGTCGTTTACATTCATTGTTAATCCACTTTCTGCCTATCTATTATGTCCATTGGTGATGGGGTGTACTGTACTAGTAGCAACGGTTATCAGTACGGTTAGCGCAGGTCAGATAAAAATAACTGATAATATAAAGGAGTAGATTATGCAGAAGATTATTATAGGTGAAAAGATCGTAAAATCTTTTAGAGCAAGTAATGAAAATCATCCTGTTCTTAAGGACGTGTCTGTTGAGATAAATGAGGGTGAGTTCATCTCAATCATGGGACCATCAGGATCAGGAAAATCAACATTGTTGTTTGCACTAAGCGGTATGGATCATATTGATAGCGGAAAGGTTACTTTTAATGGCAGTGATTTATCAGCATTCAGTGAAAAGGAGCTTGCCGACATACGTAGAACCAAGATGGGTTTTATTTTTCAGCAGCCAACTTTGCTGAAAAATTTAAATATTTTAGATAATATTATTCTACCCGCCATGCGAGATAATCGAAAAAACGGTGAGGGAATTATCAAACGGGCTAGAGCCGTGATGACAAGAGTTGGAATTGCAGAGTTGGAAAAACGGGATATTACGCAGGTTTCGGGAGGCCAGCTTCAACGCGCTGGCATATGCCGTGCGCTAATGAGTAATCCTGCCATTATATTCGGTGATGAACCGACAGGAGCTCTTAACTCCAAATCTGCACAGGAAATCATGAACATTATTTCTGAAATAAACGCAGAGGGTACTGCTATTATGCTTGTGACGCATGATCCGAAGGTTGCTGCTAGAACGGAGCGAATCCTGTTTATGCGTGATGGAATGATTGTTAGTGAGATGCGTCTCGAAAAATACACTAACACAGATATGGATGATAGAGTGAATAAAGTGACAGCAAAAATGAGAGAAATAGGAATCTAATTATTTATTTTACCCAATAATGTAAGTGACCCGTAATTAATCATTACGGGTTGTTTTTATTGGGGAAAAAAGAAAATTTAAAAATTATGAATCGGAAGTGAATTGACATCCGTCAGTAGTTTAGAAAGTAGGTGAGGGCAATAATGGATATAGAAAAGATTATCGAGGTGCACGGTGACTATTTACTCAAGGTTGCTTATCTATATGTCAAAAATACAGCAACAGCTGAGGACATTGTGCAGGATGTATTGATTGCCTTTTATCAAAAGCAGGAGCAGTTTCGCCAGGAATCATCCTTACGTACATATTTAGTGAAAATGACAGTTAATCGGAGCCACGATTATTTACGAAGTTGGAAAAGTAAACGATTAACACTGCTAGAAAAAATAACGGGACGTACAACGGCTGTCACACCTGAAAAAGAATTTCTTGCCAGGTCGACTAAGCGAGAGCTGGTGGAAGCGTTATTTACCTTATCAGTTGCCTATAGAGAGGTGCTTATTCTTTATTATTTTGAAGATATGACAACTGTGGAAATTGCACAGCTCGTATGTTGTCCAGAAGCAACAATACGAACACGCTTGCAACGTGCTAGAAAACAGCTGGCAACAACCATGGGAGATTATGATTGGGAGGTGTTACGCCATGAATCAATTTAAAGAAGAGGTACTAAAAGAACTTCGAGAGGTTAAGTTTACAGCTGAAAAAAAACAGGCAATCGCTCAAAAAGTACGTCATAAAAGTATAAGAAGAAGCAGTTCTTGGCAATATCGTGTTGTGCTTACAACGTTTACGATTACTTTGATTTCCTTTGTTTTTTTACTATCAAACAATAAAGACCAACAAGTAGGAAGTCAACAAGCGGCAAATATGGAGCAGGAATCGGATACATGGAGTATTTTAGGCTTGTTAGAAAATGACTTTGTAAAGGGTATCTTAATACTTTCTATTTATCTAGTTTTGGCATGTTTTATAAAAAAATATTTAAAAAAGAAAAAATACGGTTTACCAGTTTGTATTCAATGTGGAGAATCATGGACTAAAAAGCAGGTTCACACACTTTTTTGGAAAAATAATGCGAAACCAATTGAATGTAAACATTGTGGAAAAAAACAATACCGTACAAACAAATCGATGCGATTAAATGGGTTAATACAGCTACCATTATTTCAGCTTTTATTTATTACGAGTTTTAATTTTCAAAATATTTTAATTGGAATAGCTTTTTATGTACTAAGTATCCCTATAATTTATTTTATACTCATCCCATATATATTTGCTTTACAGGAAAATGATCCGATGCAGGAGCCTCAAAAACCACTTTGGTAATAAAAATATTTTATTTTTAAAGATGAAAGGGGAATTGTTATGGAAGCAGTTATACAGTTAGAAAATGTAAAAAAATCTTTTGGATCTTTTGAAGCCATTCAAGATTTAACATTTAGCATTCAAAAAGGAGAAATCTTTGGCATAATTGGACCGAATGGGGCTGGAAAAACCACAACAATTGAAATTGTAGAAGGTTTGCAAGAATGTTCGTCTGGCAAAGTAACAGTACTCGGCTATGATCCTTGGAAAGATGCAAAAAAATTGAAGGAAAACATTGGTGTAATGTTCCAACATACAAATTTGCAGCCAAAAATTAAAGTAGGTGAGGCTGTAGAGCTGTTTGCCTCTTTTTATCCTCGTCAGATTGATACGACAAAAGCACTGGAAAATTTAAAATTGGAACCGTTTCGTCATACGTATTTTAAAAATCTATCTGGAGGATGGAAACAAAAATTACTTTTAACTTTAGCAACTTTGCATTCGCCATCAATAGTATTTCTTGATGAGCCAAGTACGGGGCTAGATCCAAAGTCCAGAAGAGAACTATGGAAAATGATTCTTTCCCTCAGAGATGCTGGAACAACAATTGTGTTGACGACACATTATATGGAAGAGGCGGAACAGCTTTGTGATCGGATAGCATTAATGAATCATGGCTCCATAGTTGGTTTAGATACGCCTCAAAAACTTATTCAAAGCCTGAACAAAGATAAATCTATATTAATAGCATGTAAACAATTAGATATAGCATTGATTCAACAGATAGCTGGTGTCTCGAGAGTAGAATCAAAAAATAATCTACTTCAAATTTTTACAAATAATCTTGAATGGACGACATTTGAGCTTTTCAAATTCATAAGTACTAAAGGCTGGATTGTAGATGATTTTCGATTTAGTACGGGTTCATTAGATGATTTGTTTGTCAAATTACCTCAGTTGAAAGGGGAGGTGATGTTATGAAGACAATCTACATGCTAACTTTAATTGAATTGAAGTTATTTTTAAGAGATTTACAATCATTGATTTGGACTTTTATTTTTCCCTTTGTCATGATTTATTTTTTAGGATTTTTATTTGGTAATTCTTCTGTGGGCGAAATTGACTATAAAACTTTATTAATTCCAAATATGATAGCTCTTTGTCTGTTAAGTACAGCTTTATTTACATTAGGTACTCGAATTGTTAGCTATAAAGAATCCCAATTACTGAAGACTTATCAAATAACGCCATTACATTCTATTCGAATCATACTATCTTTTTGTTCATTAGGAGTAATTATTTCCCTTTTTAGTATTATTATTGCTTATTTTAGTGGTTATTTCATTTACAATATACAACCACCAATTTATCTATTAGCAGTAATTTTTTCCATTGTGTTAAGCATGGTAACGTTATTCTCGTTTGGAATTTTAGTAACAGGCATTAGTTCCACAATGCAAGGAGCGGCTGGCATAAGTGTTTTAGCATTAAACTTACAAACGTTTTTATCAGGAGGAGTAATTCCTTATCAAATTTTGCCTCTACCTCTAAAAATTGTGGCAAAAACTTTACCATTACACTATGTAAATGACCTTTTAACATTTACTTGGACAGGTCAATCAGTCAATTCTATATGGTTAAATATAATAATCCTAATAGGAATGGCCTTCGTATTTATTGTTCTATCAATACGTTTTTTTAGATGGACTTAAAATCATAATTAAAGGGGTGAGCGTATGAATTCTAAAAAAATCAGTAAAAAGAAAATATGGATGATTATAGGATGTGTACAAGGGGTTATTCTCTTGATGCTATTACTATATTTAGGCGGGTATTTATAAATTTATTGTAAAGAAATAGCTAGCTCACCATAGTAATCTCATTTTTTTTATAGCAATTTTTCAAAACTGATTGACAACGGTTTTCATTTGCTTTAATCTTTGTGTTAACTTATTTTAAGTTGTAGTTAACGTACAAGGGGAGGCAATTTAGTTTGAAAAAGAGTAGTACATATCAATACGTATTAACAGCATTTGGAGCTGCTATTGTTTCAGTTTTGGCACAAATCAGTATTCCAATTCCGTTATCACCTGTACCCATTACAGGGCAGACACTTGCAATTGGCTTAGTTGTAACAATCTTAGGGACAAGACTTGGCACATTATCAGTGCTATTATACATTTTAATTGGAGCGACTGGTTTACCAGTTTATAGTAATTTTTCTGGCGGTCCTAGTATTCTCTTTGGTCCTACAGGTGGTTATATTGTCGGCTTTTTACCAACAGCTATCATTATGGGGCTTTATTTAAAGAAATTTGGTCTTACAATTCCTCATGCGATTGTTTCAAATGTAATAGGGATGGTTATTACTTTAGCATTTGGTACAGTATGGTTGAAATTCGCGATGAACCTTTCTTGGATGGGAGCATTTATGTCAGGTGCAGCGCCATTTATTATTCTAGGCTTAGCAAAAGCAGTACTTGCTGCATGGGTTGGCGTCATTGTTCGCCGACGTTTAGAATCTGCTCGTTTAATTGAAGCAACTGCATAGGAGGCGAATTGTTTTGGCAACGTTGTGGACAGGCGGGAAAATTTACACGATGGGGAAAGTTGGCGAAACAGTTGAAGCTGTCCTAGTCAAGGATGGAAAAATAGTAGCGACAGGCTCAGTTGATAGTCTGTCGCCATATGCTACTTCTATACAGGATTTACAAGGAAGTGTTATGTATCCAGGCTTTGTGGACAGTCATTTACATATAATTGGGTATGGGGAAAAATTAAAGCATATCGATGTATCGAACGTTACAAATAAGGAAGAGCTGCTTACTATTATTGGTGAGAGGATGGTAACCGCTTCAAGGGATGAATGGGTTATTGCCATCGGATTGAATGAAACACAATTTGATGAACCTATTTTTCCTACATTGATAGAGCTGGATGCTCTAGGTGAAGCACATCTTATTATAAAGCGTTGCTGCCATCATTTAATTTTAGCCAATTCTAAGGCACTCGCCTTTGCGGGTATTACCAATGAAACTCCTTCGCCAAAGGGGGGCATTATAGAGAAAGTAGAAGGACAGCTAACAGGTGTTTTAAAGGATGTAGCTTTATATATGATTGTAAACAACATGCCTCATATCACACCAGCCTATATTGAGGATGCACTGAAAAAGGCTGTTGCATCACTACAATCATTCGGTTTAGTAGGTGGTCATTCGGAGGATTTAAGCTATTATGGTCCACCAATGCAACCGATTCATGCGTTCCGAAAGGTTGTAGACGCACAACAATCGTTTAAGGTGCATTTATTGCAGCATCACACAGTATTTGAGGAAGTTGTTAAAATGCAGGAGACAGCATCTCCCTATATAGAATTTGGTGCCATGAAAATCTTTATTGACGGTGCTTTTGGAGGACGAACAGCTGCACTTCGTAAGCCTTACTGTGATGAACTCAATAATAGTGGTATGCTTGTTCATTCCACTGAGCAGTTAAAGGAATATGTTCAACTTGCACGTCAGCATAGACAAACTGTGGCAGTTCATGCAATTGGAGATTTAGCCATTGAAACTATTTTAGCTGTATTCAAGGATTATCCGCCACCACACGGGCAAGTAGATCGTGTTATTCATTGTAGTTTAGTGGATGACGATCTTTTAGCAAAATTAGCATCCTTACCTGTTGCAGTCGATATGCAGCCACAATTTGTACAGGGAGAGTTTCAGGCAGAGCTAGCAAGACTTGGTGAACGGCGAGCGCAAGGGCTGCATCCGTTAAAATCGCTTTTAGATCGTGGAGTAATCGTTGCAGGGGGCAGTGATGCTCCGATTGAAGTGCCAAATCCATTGCATGGTATTTATGCAGCAGTGACAAGACGAAATTTCGGTGAGACACATAATGGCTATAATGCTCCTGAGAAGATTTCACGCTATGAGGCAGTGCACCTCTACACTGTTGGAGCAGCACAGATAATAGGTCAGAATCATATTCGTGGTAAGATTGAGGAAGGCTATACCGCAGATTTCACTATTTTCGAAGAGGATTTATTGACAATTGACATTGAAAAAATACCATACGTAAAAGTGGTCTATACGGTTGTTGATGGCCGTATCGTTTACGCAAATCGCTGTGAGGGTTAATCCTAACAGCGGTTTTTTAAATTTTTGGAACAATTCTAGGTAGGAAGCTACTGTTTACGCAAGGAATCGTTTTTGTGGAACTTATTCGGGCAATGGATGTCCCACTTCTTTTTCTAGCTTCAAGAAGTGGGCGTCTTATTGCCTATTTGTGCGGGATAGTTTGTCAAGTTGCTGTTCAAGGTTTTGTACACGCTTTGTTAGTGAATCCACTTGTTGCTGTAGCGTCTGCTGTGGAGGCAGAGGAGTAGTAGCTTTCATTTTCTTTATCATATGAATCATAACAAAAAATATAACAAGGAACATAACCAGCACTATACTTGTACTAATAATATCCCCAAGGTTAAAGCCCTTCTGCGTCATTATTATATAACCCCCTTAAATTCTTCGCCATTATAGTATTTACTGGATGACCAATCTAAAAGTTTCAAGAAAATATATCCAATCACCATAAATACACAAATCTTAAGCGTTTTTCTGGCATATGATATGGGACAAATTCAAATTCATTTCTATTGTTAAGGTAATTTAGCATATAGAGCATATCATATAGAAACAAGTGTAATAAGCGAAAATGGGGGAATACGGTAGTATGGACTGGGGTGATTTAAATGCATAGAGCTGGACAAGTAATGCGACATGCTATCTACAATATATATCATTATCGCTTTGATTATATACAGGTTTTCGCGCTTATTCGGTTATGTCAGTTTTTATTCTTTTTACCAGTGACAACGATTGTCTTTAAACTAATGCTACGAGTAACAGGTTATACGCATATTACTGAGCAAAATATTCAAAGCTTTATATCACATCCATTTGTCATTTTGATGATATGCTTGGTAATAATAGTGTTGTTGCTTTTTATTTATTATGAAATGGGCTTTCTTTTTTTAATGGCCTTTTACCAGCAAAGAGGGATTCGATACCGATTTCTAAATATTTGGCAGCGATTGAATCGAAAGGTTTTTTCTTTTTTTAGTGTGCAAATACTTTTTTTTATTGTTTATCTTGTTCTGTTATTACCATTAGCTTCGTTTATGTTACCTTTAACGTTAACTCAAGCTATTACTATTCCTCGTTTTTTGATGGAAGAGATTATGAGTACTCGTGAGGGCAGATTAATCTATGCAGTTGTCGCCTGCTTTTTAGTAATCGTTGGTATCCGTAGTATATTGACATTACCGATTTTTACAGTCCAACCCAAAATTTCTATATTCCGATCATTGATACAGAGCTGGCGTTTTTCAAAACGTGGTCTGTTTGAAATCCTCGTTTTATTGGCCATGCTTTTAACTGGTCATTTACTTGTCCTAGTAGGAATAACTATTATTGGTACTCTGCCATTGTATATTTTAGAGCGTTTTATGCCGAGTATGGCTCTTATCACAGCAGGGATGACATTAGCATTTTTAGAAATGGTTTTTGTCGTGTTATTCACTTTACTGCAAGCAACATATTCACAAGTTATGGTGGCTATTACCTTTAATACATCGGTTTTAGGCAAATTTACGCTTGTACCGAAATTTAAGAAAAGACGTTTAAAACCACTGTCATTTATTGTAGTAGCTGTTTTTATTGCTTTAAGTGTGATGAACACCATCTCCTTAGAGAAAAGCGTCTATGCACCTGATACAAAAATTATTGCTCATCGAGGCTATACAGCAGGCAATGTGGAAAATACAATTAGCGGTCTTGTAAGTGCAGCTAGTGCTGGAGCCGACTTAATCGAGATTGATATTCAGCAAACAGTTGATGGAGAGTTCGTGGTCTTTCATGATCGAACTTTACGAAGATTAGCAGGTAAAAATGGTGTGATTGCTAATATGACACTTGGCGAATTAAAGACGCTGACGATTCATGCAAATGGTTTTAGCGATAAAATTTCCTCTTTGGATGATTTTATTGAAATTGCAAAGGCTCTAAATGTTTCATTGTTAATTGAGTTAAAGGTACATGGGAAGGAAACGGAAGATGCCCTGCCAAAGTTAGTGGAAAAGCTACGAGCTTATAAGGTGCTTGATTCATATTATGTGCAATCCTCTGATCCACAAATGATGACTCAGTTAAAAAAACTGGCTCCCAATTTACGTGTGGGTATAGTATATGCATTAAATATCGGACCAATGGTTGAATCAGTAGACTTTATTGCTCTTGAGGAATCTTGGGTGACAGCTGAGCTTATTGCCGATTTAAAGAAACAGAAAATTGATTTATTTGTCTGGACGTTAAATAAGGATCGTTCATTACATGAATTTATTGAGAAAAATGTCAACGGTGTGATTACTGATCATCCAGATGTCGCCTTGGATATTCGAACAAAGCAAAGTGAGCATCAATACTTTTTACAGCGTGTTCTTAATAGACTTCAATTTATATTTTAAATAGTATAAAAATATGGAGGCTGTAACCTTTTTCATTTAAATACGACTACTTTTATGAATTCGTAAATGATGAAGGAGATGCTTTTTATGAAAATGAAGAAAGTTGTACCATTTGCTATGACAGCTTTATTAATTGGGAGCGCAATCGGTGTTCCATCTGCATTAGCAAACGAAGGAGAGGCAGTTGTAACAAATGCTGCTGAAAATAAGGAGCAAAATCCACAAGTTCAGCCTATTTTTATAAAAGTAACTGGCACTGTAGATACAATTGAAACACGTGATAAAGCCACATATTATACGGTGAAAGATGGCGAAAATATAAATGTTTTTGTTGTCACTAACGATACATTAATTTTTGATAATATGGGTAAAGAGGTAAAGCTTCAAAAGGGTGATAAAGTAACGGCTTATACGTATGCCAACAAGCCGATGATTATGATTTATCCACCTCAATATAACCCAGAGGCAATCATTGTGGAAACAAATGAAATGGGAAGTGTTGAACTTGACTTTTTCAATAAAGATTTAGTCAATACAAATAACACGTTAAAACTCAATATTGGTGAAGAGACAAAATTACTTAGCCTATCTGGTAAAGAGGTAAAGGCAGCTGATTTAGCAGAGCAACACTTACTAGTGTTTTATGCAATTGCAACAATGAGCATTCCAGCACAAACACCTCCTTCAAAAGTGGTTGTGATAGACACAATCACTGAAAAGCCAAGTGAGGTTGAACCTGAAGAAGGGGAGCCATTTGAATCTGCTGTACAAGAAATCATTAACAAAGATTTTTATGAAGTAGCTGGTACAAAAATGGTACCATTACGCTTAATTGCTGAAGAATTAGGCTTTACTGTAGAATCAACAGGAAAAGGCGCAATTGTTTCTAAAGGCGCACGATCTTATACAATTACGCGTGGTCAAAAAGATTATGGTTATAATAAGGCAATTCGTCACTTTAAAGCAGCACCAGCTTTGTTAGAGCCAACAAAAACTTACGTTCCACTTGAATTTGTGGAAGAATTAATGAAATAACTACTATGTTCCCTCCATAGCAACTAGCTATGGAGGGTTTTTTATCTTTTTATTTCCAATAGCTTGAAAATCATTTTGGACAATAAACAAAAGAAAAGGGATGTTTTTGTCTATATTCTAAATTATAATAATAATCTGATAATTTATTGACTTTTTACTCACCTAAAAATAAGATGTACAATAACCGGTTTAACAAATAAATGCTTTAAAGCAGCAATTAAATGTTTTAGAACTAATATAAAGACACAAGGGGTGATTGATTTGAAGTCAGTTGTAACAAGAAATATCATCTTCTCTGCCTGCTTTATTGGGTTAATTTTACTAGCAAGTTTTCCAGGCTTATTTGATTTTAGTAATAAAATTGAGCCGAGAATTTTCAGTTTATCCTTCGCCTATTTTTGGCAAATTTCTATGAATATCTTGATTTTTGCGCTATTAATAACTTGGTATTTTGTAGATTCTAAATATGGGGATTTGGATATTGATATTGAGCCTTTAACGAAAGCCGAATTGCTAGAAAGAGAGGCGACTCGTTAATGCTATCTATTACCTTTATTGTCATCTTCTTTGTCATCGTTTTTGCGATCAATGCTAAAAATTTTGGTGTTAAGTCCTTCGAGGAATATGCAACGGCACGAGGAAGCTTTGGGGTTATGGCAATTTCATTAGCCGTATTTTCAACCTGGTATGTTGGTGCGACATTTACGGCTTTTGCAGGCTATTCAGTGGGCTATGGATTTATTGGTCTTTACGTACTGACATATGCAACTTTAACAATGCTTTCTATGTATTTAGTTGCAGAAAAAACATATATTTGGGGTAAAAAATATCATATTAGTACGCAGGCTGAGTTAATGGATTTACGCTACAAAAGCAGCATGGTGCGGTTAGTAGTTGGTATTGCAGGAATTGTGTTTACTGCCCCATGGCTATTAATGGAATGGATTACCCAGGGCGTTATTTTCAACTATGCCACGAACGGTTTAATTAGCCCTGTTGTTGGGATGATTATTGGCATTATTGTTGTGCTTGCTTATGTTTCACTAGGTGGAATGAAATCAGTAATTACAGCGAATATTTTCCAAGGTGCATTTATGTTTTTCATTGGAACAGGTGTCATGATCTATATGATTTTTAAATTTGCTGGAGGACTATCTTCAGGTATGGATTCTTTAGTGGCTAATTATCCAGAAACATTAACATTCCCTGGACCAGGTTGGGAATTACCTACTCCGTTTTGGACATCCATTATTATAACTAGTGGATTAGGCGGTTTCATGTGGCCGTGGGTATATAATAAATTATTTGCCTCAGATAGTATTCGCTCCATTAAACAATCGGCCTTAATTGCGCCTATTATCGGGGGGATATTCTACGTAGCGTTCCAACTGCTAGGAAATGTACTGTATATGAATGATACAGCAAGAAATAATCCTGAAGAAGCGTATATGTGGGCTGCTGGACAAATTGGTCCATTCGTACTTGCTCTCATGTCTACAGTTATTATGGCTACAAGTATTGCAACAGTAAGTGGAATTATTCAAGCTATGTCAACATCAATTTCTCGTGATGTTGCGACCGTTATTAAAAAGGATATTTCTGAAAAAACAGCAATGAAAATAGCAAGATTTTCTGTTTTTATTATAGGAGCAATTTGTGCAGTATTAGCAACGGTTGATGTAGGGGCATTAATTAATGTAGCATTACTATCCTACCAAGGGATTATTATGATTTTCCCTGTGGTGATTCTTGGCCTATATTGGAAGCGTGCGAATAAGGAAGGTGCTATTGCAGGAATGCTTGTTGGCACAATTGTATCCATGACATTAACGGTAACTGAGCCAGCATTTATTGCAGATTTAGGATGGTCTGCTGGTGTCTATGGTCTTATTATAGCAACAATTATTATGATTATTGCTGGATATATGAGACCGATAGAGCCACATGTTGAGGAACTGTGGAAAGATGTAGAAATGGCAAGGCAAAATAAAAAAGCAATTTCGCTAAGTGCGACAGAAACAGAACCAATAACGGCGAATATTAGCCTGGAAAATAAGTAAAACAGGAGGAATAATATGAAAAATACATTATCAGCTGAAAATATCCAGCAAGAAGTATTGGCTACCATAGATGAGATGCGTGAAGAAATCATTCAATTAGCAAGTAATATGGTGAAAATTCCAAGTGTAAACCCAAATTATGATGGAGTCAATAAGGCAGAAGTGATTGGTGGGGAAAAGAATGTGCAGCTATTTTTAAAACCAGTCTTTGAAGGAATTTGTGATGAAGTAGATATGTGGGAGGTCGAGGAGCAACGACCTAATTTAGTCGGAAGAATTAAAGGTTCAGGTAATGGTGGTAAATCTCTTATTTTTAATGGACATATTGATGTAGTGCCTCCTGGTCCAAACTCAGACTGGAAATTTAATGATCCATTTTCGGGTAGAGTGGAAGATGGCAGACTGTATGGACGTGGCGCATGTGATATGAAAGGTGGGATTGCTGCTCAAATTATGGCAGCAAAAGCCTTGAGGAAATTAGGTGTGCAGTTGAAAGGGGATCTATTGCTAGAAACGGTTGTTGGTGAAGAAACGATGGATCATGAACTAGGGGTTACAGCTACTGTGGAAAGAGGCTATACGGCTGATGCGGCAATTGTATCAGAACCCTCTGGACCACCACAAAGTTTAGCGGTTGTGCCAGTTAGTCCAGGTGTTATTAGAATGCATATAACAGTTAAAGGGAAAACAACACATGCGTCTGTCCGTAGAGAGTTTATTCGGGCAGGTGGTAAGCATGGTGAGGTTGGCATCAATGCTGTTGAAAAAGGGATGTATATTGTACAAGCCCTACAGCAGTTAGAAGAGGAATGGGGATTTACCAAAAAACATGAGCTATTTGAACCAGGACATTTTTCAATTCATCCCGGCATCATTCATGGAAAATCCTATGATGTAGATTTACCTTTTGTTGTTTCGGATTATTGTACGATTCAATATGCAGTATGGCACCATCCTAAAGAGACCTTTGAGGAAGTGAAGGCGGAAATTTTAGGACATGTAGATAGAGCTGTGCAGAATGATTTATGGTTACGAAATAACCCTCCCGAAGTTGAGTTTTTATTACATTGGCCTGCATTTGATGTAGCGGTCGATCATCCAATTGTGCAAGCAACAAGTCGGGCACACCAAGAAGCAACAGGTGAAGAAGCGACTATTCATGGCTTTGTAGCCGTTGCAGATGCAGCATTTTTAAATGCCAAGGGAATTCCTTCTATTATATATGGTCCAGGAAGTATATTAGTAGCCCATGCTGCCAATGAGTACGTACTAGTTGAGGATCTCATAAAGGCTGCTAAAACATATGCCTTAACAGCCATAGATTGGTGCGGTATTGAGGGAATATAAAGGGAGGTGTAGTTGATGGGAAAATTAGATGGGAAAACTGCCTTTATTACAGGTGGTGCCCGAGGGATGGGTAAGGAGTATGCGCTACGGTTTGCAGAGGAAGGCGCAGCCATTGTGATTACTGATATCGCAAAGGATGTTCCGACGGTTGCCTATGAAATGGCAAAGCAATCAGAATTAGCACAAACCGTGGATGAAATAAAAAAGCGCGGTGTAGATGCCTTAGGTTTAGTAGCAGATGTTCGTAATGCACAGGAGCTTGAATTAGCTGTTCAAAAGACAATTGAGCATTTTGGAAAAATCGATATTCTAGTAACAAATGCTGGCATTCTATCGTATAACAAGCTATGGGAGATGCCAGAACAGCAATGGGATGAAATGCTCGATATTTGCTTAAAGGGTACCTGGTTAACCTGTAAATATGTGCTTCCGCATATGATTGAACGCCAAGCAGGGAAAATTTTATGTGTATCATCAGTGAATGGACTTCGAGGTGGTCAAAATGTAGGACATTATGTGGCTGCAAAACACGGGGTGTTAGGATTAGTCAAAACTTTAGCAATGGAGGTAGGACCCTATAATATTCATGTCAACGCTATTTGTCCTACCGCTGTTGATACAACAATGGCAAATAATCAAGCTACCTATGATCGCTTGGCAAACAAAAAAGGAGCTACAAGAGAGGAAGCGACACCTGCATTTGGCAATCATCATGTTTTCCCACATCAAGATTTTATCGCACCGAAGGATGTTATTAATGCAGCACTATTCTTAGTGTCAGATGATTCCAACAATATTTCAGGATCACATATTGCAGTGGATGCTGGCTATTTGACAATGTAGGAGGGAACCACATGATAGGAAGATTACAGGATAAAGTTGTAGTGATTACAGGTGCTGCACAGGGAATAGGCTTTGCTACAGCAAGAAAATGTGGCCAAGAGGGAGCGAAAGTTGTCATTTCAGATTTTAATGTGGATAAGTTACAGGAGGCTTCGATACAATTACAACTAGATGGCTTTGATGTTCATGCGGTAGTATGTAACATCACCGATGAAGAGCATATTGCTAAGCTTTATGAGGAAGCAATAAAAAAATATGGCTATATTACAACAGTGGTTAATAATGCAGGTATTTTTGTCAATAATACAGTCGAAACATTTGATGTTATCACCTTTGAAAAAATTTCCAATATCAATATTAAAGGTGTGATGCTCAGCACTAAACATGCTATTCCATATTTGAAAGGGCAAGAGGGTAGTTCTATCATCAATCTAGCATCAATTTCAGGTATGATCGGTACTAAAAATCATAATTTGTATATTATGACAAAGCATGCAGTGGTAGGGATTACACGAAGTACTGCTGTAGAGCTTGGGCAGTATGGGATACGAGTTAACGCAGTGTGTCCAGGTTTAACCGACACGAATATGGCAGAGCAGCTCATCGAAGGAGATGGCGGTGGTCAATCCATTCGACAGGCCTATGAAAATGCCTATCTATTAGGACGGTTAGGTAGACCAGAAGAAATAGCCAATACTATTTCTTTCTTAGCCTCAAATGAAGCATCCTTTATCACAGGAGCCTTAATACCAGTGGATGGCGGCTATACGGCAACTTAAACACATTTAAAAAACAGTCTATTTTTATGGAATTGATAAAAATAGACTGTTTTTGTTAGGCAATTATTGATAGGTTGGTAGCTGAAGCTCTTCTAGCAAAAAGCCAATATAAAACAAAATTTGATCCTGTAATTTTTCAGGATTGAGCTTTGAGATTTCTTTAATTAAACTAAGCCGATAACGGACTGTATTTTTATGAACGAATAGCTGCTCGGCTGTTTTATTAAAATCGGCATTATTAAATAAAAATACTTTTAGCGTATTATAGAGCTCTGCTGTCTTTTTCTCATCAAATTCCTTTAATGGCATTAAGTATTCCTGCTGGAGAAATGAAGCCTCTTTTATAGGCTGACTGGAGAAAAGGATTCGTTCGAAATTTAATTGTTCAAAATTGACAACCTTAGATAATTGATTTTTTTTCGCTTGTGCAAAATGTAATGACACTAATGCCTCGTTGTAGCTTTTTACAATAGATTGTAGAGGATATAACCGCCCAATTCCCCCGAAATAGGCGTTTTTGACATTATATTTAGCTAATAAGTAATCGATTTTCTCACAAATAAAGGTAACATCAATTTCTGCTACTGCATCTAACAGCACAACTAAATAATTATTGGAATCAAACCCTATCTTGGTTAAAGTATATTTTTCCAATAGAAAGATAAATTTTGATGTTAATATGAGTGTATCTTGTTTGTTATAATCCGGGAATTTTAATTCAATTAAAAGTAATTGATGCGGTTGATCCGTCAAATCCCAATTGACCTCTCTCGAAACACGGATTATTTCCTCAGTACTATTAAATTTTCCATGTAATAAATCTACTAGAAAGCCGCTTCTATTTTGCTGAGATAATGAAATAATACTTTTTATTTTTTGTAGCTCAGTTAATAAAATAGCAGTTGCTTGTGAGATAGCCACCTTTTCCCATGGAGCGTGAATATCTTGACATTCCCAAAGAATAATACACCCCTCTAGATATCTGTTTTCATAAATCGGCTTCACATATACTTGGATGGGAATCTCCTGAAAACTTTCCTTCGTTAGGTTTTTCGTTTTGATAATGTGGATAATGTCTGAAGTGATTTCTTCATAAACAGGCGTCAATTCAAATGAGCTATACAACTTATCAATGGAATGTAAATAAATAGTAGCCTTTTGGGAAGTTAATTTTTCAATTAATAGCGGTAATTGTTGAAAATCAGTTTTTGATAATAAAAAATATTGGAACTCTTCATAGATATTCTTTACTTTTTCTAACTCAAGTCTTTGTTCATTATTAATATGATTAACAATCGGAATAATCATATCTGCCCAAGCAATTTGGTTGTCCAGTTCTATAATAACAATCTCATATTGTTCTGCAAAATTCTGCACGTCTATGGAAACAGATGGAATATGCCGACCAATTTTAATGCCTAAGCCACTGACTCCTTTTTCAAAGAGTGTCAAAATTAATTTTTTTAATGTTTCATCTAAACTGTTTTCGTTTGTTAAGAATGGAAAACCTGTTGTAAGAATGAAATTTCCCCGTTCAATCCAAGAAAATCCATCTGGTGCGTCTACAATAGTAGCTCCTGTTACTTCCTTTTCCAATAAATCTTTTCCAGCGATAATCTTGGCATGTGTAAATTCTTGTAACAGCATAACATCCTTTATCCGCAAGTTAATCACCTCATAAATGTATTGATAAGATGGTGATTATGTATGTTTAGAGCAACGCAGTCGTAATTTTATTTTATAAAAAAATGGAAGCAATCTTTTGGCTCTTAGCCAAAAAATACAATGCTATAGTAAGTGAAAGGTGAGATTACTAGTATAATACACTAAATTTTTGTAATTTTCACTTATTTTTTGATTTGTAGCTTGAGTGTCATTGACAATCTTGAGTAAAAACAGCTGCTACATTTCTATTGGATGCTAGTTAAGGAAGGGAGGTGTTATTTTGATCAATGGTGAAAGAGCGACGCAATTTTTACAAACTTTAGTTCAAATCAATAGTGTCAATCCTCCCGCTAATGAGCTGGTAGTAGCTCATAAAATAGCTGAGCATTGTACACGCTACGGCTTAGAAGTAGATATTCAAATGATAGATGATGCTAGAGCAAACATCATTGTAAAGCTATTGAGCCATGCAAAAGAAAAAAAAGCCTCTTTGCTATTTAGTGGTCACCTGGATACCGTTCCTGTTGGAGATGTACCTTGGGATTTCGAGCCTTTTTCGGCTGAAATCATTGATGGCAAAATGTATGGCAGAGGAACGACAGATATGAAAGGAGGGGTAGCTGCTTTACTCGAGGCAATGATTATATTAAAGGAAAAAAAGATTCCTTTAAAAGGAGATTTATTGTTTTTAGGAACAGCAGGTGAAGAGGTGGATTGCATAGGTGCGAAACAAGCCATTGAAACAGATATTGTAAAAAATGCGGGTGCCATTATTATTGCTGAACCGAGCAGCGGTGAGATTTTTTGTGCACATAAGGGTGTCTTATGGTTAGAGATTGAAACTTTTGGTAAAACAGCGCATGGTTCAATGCCTCAAAATGGCATAAATGCAATTACGCATATGCACAAAGTGATAAGCGTTTTACAGAATTATTCATTTAGGGCAGTAGAAGAGCATCCTTTACTTGGCCGACCAACACTTGTCATTAGCACGATAAAAGGGGGGGTTACAACTAATGTAATACCAGATTATTGTGCTATACGTATAGATATTAGATCCACACCATTGCTATCTCATCAAGAAATAGTAGAGGATATTAAAGAAATTATTGGAGAAATTCGAAAGACAGACCATGACTTCCATGCAAAGATTCATGTGATTCACGATTTAAATTCAATTGATTACTCAGGCAGTCAAGCATTATTAACTCAATTGAAAGCGGTGAAAAATGAGTTATCTAATGTAACGTTACTGGAAAAGGGTGTTAATTATTATACAGATGGCTCTGTTTTTTCAACTGCTACCAATGCCCCTATTATCATCTACGGCCCTGGCAATGAAAATTTAGCACACCAGCCAAATGAACATATTGAAATGAACGCATTTTTTGATGCTATTGAATTTTATAGTGTTTTTGCAGAAAGATATTTAACTTGATAGGGAGGATTAACGATGAATGCATACTCAGAAACAGTTTTTAATGCCAAAACGAAGATTTATACAGGCGTATCTTCTATAAAAAAATTAGGCCCTGTTCTACAAGAAATGGGTGCTCATCGCATTTTGATGGTGACAGATCAAGGGATTAAGCACTCGGGGATTTTAAAAAATGTGCTTGGTGAAATCTCTGAAAATATTGAGGTTTTGATATATGACGAGGTAAAACCTAATCCAGATGTAGCAAGTATTGATGAAACTGCCAATATCTATAGGAATAAAGAGATTTCAGCTCTAGTCGCTGTAGGTGGAGGTAGTGTAATTGATAGTGCCAAGGCTTTAGCGATTGTGCTAACAAATGAGAGCTCTATATCAACCTATTATGGCTTCGATCAATATACTGAAAAAGCACTTCCGTTAATTGCTGTTCCAACAACGGTAGGAACAGGGAGTGAAAGTGGAAATGCGGCAGTCATTACGGATGAGACAGATGGATTGAAAACAAAAAAATTAGTTTTTGGAGAAGATTTATTCCCTAGGGTGGCGATTTTAGATGCTAGCTTATTACGTGCTATGCCAAGTGGTCTAATCGCCTCAACAGGGATGGATGCGTTAACACATGCTATCGAAGGATATGTATCTATTTGGAGCTCGCATTTTACGGATTCACTTAATTTACATGCAGTACGAGTGATTGGAAAATCAATATTACCAGCGATTGCACATAGTGAAAATACCGAGGCAATGCATGGCATGTTATTAGCTAGTTCTATTACAGGCTTAGGAATGGCTAATTCGGGGTTAGGAATGGTCCATGGGATATCACATGCTATTGGTGCACAGTATGATGCTCCACATGGTATAGTCAATGCTATTCTATTGCCTTATTTACTAGAATACAATTGGATTGCGAATCCTGAGAAATTTAAAGATATTGCTGAAGCCTTACGTGTCAATATTGAAGGACTTTCGGTAGAGGAGGCAGCCAAAGCAGCTGTTGCATATGTGAAGAACTTAACGAAAGAAGCAGGAATTCCTGAGAAGTTGGGTGCCATAGGTGTAAGCAAAGATCAAATCGATGTTTTAGTTGATATTGCCTTCCATGATGCGCAGTACATGGTGCCGAATCCACGTAAAATGTCTAGACAGGATATCTATAATATTTTAGATCAATCAATCTAACAAGGAGGTCTATCTATGCTAGAGATGAAATTACCACAGGCAATTGAATTATTACCTAAGGTGCAAGCTTTTTTAGAGGAAACAAAGGGGTTATATATTAACGGAGAATTTACTCAATCAAAAGCTGGTAAAACCTTCGACACAATAAATCCTTCCACTGGAGAAAAAATAACAACAGTATATGAAGCGCAAGCAGAGGATATAGATGCAGCAGTGGAAGCGGCTAGAGACGCTTTTGATCATGGACCATGGTCAAAAATGGATGCTGCTCAAAGAGCCTTATTGATGCTAAAACTAGCAGATTTAATGGAAGAGCATAAAATGGAAATCGCTCAGATTGATGCCTTGGATAATGGTAAGCCGATTAATGAGGTGTTGGGAAATGATATTCCGAATGCTGTTGAGCAATTTAGATATTTTGCTGGATGGGCAACGAAGAATATGGGACAAGTCCTGCCTGTAGCGGGTAATTTTCTAAATTATACAAGGCATGAGCCAGTAGGTGTAGTGGGGCAGATCATTCCATGGAATTTTCCGTTTATGATGGTTTCTTGGAAGGTAGCGCCTGCACTAGCAACTGGATGTACTGTTGTCCTTAAGCCAGCGGAACAAACGCCCCTGTCTGCACTTTATTTTGCTCAGTTGGTGACGGAGGTAGGTTTTCCGCCAGGTGTTATTAATATCGTACCTGGCTTTGGTCCAATTGCAGGAGAGGCGCTAGTGATACATGAGAAAATCGATAAAATTGCCTTTACTGGTTCTACAGACGTAGGAAAAAGCATTATGAAAAAAGCTGCTGACACAATGAAACGAGTAACATTAGAGCTTGGAGGGAAGTCTCCTAATATTATTTTACAGGATGCAGATTTGAGCACAGCAATTCCGGGTGTTCTTTCGGGGATAATGGCCAATCAAGGTGAAGTTTGTAGTGCAGGCTCAAGAGTGTTTGTTCATCGTAGCCAGTCTGAGGAGATTATCAAACAAATGGTGAGCTATGCTACAAAAATTCAACAAGGTCACGCTTTAAATTTTTCTACACAAATGGGGGCACTCGTCTCAGAAAAACAGCTAAATCGTGTTGAAAATTATGTTGAAATAGGTGTTGAGGAAGGAGCTACATTAGCATGTGGTGGCAAATCGGCTGACCATGGCTATTTTATGGAGCCTACTATTTTTACAAATGTTTCTGATACGATGACAATTGCACAAGAGGAAATCTTTGGACCAGTTGTTGTTGTGCTGGAATATGATAGCGTGGATGAATTAGTAGAAAGAGCAAATAAGTCGAACTTTGGGCTAGCAGCAGGCATTTGGACACAGAACTTAAAAAATGCACATTCATTAGCCGCAAAATTAAAGGCGGGTTCAGTATGGGTAAATTGCTATAATATGACAGACCCTGCTTCTCCTTTTGGAGGATTTAAACAGTCGGGCATTGGTAGAGAAATGGGTGCGTATGCTCTACAAAATTACACTGAAGTGAAGAGTGTTTGGATTAATTTGGATTGATGTTGTATTTTAATGAAACTAAACAAGTCCCCTAGTTATCATAAAACAACTAGGGGACTATATTTTTGTAGAAAAATATAGTATTAAGAAGAAAAAAACCTCGTAATTTAGATAAAATTAATATTTATAGTATTGACAATTATCTAACTATTCTATAAAATTCAAAACAAATCCACATAAATACAGAATATGAATGTTGAATTTGTGGATTTTGTTGGATTCTACTATGTGTTTGGAGTGATTGTGTATGTCCCTTTCGTTTGAGGAACGCAAAAAAGTAATTTTAGATATTTTAGATTTAGAAGGCAAAGTGAAGGTAAGTGATGCCGAACAATTATTGAACGTATCAGGTGAGACTATACGTAGAGATATGGACCGATTGGAGAAGGAAGGGCTCCTGCACAAAGTTTATGGAGGTGCCGTGAAAGCTAAAGAAAAGTATGAACGGACATTTGAACAGAAAACTTCACTCAACAACTTAGAGAAAAGAATGATATGCAAGGCTGCAGCGAGTATTGTGGAGGATGGAGACGTTATTTTTATTGGTCATGGTACAACAGCCTATGAAATCGTTCGTTATTTAAGTGATAAACCAAATGTAATAGTGGTAACAAATTCTCTCCCGGTTCTATCATTAGCAGCAGAATGCTTTCAAGGCAAGGTGCTTTTTGCAGGAGGTGAATATGAGCATCGACAAAAATTTATGGGTGGTCCGTTAGCTGATTTATTTTTTAATCAACTAAAGGCAAATAAAGCCTTCGTAGCTGCAGGCGGAATTTCTTTGAATGAGGGCATTACAGACTATGATATTACTGGCGCTGCGATTTCAAAGAAATTAATAGAACGAGCAGAAAATACGATTATTTTAGCAGATCACACAAAATTTGGAGTCTCCACATTTGCACACATTTGTCATTTGGAGGATATTGCCATGGTGATTACAGATCAAAAAAGTTCTACACAATGGCAAGAACGCTTGGCCCAAAAAAAGGTTGAACTATTAATAGCAGGTGAAATTTTGGAGGATGTCAACGTATAGGAAGGTGGAAAACATGGATTATTTTGCGAATAAACAAGCAACCTTACAAAAATCAATTGACTGGTGGAATCCAGGGAAAACAAAGCAATGGCAAGTAGATGGCGTTGATCTCGTCATCGGAAAAAGAGAAGGTTATTACTTTTATGATGTAGATGGCAAAAAATTAATGAATGCCCATTTAAATGGTGGAACTTATAATTTAGGTCATCGTAATCCAGAAGTCATCGCAGCATTAATTGAAGGAACAAATTATTTTGATATTGGTAATCATCATTTTCCTTCTACAGCTCGTGCACAACTAGCTGAAAAATTAGCTGCCTGTACACCAGATGGGTTAAAATATACGATTTTCTCAAGTGGTGGGAGTGAAGCAATTGATGTTGCCCTAAAATGTGCCCGCTATGCCACAAAACGTAAAAAAACCATTTCGATTAAAAATGGCTATCATGGACATAGTGGTTTAGCTGTGTCGTTAGGAAATGAACGCTATTCTAAGCCGTTTTTAAGTGAAGGAGATCCAGGTGAATTTGCACATGTTCCATTTAATGATTTAGCAGCGATGGAGCGAGAGCTGTCCAAAGGGGATGTCGCAAGCGTTATTATCGAAACAATCCCAGCAACATATGGTTTCCCATTACCGAATGCTAATTATTTATCAGGGGTGAAGGCATTATGTGAGCGCTACGGTGCACTATATATTGCAGACGAAGTGCAAACTGGGTTAATGAGAACTGGGAAGCTATGGGGTATTGAACATTATGGTGTGAAGCCAGATATTCTTGTGACTGCGAAAGGTTTAAGTGGAGGTATTTATCCAATTGCGGCTACTGTTGTGAATGAGCGAGCTGGCGGTTGGATGGTAGAAGATGGACTAGCCCATATTTCTACTTTCGGCGGTGCTGAGCTAGGATGTGTTGTTGCCATGAAAGTATTAGAAATTTCTCAACGACCAGAAGTGGTCAAAAATGTGGAATATGTGGCACGTTATCTGCGTTCAGGCTTAGAGCGTATCCAACAGCAATACCCAGATTTCTTTGTTGGCATTCGTCAATTAGGGGTTGTCATGGGATTAGAGTTTAATCATCCTGAAGGGGCAAAGCATGTAATGAGCTCCTTGTACAAGCATGGGGTGTGGGCAATTTATTCAATGCTTGATACACGAGTTCTTCAATTTAAACCAGGCTTATTATGCGATAAAGCATACTGTGATGAGTTACTTGAAAAATGTGAAGCAGGTATTAAAGAGGCTGCACAGCTTGTAAAGTTTGCTCGTTATTGAGTATAGAAAGATTAGCAATTTGTAAACAAGGGGGTTTTCAAATGGGACAAATGGATTTCTTAGATTTAGATGCTGTACTATCTAATTTTCATCAAGCAGCACATGATGCCTTGAAGGAATTCAGCTGTTTAGCAGATGCATCTTGTAAAATGATTGACTATTCCGAAAATTCTACGTATTTAGTAGAGGATGTTCAAGGTAAAAAGTATATTTTGAGAATCAGTAGACCGAATTACCATAAGAAAGAAGAGATAGAAGCGGAGATTGCTTGGTTAAACTCATTACACGAGCAATCTCCAATCGATGTATCATTACCAATTCGAGCAGATGACGGTGACTACGTGCATGCTCATAAATTAAATGACACCATCTATTATAGCACATTATTTACATTTTTGGAGGGAAATGCGCCCGATGAAAATAAAGAAGAAGATTTGATTCAACAATTTGAAACATTAGGAACGATAACAGCAATGTTCCATAAACATACAATTGAACAGCATGAGTATTATAAAGACTTCAAACGCATGACATGGGATTATGACACGATTTTAGGGGACTCACCAAAATGGGCTAGGTGGCAGGATGGACTTGGTATGACACCGTCACGTTTAGCTTTATATGAAGAAGCATCTCTCATTATTAAAAAGAAGTTAGAAGTATTCGGCAAAAGCAGGACAAGATTTGGACTTATACATTCAGATCTACGCCTAGCCAATTTATTAATTTGCGGAGATGAAATAAAAGTTATTGATTTCGACGACTGTGGCTTTGGTTGGTTTTTATATGATTTAGCCACGTCAGTAAGCTTTATAGAGCATATGCCTTACTTGGATGATTTAATTGCTTCTTGGTTAAAAGGTTATAGCAAAATAAGAACCTTAACGGATGACGAAATTGAAATGATTCCAACATTTATTTTAATGAGAAGACTACAGCTTATTTCTTGGATAGGTAGCCGCGATAATGAAACAACAAGATTACTAGGTGAAAACTATACAGTGCAGAGTGATGCTTTAGTGAATGCATATTTGGAAAAAAGTAGAGTACTGTAACATCTAAATAATGAGAAAAGGTGGCGAATGCTATGTCTTCTAAAAAGGGTGAAATAATTGTATTAAAGAAAGCCCTTACACCGATTCACTTATGGACAATTGGTGTTGGGATTGTTATTTCTGGAAATTATTTTGGATGGAATTTTGGATTAAGTCAATCTGGCTACTTAGGGATGCTAATCGCTACAATATTTATGGCTATTATGTATTTAACAATGACCTTAGGAATCTCAGAATTATCGACGATGTTACCGTATGCAGGTGGACCATACTCTTTTGCTAGACGTGCAATGGGGAGATATATTGGCTTTATTACAGGAATTGGAGTTGTGCTCCAGTATGTGATTGCAGCACCGATTATTGCCATAGGTATCGGCGGCTATATAAGCTTTTTATTCCCATCTGTTCCGACAGTAGTAGCAGCAGCATTCATGTATGCTCTCTTCATGGGTGTCCATATTATCGGTATTAAAGAATATGCAACAATTGAAATGGTGCTCGTCTTTATTGCGCTTGGACTATTAGTATTAATGTATTTCGTTGGATTACCACAAATTAATGTGGCTCATTTATTCCCTGAAAATGGTGATTTAATACCTGGTGGATTTAAAGGGGTTTGGTCTGCCTTACCATACGCTATGTGGTTATTTTTAGCCATTGAAATGCTGCCAATGCTATCTGAGGAGACGAGAGATGTACAAAAGGACATGCCAAAGGGCTTAATCTCTGGAATGATCACATTATTAGTATTGTCCGTTCTAACGACAACTGTGGCAATAGGTCTTGCTGGTATCGATGTTATGACTGTAGCGGAAGATCCACTTCCAGCAGCAATTGCAGCAGCGTTTGGTAATACGTACTGGCTAGCTCAAATCTTAGCTTCTGTAGGATTAGTTGGATTAATTGCTAGTTTTTCAGGTGTTATCTTAGCTTATTCACGTCAAGTTTACGCGTTATCTCGAGCAGGCTATTTGCCAAGCCTTTTAGCAAAGATGCATAAAAAGCGTCAGACACCTTATATGGCAATTATTTTACCAGGCTTTATTGGACTAGCACTTGTTATCTTATTCAATCCTGATGACCTCATTTTAATTTCTACATTCGGGGCATTAGTGTCATATATTACGATGAATTTATCAGTGTTGATTTTACGTAAAAAGGAGCCAAATCTTGTAAGAACATTTAAAACGCCATTATATCCATTTACACCAATTGTTTCTCTTGTACTGGCGGTTATTGCTATCTTTGCAAGTTTCTTTGCCAACTTTACATTTTTCATCGTATCGTTAGCAGTTTTTGCTGCTGCAAGTATCTACTATTGGATTTGGGCTCGTCATCAAATTAACGAGGATGCTCCAGAAGAACGCTTTGCTAAAGAAGCAACTACTTCACATGAAAGTCAGGTTACTACTGCAACACCCATTGAAGCGATTCGAGAATAGAGTAAAAGGATGTGTCCCCCAATGAATCAAGTAGATTGGATTATTTTTGATAAGGATGGAACCATTATTGAAATGGATTCTTTATGGATAGCATGGGCCACAAATTTTTACCTTCATTTAACTGAAAATTCGGATTTTGAAGTTAGGTTTACATTACAGGCGTTTTTAAAAAATATAGGTGTAAAAGACAATGGTCGCTCCATTGATCCAACAAGTCCATTAGCCATTGGAAGTATACAAGAAGCAGAAACGATTGTCGCCTATTTACTCTATCAGGAAGGAATAGCATGGAGTAAGGGCGTGACACTAGCAAGAGCTGCATCAAGTTCAGCTACTACTCAACAAGAGCATGTAACGGTAAAAGAACTACCAGGTATTCGACAGCTATTAATGGCATTAAAAAATAGTGGGATAAAATTAGGCGTTATCACAGCCGATTTAACTGCTCGAGCGGAGATTCATCTTAAACAGCTAGGTATTCTAGAGCAATTTGAATTTGTTTTAGGGAGCGATCAAGCAGTCTATAGCAAGCCATTTCCAGATTTGGCTTATATAGCAAGGGAACGCTATCATGTGCCACTTGAACGGACAGTGATGATTGGTGATTCCAATGCTGATATGCTTTTTGCAAAAAACGCAGGCATGCTATTTTCTGTCGGCATTATCCCAAAGGAAGTTTATCCGAAAGATTATCTACCAGATGCTACGAAAATCATTGAATCCTATGATGAATCATTAGTAGCTATGTTTGTAAAAAAGGAGTGATTATATGGACCATCAATTGATTGCAAAAATTACTGAGTTAGTAATGGAGAAAATTTCACAAACTTCTCAATCGGATGGTAGCTATCAAGGCCTAACACAAGGCGAGCTGCAAGAATGGCAGTCATTTCACCCGATGAATTCAAGCGTGAATACGTCTCAACAGCCTGTCGTTGCTACTAGTGTATATGAGGCTTTATCTTCACAAGAGCTGCAAAATTGGGATAGCTTACATCAGCAACAAGCATTCGTTGTCTCTAAATCAGCACCGTCTCCGACAAACGACTTAATCGCCATTAAAAAGTTTTCATGATGGGAGGGTGGTCGAATGATTAAGGATCAAGATTTACTATCTATTCAAGAGGCAAGGGATGCTGTTATAGCAGCATCTAGTGCACAAAAAAAGTATTCTAGCTTTTCGCAAGAACAGGTCGATGGAATTATCGAAGCAATCGCTCAGGCAGCCTTTGAGCAAGCAGAGAATCTGGCAATATTAGCTGTTACAGAAACGCAGATGGGTGTCATTGAGCATAAGAAAATAAAAAATGAGCTCGCTTCAAAAGGTGTCTATGAATCAATACGCGATGAAAAAACAATCGGTATTGTACAGGAGGACTATGTGACACAGCAGGTAGAAATTGCTTATCCATATGGGGTTATTGCAGCAGTATCGCCTGTTACAAATCCAACTGCTACCGCAATTTATAAAACACTAATTGCCCTGAAAGCTCAAAATGCAATTGTCTTCAGTCCCCATCCAACAGCTGTCAACTGTACGATTGAGGCATTAAAAATATGTCATCAGGCAGCTATTCGTGCAGGTGCTCCGGAGGGATTGATTCAATGGATTGCCCATCCAACATTAAAAGGAACAGAGGCATTAATGCAACATAAAGACGTACAGTTAATTTTAGCGACTGGAGGATCAGGGCTGGTGAAGGCTGCCTATAGCTCAGGTAAACCTGCTTATGGTGTTGGACCAGGAAATGTCCCTGCGTACATTGATCGCACGGCAAATATAGCTCGTGCTGTACAGCAAATTATGGATAGTAAGTCTTTTGATAATTCTACTATCTGTGCAACGGAGCAGGCGATTGTAGTCCATCAAGATGTAAAGGATCAAGTACTGACAGCTTTAGCTAACAATGGAGCTGTGCTTCTAAAAGGAGAAGACAAGGAAAAATTAGCAAAAGTTATTTCTCCTGTCCCACGTACACTCAATAGCAAAATTGTGGGCAAACCAGCTACAGTCATCGCCAAAATGGCGAATATTGATGTTCCTTCATCTACAAGAGTATTAGTGGCTGAGGAGCATCTAATAGGAAAAGAATATCCATTTTCCATGGAGAAGCTATCACCGATTTTAGGACTGTATACTGCTAATTCTCATGAGGAGGCAGTAACAATTTGTCAACAATTACTAGATGTTGGCGGTAGGGGGCATAGTTTAGCAATTCATGCTCAAGACGAGCGCTTTGTCAAAGAGTTTGCTACACAAATGCCAGTGTCTAGAATTTTAGTTAATACATTAGCGTCTGTTGGTGCTGCTGGTGGTACTACAAGCTTAATGCCTTCCTTTACATTAGGCTGTGGGGCATATGGTGGAAATATTACAAGTGATAATATTTCAGCTCGTCATTTAATCAATAAAAAACGTGTTGCTTATGGCATCAAGGAACTTTCGATTCCGAAGCCACAGCATCCAAAAAATATACAAGAAACATCCCCTTCATTTCAGGTAAATGAAGAAGCACAATTGAATACAGCTATGATTCAAAAAATAGTAGAAGAAATCGTTACCAAATTAAGTGTCTAGAGGAGGAATTTTAAATGAGTGTTGAAATTAATGGAGCATTAGGAATGATTGAAACTAGAGGGTTAATTGGGTCTATTGAAGCAGCAGATGCTATGGTGAAAGCTGCAAACGTTAATATTGTTGGTAAAGTACATGTTGGTGGAGGAATTGTCACAGTTTTAGTAACGGGAGATGTTGGAGCCGTTAAAGCTGCAACAGATGCAGGCTCTGAGGCTGCACGTCGTGTTGGCGAATTGTTATCTGTGCATGTGATTCCACGTCCGCATTCAGAACTATTAGCCATTTTACCGAAATAAGAATTGGAGGTGTTTGGATGACAAACCATCAAACGCTTGTGTCTAATTCTGCAGCTGGTGCGATCCCCATTGCTGTATCAGCTCGCCATTGTCATGTCAGTGAAGAGGATTTCTTTCATTTATTTGGCGCAAATGCTCAATTAAAAGTATGGAAGGAGCTTTCCCAGCCCGGCCAATACGCTGCAGAGCAAGTTATTACTATTAAAGGTCCTAGAGGTCAAATTGACAAGGTTCGGGTATTAGGACCGTTCCGTCAGGATACACAAATTGAAATAAGCCAAACGGATGCAATAAAGCTAGGTGTTTCCCCGCCTATTCGTATGTCAGGTGATTTAGAAAGATCTTCACCAATTATATTAATAGGAACACATGGAATATTGCATAAAGATAACGGGCTTATTATTGCACAAGCTCATATTCATATGTCCGAAACAGAGGCAGCTTCATTCAATGTAACGGATCAAGAAATTGTGAAGGTAGAAATCACGAATGAGGTTCGCCAAATTCAAATTATGAATGTAGTTGTTCGTGTGTCACCAAATTTCAGACTAGAGATGCATATTGATACAGATGAGGCCAATGCGGCATCTATCGTTGCTGATCAAACTGGAAAGCTCATAAAAATGGGGTGACATAAATGGATATGCAAGCGTTACAACGACTTATTCAAGAAGTGGTATCTACTATTGTGAACACAAATAAAAGAGTACTGATTGTTCATCCCCAAACAACAATCTCAAATAGGCAGGTTGAAACATTAAAAAGCTATTTCCAAGTGGAGGAGTGGCAAGTGGATACCCCATCCCAAATGTTTCACGATGCAACAGTATTTCTTGAAGTTGATCAGTCTTTCATTGTCAGCAGTGCGCAAGGATTGCCTCATTCCCCGGCATCCTTGTTCCTGACTGAATTATTACTGAAAGATGAGCCAGCTATATTAGTCCCCGATGAAAAAATGTCTGTCGTTTTTACAACGAAGGAACCAAATACTTACATGAAAATGCTTCTGCAGCACATGAAAAGTTTACAGGTATTCGGCTGTGAGTTTCAGTTATTCTCACAGCTTATACCTTATATCAAGGATAAGGAAGATCTCATTCATTACGATATCCAAGCAGATTTTATTACAGAGGAAATGATTAAATCATACAAAGGGCAGCAGCTAAAACTGCCGTTGCATACAAAGATCACACCACTTGCCCTTGATCTGATTCAAGAGAAAGGCATTCGTATTCTAAGAAACTAGCAGGAGTGTTGTTACATGACAAAATCGATTGGTATTGTGGAAACGAGAGGTCTTGCCATTTCTATTCAAATAGCAGACGCCATGTTAAAAGGAGCAAATATTAGATTGCTTCGACAAGAAACAATTGATTTAGCACTTGTAACAATTGCTATTGAAGGTGATACGGAGGCAATTCGGGAAGCAATTGAAATTGGTACAAAAATGGCCAAAGCTGCTAACCAATGGATTGCCTCTACTACTATTTTACGCCCAGAAGATGCTGTTAATGGTTTAGTGATGGAAATTGCTAAAAAACCGACGTAATCACACAATCATTTGAAAAGGTGGGAGATGGATTTGAAAGTAGATTTATCTGGGAAGGTTGTTATTGTTACTGGTGGAAGTAAAGGAATTGGTAAAGGCATTGCGACAGTGTTTGCAAAGCAAGGTGCTCATGTTGTTATTGCTGCAAGAGGCTTAGAGCATGCGACAAAATTAGCATCTGAACTACAGATGCAAGGCTACTCTGCTTCAGGGGCAGCTGTCGATGTAGAAAGCTATGAATCTGTGGAAAATATGGCACAAGAGGTTGCTAGTAAATATGGTGCCATCGATATTTTATGCTCAAATGCTGGCATTTTTCCATCTGTCAAGCTAGAGGATATGAGCACAGACCAATGGGATCATGTGTTAAATGTTAATGCACGAGGAACGATGTTCGCTGTGAAAGCATGTGCTCCTTATTTAAAGAAAGCGGATTATGGAAGAGTCATTATTACCTCCTCCATTACAGGTCCAGTGACAGGATATGCAGGGTGGACACATTATGCAGCAAGTAAAGCAGCACAGCTTGGTTTTATGCGAACTGCAGCACTTGAATTAGCACACTATAATATTACCGTTAATGCAGTTCTTCCAGGCAATATTGCAACAGAAGGATTAGATGGTCTTGGAGAGGAATATTTGCAGAAGATGGCAAAGGCTATTCCATTCGGTGGATTGGGCAGTGTTGAGGATATTGCCTATGCAGCACTATTCCTCAGCAGCAAGGAAGCAGGTTTTATTACAGGACAATCCATTATTATTGATGGTGGACAAACATTACCAGAAGATGCTGAAGCATTTTGATAACGTAGGGGGAATTGAAGTATGAATAATTTTGGTGCATTAGGAATGATTGAAACAAAAGGGCTAGTCGGCTCCATTGAGGCGGCAGATGCTATGGTAAAGGCTGCAAATGTTAATATCATTGGTAAGGTACATGTGGGTGGGGGGATTGTCACAATCCTTGTACGTGGAGATGTAGGAGCAGTAAAAGCAGCAACTGATGCAGGAGCCGCAGCTGCACAGCGGGTAGGAGAACTGTTGTCTGTTCATGTGATTCCACGCCCACATGCAGAGTTAGAAGCGATTTTACCGTTGACTTAGAAGTGAGGTGGAATGATGAATCAACAAGCAATAGAGCAAATTGTGAATGAGGTCATTGCTGAATTACTGCATACAAAGCAGGAAGCGCCTATTACACAATACGACATTCCCATCGGTATTTCAGCGAGACATATCCATTTGAAACAGGAGCATGTGGAGCATCTCTTTGGTAAGGGAGAGCAATTAACAGCAAAAAAGATGCTGTCCCAACCAGGGCAGTTCGCAGCTAATGAAACGTTAATGGTTGTTGGTCCAAAGGGCAGTATTTCAAATGTCCGTGTTTTAGGCCCTGCTCGTTCCTTAACGCAGGTTGAAGTTAGCCATACAGATGCTATTGCATTAGGCATTCAGCCACCAATAAGAGAATCAGGCAATATTGCAGGATCAGCAAGCTGCACGTTAGTTGGCCCAAAAGGCAGTTTATATTTGCATGAGGGTGTCATTATTGCCCAGGCGCATATCCATATGTCACCAGAAGAAGCAAGCGGGTTAAACGTTTTTGATGGAGAGTATGTTTCAATAAAAACTTCGGGTATCCGACCTGTGACATTTCATCATGTGAAAGTACGAGTTTCAGAGCGCTATCGTTTAGAGATGCATATTGATACGGATGAAGCAAATGCTGGCTTTCTAAAATCTAGTGCAACAGGTACTTTACTAAAAGAAAATGCCGAAGAGCTTACGAATAATTCCTCCCAAAAAGCAACTGCCGTTCAGGCGAATGAAATTAATGAAAGAATAATTACTGAAAAGGATTTATTAGCGTATCAGGGACAAACAATTATTGTTCCTCGATTCACGAGATTTACTGCACTCGCAATGGATGCGGTGGTGACTTTAGGGATTACTATACAGTATAAAGATGAAGGATGATGATGCATGCGTATAGGTACAGTCGTAGGGAATATATGGGCAACACGTAAAGAAGAAGGGCTTCAGGGATTGAAATTACTCATTATTCAACCTAAAAAAACAGATGGACAACTTGGTGATGAGCAAATTGTTGCGGCAGATCGAATTGGTGCAGGCGTTGGAGATGATGTGATTTTAACGATGGGCAGTGCTGCTGTTCGAAGCTTTTCAAAGGAAACAATTTGTCCAATTGATGCCATCATTGTAGGCATAATTGATGCAACAGAGGGATCGTGAGGTGAGAGCAATGAAAGAAGCGATTGGTATGATTGAAACATATGGTATGGTCGGCTCTATTGAGGCAGCGGACGCTATGCTAAAGGCCTCGAATGTCCAATTAGTCAAGCATGAATTAATAGATGGCGGTATTGTGACTGTAATTGTTGAGGGAGATGTTGGAGCTGTGCAGGCAGCAGTAGAGGCAGGAAAAGCAGCGGTTACACGCGTTGGCAAATTATTAAGTGCACATGTAATCCCAAGAGCAGCAGACGATGTTTTTACAACAATCATCGATCATTCCCAAGCAAAACCAAAAGTAGAAAAAACGGTGGAAAGAGTACCAAAAACATCCTCCCGCAGTAAAGCTCAAGTAAAAGAAACTGCCCAAAATTCTTCTACAGATGTTCAAAGTGAATAATCTAAGGGTCTCTGTATCTATATGATAATGCATCACTGTGAGGAGTGATGAAGATGGGATTTAAACGACCAAAGATCGCCATTATTGGTGCTGGTCATACAGGTGCCACTGTAGCTTTAATGGTCGCTCAAAAAGAAATCGGAGATATCGTTCTAGTCGATATTCCAGATTTTGAAAAACCAGCTAAGGGAAAGGCACTAGATATTTTACAGACAGGCCCAATTGAAAAGTTTAATGTGCATATTGCAGGTACAGCGCGATATGAGGAAATTGCACAGGCAGATATTGTTGTAATTACAGCTGGTATCGCTAGAAAGCCAGGAATGACTCGGGAGGATCTGATTACAACAAATGCCTCGATTATTCGGTCTGTTAGCGAAAATGTAAAGCACTATGCCCCAAACAGCTATGTAATTGTGTTGAGTAATCCTGTCGATGCCATGACCTATGTTTGTCTGCAAACAACAGGCTTCTCCAAAAATCGTGTTATGGGGCAATCAGGCATTTTAGATACAGCTCGCTTTAATACATTTATTGCAGAGGCTCTACAGCTAGCAGTAGAGGATGTGTCGAGCTTTGTTTTGGGAGGTCATGGAGATGAGATGGTGCCACTTGTGCGCTATACGTATGTCGGTGGAATCCCGCTCGAAAAAATGCTACCAAAAGCACAAATCCAACAATTAGTGGAACGGACACGTAAAGGTGGCGGCGAAATTGTAGAACTTCTTGGCAATGGTAGTGCTTATTATGCGCCAGCAGCATCAATTGTCCAAATGATAGAGGCCATCATCAAAGATAAAAGAAAAGTAATGCCCGTTATCGCTTATTTACAAGGTGAATATCATGTAACCGATGCTTGTATTGGTGTACCAGTTGTTCTTGGTGGGAATGGGATAGAAAGTGTTATTGAATTACACTTGAACGAAGAGGAGCATCAGGCATTCAGCAAGTCTGTTCAGGCTGTCAAACATACCTTAAATTATATTAAATGAATCATTTACCATCTAATAAGGAAGGTGTATTAGATGGTTTTACATACTTAGCGAAAGCAACTTAACATTAACACAATGTTAGGTTGTTTCGTTTTTTTTGATTTTCTTTCAATAAATGAAAGATTTCTGTACAATTAGTACATTAAAGTCGGAAACTTAATAGAAGAACAAATGAAGCAACCATTAGTCATTGTTGATAGTCAAAACACTTATTTGAGTCAAAAAATACTTGAGCACACTCAAACCAAGTGAAGATTAATTATCCAGTTTACCGTTTGGAGGGTTGTTCATTTGACAAGCTAGGTTGGGAGCTTTACCAAAGGCTTCTACGGCAATCAGAGGTTTCATTATCGAACAGAATTAGCGCGATTTTTCTGTAAAGTAAACTAAGATAAAAATTAAAAAAGGGGACCTTCATATGAATAAAAGACAGTGGAGAGTAGGAATTTTTTTATTTGATGATGTAGAGGTTTTAGATTTTGCTGGGCCATTTGAAGTCTTTTCTGTCACTGAAATAGAAAATGGTCAGCAGCCATTTGTCGTAGAAACAGTATCAGAGAAAGGGGACTTAGTAATTGCTACTAATGGGTTAAAGGTACAGCCTGATTACAGTTTTGATAATGTACCTAGATTTGATATTTTAATTATACCTGGTGGTCTAGGTGCGAGGGAACGAGAAATGAATAATGATAATGCAATAAACTGGATTACAAATCAAATGAAAACGGTGCAACTCATGACATCTGTATGTACGGGTGCTTTACTATTAGCAAAGGCAGGTTTACTTAATGGTAAAATGGCGACGACTCATTGGGCAAGTCTTGAAAGGTTAAAAAAAGAATTTCCACAAGTCGAAGTACAACGGGAAGTTAAATTTGTAGATGAAGGCAATATAATTACATCTGGTGGAATTTCAGCAGGTATCAATATGTCATTTCATATCGTGAAAAGATTACTAGGTTCTGAAGTTGCTCAGAATACTGCTAAAATTATGGAATACGAGATTATTATTTAAATCATAAATGCCCAGCAAATTATAAAGCATCACAAATCGATTTGGCATCAACGGTTTGTCACTACCCAGCTAATTAACTTCTTTAAAAACTCCATAAAAGAGAGGATTCAATGATGCTTATCAAACAACAGGAATTTTATATAAATGGTCTTCGTTACACGATTAGATCCGCTACTATTCCAGATGCACAAGCATTATCAGACCTAAGACTACAATTAGATGGAGAAACGGAAAATTTTGATCGCGAGCAGGGAGAAGCCTTTATCGATACAGCTGGATTTGAACAGATTATCCGCATAGATACAGAAAGCCCAAGCAATATATGTTTAGTAGCTGTCGTCGATAACCGGATTATCGGATTTTCAAGATGCGAGGGATCAGCATTAAAACGATTGGCACATAAAGTGGAATTTGGTGTAGGTGTTATTAAGGAATTTTGGGGCTATGGCATTGGTAAGAACCTCTTACAAGTATCGATAGATTGGGCAGATGCCAACAATATAAAAAAAATAGCCTTACAAGTTTTAGAGACAAATGACAAAGCAAGTAGACTCTATGAAAAACTGGGCTTTACTGTAGAAGGTATTTTAAAAAATGACAAACGCCTTTCTGATGGCAAATACTATCATACAATGATTATGGGTAGATGGAAGGTCTAATACCTTATGAGCTATTATGAAAATAAAAAAGAAGGAGGTGTGCTAATTTGAAACGAGAGGGAATTGTAGAATGGTATAAAGAAGAAGAGGGCTATGGACGGATCCTTCTTGAAGGCAAAGAAGGGGTACATGTTTTTGTTCATTTTAGTTCTATTCTTTTGGATAAAGATCGATTTCCCGATCATTTTAGATACCTTCGTCAGAAGCAAAGAGTCACCTTTGATTTAATTGAAACGTCCATGACAGGTGATCAGAAGTATGTAGCTGAAAATGTGATGATAATTTCTGACTAAAGCATACCCATCCTTTGCAGAGGTACTGAAAAGATCGATTTGCCATAAAAAATGTGATACAAATCGACTTTTTTAAGTTTTCAAATCTAACAAAAAGACTGATTTCTATTATAAAAAAATGAATTTTTTTAGTTTTATGTGCCTCTTTTGTGCAATGGCGGTTTTTTATGTAATGTGAGCATATTAGCAAAATCCTTTTGATTATGAACTAAACCATCGTACAAAACATAGTATAAATAAAATGCTATAAAAGGATGATGCTTAACATGTCAGTGAGGATTTCCAAAGCACAAAATGGCTCTCATTCTAGAGGTGGAGGTACATCTGAAGGTTGGGATGATATTGATCGTTGGGAAAATGACGGGGGCAGAAGTCTTGATACATGATGAAATATTTTGAATCAAAAAGGGAGTCAAGAATGTCTCCCTTTAAAAATTTGTACAATCCTAGACATGTAGATTTAAATGAGGATTACTTAAATTGAATTGTATCTACATAAGTCGCTGTTCCTTGTTCGAACTGGACTTTTACATGCATATAATACGTGCCTATTGGATATGTGCCGTCTTCATTTATAATCCTTTCAACCTTGTTCATTTGCTTATCCAAAAACACAATTTCACTGTGAAGTATATCCAAGCCATTAGCCATCAGTTTTACTTTTTCTGGCTTTTGAAGGGTAATAGCTTCATTATAGGATGCTTGTATATGCGACAGCGGTATTTCGTGTTCTGTTTGCTTTTTCTCTCCTGTTTTAATGTCAGTGTATGTCCAACTATATTGTTGGAGATATAAGGGGAGCTGTTCTTCTTCGTTAATAGCCAATTCTAGATGAGGTGGTTGTTCATAAATGGGCTGCCCAAGTGAGATAGGCTTTTGATCCTGAATAACCATACCGACAAGTGTATCATTGGCAGCAATATCTATTTTATAATGCAGGGTCCATATGCTCTTTTTTGCATCAAACTTTATATTAGTGATAATTGGGTTGTACTCAAGATTTTCTGCTACTTTAGAGAGGACCTCATTTATAGAAAGTGTACTATTTAAGTTTGATGGTATAATTTCGATTTTATCTGTCCCTGTTTGACCTGGATAGGATTCATTAACTGCCTCAGCCCATACTTTCACATAGTCACCTATTGCTAATTTTTTTGTTGTGGAAACCCATAATGCATTCACATACTGGGGATTCGAATGATTTAAATAGATTGGTTCATTACTAACAACTAAGTATCTGCCATCTTCTGCTGCTGTTATATAACCTTCAATAGTTGCAGAATTTAGTTTGTTTTTGTTGTCATTTGTAGCTGTATCGCAACTAGCTAAAATAAGGATTACCATACATACTAATATTATTTTTTTCAAAGCAATTCCTCCCTATTTTCAAATTAGACGCTTTCACTCCCAATAGGTTACTCTGATTTTGTATAGGTAAGGTTCAGCAATTAAGGCGAATTTTTTAGCGCCGTGTGTAGAAAGGATATATATTGTTGATGAAATTTCAAAAATTGAAAGTAAAAGTAGATCGGCCAATTGGCTATAAGGATGATTTCGATAATGTCTATCCGTTAAATTATGGTTATATACCTGGGAAAATTGGTGGCGACGGGGAGGAACAAGATGTCTATATCCTTTCAAATACTATAAAGGGTCCAATAGATGAATTTATAGGTAAACTTATCGCAATTGTCCATAGAAATGATGATGTAGAAGAAAAATGGGTCGTTACATCTGAGGATGAAAAGTACACAAAAGAGCAAATAAGAGAGCAAATACAATTTATCGAACAATGGTTTGATTCAGACATTGAGCTGTTAGATTCAGCTAACGGAGAGGAAAACCCCTCTCCGAATGTACTAAATACAAAACATAATGCAGATTTTCAAGATATATAACTGCTTCTCAATAATTAAATCCTTTTAGGCTTTAAACTAATAGAATAATAGGTTTGTACAAATAATAAAATAGCTCCAATTCCGATTATGCTAATTAATTGCGAGTCACCTGTAAACGCGGAGTAATACATTAATCCAAATGCTAATAGTACAAGTGCTCCAATAATCAAAAAGTATAATTTATATAGGCTTTTTAACATCATATATTTTTCTCCGTCATCAAAACTATCAAAGAGTTCTTGTTGGTAAGTTGGCGACGTCGGATTAGGCAATTTAAATTCTGGATGTGTAAAACGCATCAAAGACATTGATAGTCCCAAAGCTATAATGGAAACGATGAATAATACGGCAGCATAAAAAGCAATAGATGCGTATGAATCACGAACCAATAAAAATCCTATTAAAAGGGTGATAAATGATATTGAAAGGGAAACTTGTATCCAAATTACGACAGAATAAGACTTACGTTCTAAAGTAAGCTGAATATCGTCCTTATCCTGGATTAATACAGAGCGTTCAGATAAATATTTTATGTAAGCATTATATATGTTTGCGATGGTTAGACAGATAAAACTCACAATATTCGCAGCAAAAAGTAAATTCGGTGTTACACTTCGCTGATCATAACCACTCGTAAATTTCTTTAGGATATAGAAAAGAATTACTAGATATATTAGCGGTACTCCAATCTTCTTCATTAAAGCTCCTCCTCCTCAAAAATAAAGATATTTTCAATCGACTCTTGAAAAACTTTTGCTATTCGTACAGCTATTAATAGAGATGGCATATACTCTTCACGCTCAATTAAACTAACCGTTTGTCCCGATATCTTGGCTCGTTTTGCTAGTTCAGACTGATTCAATCCATCTCTGACACGAAGCTCTTTCAATCTACTTTTCATCTCAACCAACTCAAATTTATTGTAATGTATCATTTTCTTTTTGATAACTATATTAGTCAAAATGAAAAGAATTGTTTTAATTAAAAGATGATCAGTACGAATTATTACCTAGAATCAAAGGACATTTTGCAAAAATTGCGTCCTCCTATTTAGCACGACATTGTAAGTTTTTGTAACAATTATTATTCCAATAAATTATTTCCATAAATTTGGTTGACATAAAATGTGTATTAAGCCTATAATACATTCAAAAGTGTATTAACAGTTTAATACGCTTTTAAAAAGATGGTGTATTAAGTGGGTAATACAGAACAGTAGCTATAGTTAAATGATTTAGTGCATATGCTTTATGAAATGCATTGCTTCATTATGCGTAATGTGTATTAAGGAGTTAATACACGAAAATACAATTTGCAAGGAGTTGAGTTAATTGACTGTAAAGTTTAATAATCGGGATCCGGTTTATGTACAGGTTATCCGGCATTTTAAAGAGCAAATTGCTAAGGGATTCTTTGAACCAGGTCAGGAAGTTCCGTCAAGAAGGGAACTGGCCAATCAACTGAAGATTAACCCCAATACCGCACAAAGAGCTTATAAGGAAATGGAGGAACAAGGATTGATTTTTACTGAGGGAAATATGCTGAGCTGTATTACGAAAGATGAAGCGGTCCTTAAAAGTGTCCGTGAAGAATTAATTATCGAAGCAGTTGACTTATTTTTAGGTTCTATAAAATCCATCAATGTACCATTATCTGAAGTGTTGAAACTAGTTGAGAAAAAGTATGAAGCTGAAAGCGGGGAAACGGAGGAATCTAAATGATAGAAGTGAAAAATATCAATAAAAAATACGGTAGAAAACAGGTTTTAAAAGATCTTTCCTTTACTGCTAAAAAGGGTGAAATTACTTGTTTAATTGGGATAAACGGGGTAGGGAAAACGACGATCATGAAAGCTATTATGGCACTCACGCCGATTAATAGCGGTGAAATTTTAATAGATGGGGAAAAAATTCGGAAGGATAGCTTTGAAAAAATTACTTTTATTCCTGATACACTCACGATGTTACCACAAATGAAAATTGGTGAGGCCTTTACGTTCATGGCGGATTTTTATAAAAGTTGGAACACGCAAAGGGCAGAAGAGCTGTTGCAATTCTTTAAGTTAGACAAAACTGAACGAATTACCAATTTATCAAAGGGAAATACGGCTAAAGTCAATATGCTGTTAGGTTTAGCACTGGACGTGGATTACTTACTGATGGATGAACCATTCTCTGGTATTGATATGTTCTCCCGTGAACAGATTGCCGGAGTGTTTACAAGCCATTTAATTGAAGAGCGTGGTGTGATTCTCACAACCCATGAAATCAGTGATATTGAACACTTAATTGATAAAGCAGTACTTATTGATAATGGTGAAATATTAAAGGAATTTAGCGTGGAGGAAATGCGTGAGAATGAAGGAAAATCAGTTGTTGATGTGATGCGGGAGGTGTATCGAGGATGAAAAACTATTTAAAGCTTGTAAATTTTGAAATAAGCCGTTTTTTCAAACTATATCTAGTTTTAATAGGATTAACATTTGTCTGCCAGTTCGTTGGGGCGATTATCGTCTCCAAAGGTTATATGAATAGATCAGATCAAGTAATGTATGAAAATCAACTATCGGTGAGTCAATATATTAAGGAATATGGTACTTTTTCCTTTCATCAATTTGTTTTTTCTGAATGGTTTGTGATACCAATCTTTTTTTGTATCGCAATGTTGATGATTTATGTTTTCTTTATTTGGTATCGAGATTGGTTTGGAAAAAATACGTTTATTTACAGATTATTGATGCTGCCAACTGAAAGAATTAATATATATTTTGCTAAATTGACAGCAATTATGCTTTTGGTCCTTGGGTTAATTGCCTTACAATTATTGTCGATTTCAATCGAGATACAAATTGCTAATAGTATTGTACCAGTAGATTTCCGTACGTATTTCTCATTTTTTGATGAGATTTATAACTTGGAAATATGGGGCTGGCTGTATCCGAACACCTTTATTGAATTTATCTTAGTATATGGAGTCGGATTAATTTTTGTAGCTATTCTATTCACTGCCATTTTATTTGAACGGAGTTACGGTTTAAAAGGTATTTTCTTCTCTATTATTTATGGGTTGCTCTCATTCGGATTCTTTATCGTACCTTTAGTATTGAATGGTATTTATAGTAACTATTTTTACACACTTGAAATCTTTTTCATGGAATTGGTAACGAGCATCATTGTTTTAGGAAGCGCCATTTGGATAGCGAATTATTTGCTAAAACATAAAATAAGAGTCTAATGGAGGGATGACAATGAAAAGATATTGGAAATCGATATTGATTAGTTTAGCAATCGTGGTAGCGATTGGTTCATACTATGTCCAACTAGCATGGGCTTCTAAAAATGATGTATCTTTTAAAATTGAAACTATTAGTGGAAATAAAGAAGAAATCGAAAATCGTATACTTCAAGCAAGCTATCAAAGTGGGAATATTAATCGATGGTTGTACATATCAAAAGATGGTTCGACAAATCGGATGAATCAGTCATTTTTTGGGGGTTTGATAGTTCCGCATGAGCCATTATTATTTCAAAAATTTATTCAAGAGCACCGTAATTTTATGCGTGGAAAAGAATTGTACCCTAGTAAGTACTTTGAAGATGAAGCTCGTTTAATCTACACAAATGTTCTAGCCAATGGTTGGAAAGTGGATCAAAGTAATTTTTTAACACTACAAATCGATATACTAGATAAAAATACAAATGACAGTACTTCATTTGAAATCAATGCGCCAGTTAAAGCAAGCTATGGCTCAGTCAATGTGAATAACGTTTATGCTGAAAATGGAAAAATAATAATTTTGGCAACGGCGGGCTACCTCATTGAAGGCGGTGAGGAACTTCATATATATACAGTTAATGAAAAAACAAAGGAGCTAGAAAATGACTTAATAATTGCAAAATTAGAGTCAGAAGATATAGGCATGTCACGTATCCATATATTTAATGATCCCAATATAATTCAAAATGAAAACTATTACCTATATATGGTAGAAAAATTTAGGAGTATCATAGAAGGTGCTGACCCAAAATTAATCTCTAGACAAATATATCTTTATAACAATCTCACGAATGAAGTAAAGGAATGGATAATTCCTGCCGAATTAAAATCAAATTTAGAGTCGACAGTTCTTTATGGAGCAGATATATTTATTCCTGTTCAGACAGCTAAAAGTTTAGTACTGAATCGTTATAATATCGAAAAAAATCAATGGGAAAAGCCTCTAAGCTTTGAATATCCAAGCATTGCTAATGATGAGGAGGAACCTTTTTTCAAACTTATAGATGGTAAACTATATTTAGTGAATCGTACTTCTGACGGTCATTTGCTAGTTATCAGTGATGTACATACTGGGGAATCCTTATATGAAGGTAAAATTATCGTGGAAAATAGAGAAAATCTAGATACAGATTACTCACTGTATATCGGAGAAATATATAACACTTATTAAACATGCAATTTAGAAGGAGAGGTACAAAAAGAAAGAATAAGAAACTAATTGGCTGAAATGAATTCAAATAGGTTCATTTCAGCCAATTTTTGGTTCTTTGGTTGTTCTGTTAATAATTGCGAAGTATGAACTTAAGTGAGACCTTATCTAATACAGCAGCGATTACTATCCCTGTTGTATACCGAATTAAATCCTCTGTAAGAAAACCTTTCCCAAGTATCAAAGCCCCAAGCGTTGTTGCACGAATCTGATTAATCCAATCTTCCTGATATAACTGACTAAATTCAATACTGAAACTAAACAAAAAACTGAGCAAAATAGCTATGAAGGTACTCTTCCGTATTAGCAAAAATCGAAATCCAAAATAGACCATTATAGCCCATAGTACGTCCCCACTGTTTTGGGCTACAAACAGTGGCAGGAAAAGACTCCATTTTCTAGAGGCAAGGCCTAAAAAAATAGTGATAATAATGGTTATTACATAAGCTATTCGCATGTTTCGGTATTGTGAGTTTATAGGTTTCAATAGAATCACTCTTTCAGCATTTTGATCATATTCTTTAGCCTTCATTATTTCGTAAATGTCGAAATAAATAAAAAAACTTATTGCAACGAAGTACTATTGTCAACTAATTATAAAAAAATTTCTTTAGGACGAAAAGGTAAAGTAATTTTTTATGTAGACCATTTTTAAACACAATAATACTTTAGTTCAATAAAATTTTCGCTTAATAACAATTTAAATGTTGTATTCGAAAATTTTAAATAATCAAATAAGTAGGTATTTTCTATATTTTAGAAAAATTATGTTTTTAATAGAATTTTGGTTATTTTAGGAAGAGGTTTTTAAAATTAAAACTATTATAAAGATGTATATAGAAATATTTTATTTTTATATTTTTGGAATAATATAGATTTATTTTCCAATAAAATAATAAAAACATTAAAAATTGACAAAAAAATGAACGTGGGAAAAACTGGTTTTTGAAGGAGATTTGTTGTGTTAGTATAAAAAACAAAGAAAAGAGAGGTGATCAAACAAATAAATTTATAGAAAACAGATATTGGAGGAAGGGTTGCTGCTTTGTGTTAAAGAATTCAAGACACTCCTTTAATATGGGAATGTTAAAAGAAGATTTATCAATATCAGCTGTAGTTGTGGGATTAATAGCTACAATGGTTTCTTATGCTGGACCTTTAGTAATTGTTTTCCAAGCTGCTAAAGTTGCGCATTTAAGTGATTCTCATTTATCTTCGTGGATATGGGCAATCTCTATAGGTAGTGGGATAACCTGTATTTTATTGAGTATTTGGTTTAAATCTCCAATTATAACAGCGTGGTCCACGCCAGGAGTGGTTCTACTAGTTTCAAGCTGGTCAATTTATTCGTATACAGATGCTATTGGAGCATTTATTTTTTCTGCAGTAATTATTACTTTGCTAGGATGGACAGGGATATTTGAGAAAATAATGAACCGAATTCCATATTCAATCACAACTGCTATGCTTGCTGGAATTCTTTTAAACTTTGGAGTTGAAGTTTTTACATCTTTGAAAAATCTACCTGAATTAGTTTTTCCGATGATACTGTGTTTCTTAATTGTTAAAAGGTTTTCACCACGTTATACGGTTGTAATTACATTATTTTTAGGGTTATTCATTACTTATTTTACAGGAAATCTAAAGACTGAAAGTATTGATATGTCTTTAGTGAACCCTATTTTTACAGTTCCCTCATTTTCGCTAGATGCTTTGATTGGAATTGGCATTCCATTATGTATTGTAACAATGGCATCTCAAAATGCGCCTGGTATAGGGGTTTTAAGAGCGGATGGTTATAATGTACCCATAAGTCCATTAGTTACAACAACAGGAATTTTTTCAATTTTATTAGCACCATTCGGTTCTCATGCTATAAATTTAGCAGCAATTACTGCGGCAATTTGTACTGGGAAAGAAGCTCATGAGGATAAAAATAAAAGATATGTTGCAGGTATTTCATGTGGATTATTTTATTTAATCTTTGGTTTGTTTGGTGCTGCAATGGCGTCAATTTTTCAAGCACTTCCTGGTGAGTTTATAGCAGTTATTGCTGGTTTAGCTCTATTTGCTTCACTTAGTTCAAGCCTTGCTTCCGCAATGGAAGGCACTCAAAAAGAAAGTGCGCTCATTACTTTTCTAGTTACAATATCAGGTATCTCCTTTTTGGGTATAGGGGCTGCTTTCTGGGGATTAGTCGCTGGGATTCTAACAAATTCAATTTTTCAAATAAAATTTAATAATTTCTCTAAAAAAACAAAAGAAATGAACATGGAAACTAGTAATTCACAAAAGGGATGATAGTTGATGACAGATAAATATACAGATTATCTAATTATTGGTGCGGGAATTGCAGGTGCATCGGCAGCCTATGAATTGGCTAAGGAGGCCAGTGTAATTCTGATAGAAAGAGAGACTCAATTAGCTTACCATTCCACAGGACGTTCTGCGGCAATATACATGCAAGCATATGGTAATAAAACAGTAAGAGGATTAACAAAGCATAGCCTTGAGTTTTATACTAACCCTCCAAAAGGGTTTAGTGATAAACCCTTATTAAGAGAGAGAGGAGCCATTTTTTTAGCAACAAAGGAACAGAAGATATTAGCAGAACAACATTATAAAGAAATGAAAAATGATGTGGGTAATTTGAGACTGCTAGAGGGTAATCAGCTAAGGAATATTGTTCCGGTCATTAATACAGATATCTATACATCAGGTATATTTGAACAAGACGCAATGGATATCGATACCCATGCTGTTCATCAAGGATATATCAATGGATTTAAAGAAAAAGATGGAGCCTTGATTACCAATTGTAGTGTGAATTCAATATCTCGTCATAACAACCTTTGGAGTATAGATACTACCCAAGGTAATATTGTTACACCGATGATTATAAATGCAGCAGGTGCTTGGGCAGACCAGATAGCAGGTTTAGCAGGAGTTAGAAGTATTAACCTGGAACCAAAGAAGAGAAGCGTCTTTTATCTATCAATCGATGAATTTAATATAAATAAATGGCCGTATGTAGGAGATTTAAGTGAATCTTTTTATTTTAGACCCGACTCTGGAAAATTATTCGTAAGTCCATGTGATGAAATTCCAATAACGCCTTGTGATGCCAAACCATCAGATTTAGATATCGCTATAGCTGCTAATAATCTTGAAGTATTAACTGATATAGATGTTAAAAAGATTGATCATACATTAGCAGGTTTGCGATCCTTTGTGGCAGATAGGACGCCAGTTGTAGGAGAGGACGCAGATGTATCAGGCTTCTTTTGGCTAGTGGGACAAGGAGGATATGGGTTTCAAACGGCGCCTGCTATAGCAAATTGTTGTAGAATGCTTCTTACAAAAAAGTGTTTCCCTGATTCGTTAAAAAATATTGGAGTTTTAGAAGAGGCACTTTCGCCTAATAGAATTAGTTTAGAACGTAACAGTATGACAATTGGAGTAACTAAGTAATTATTGAAAACTTAACGTGAGAATGGAGAGTATAAAAATGTCAATTAAAGAGATATATACAAAAAATGCACCAGAACCAATCGGAACCTATTCACAGGCAATTCATTCAAATAATCTTGTTTTTTTATCCGCCCAAGCACCCATTGTACCTGAAACAATGGAGGTAATAGAAGGTGGAATAAAGGAACAGATTCAATGCGCATTTAATAATTTAAAATCTGTTGTGGAAGCTACTGGAGGAAATCTTTCGAATGTGGTTAAGGTAACAATATATCTAACTGATTTAGCTCATTTTTCATTAGTTAATGAAGAAATGGAGAAACTTTTTACAACACCATATCCCGCAAGAGCAGCAGTTGGTGTGAAAGCCTTACCTAAAGGAACGGACTTCGCAGTTGAAGCAATTTTGAGTTTATAACTACTTATTTTATTACCAGAACAAGCTGTGTATCTACTATTACTTTATATTATGAAGGGAGATTATTAAAATTTGCTAAAAAAATTAGATTATCTTAATCAATATATTGGCAAAACGCCATGTGTGAAGCTAGATGTAAATCCTATTAATTTATTTGCAAAATTAGAATTTTATAATCTAATGGGCAGTGTGAAAATGAGACCAGCTTATTATGTAATTAAAGAAGCCATTAAAAATGGAAATATTAATGAAAATACAACAGTAATTGAATCATCATCTGGGAATTTTGCTATAGCATTAGCTACCATATGTAAATTTTTAAAAATTAAGTTTGTCCCCATTATCGATATGAATATAAGTCAAACATATGAAAAATTGCTTCGTACAATTTCACACGATGTTATAAAAGTTACAGAGAGGGATGAAACAGGTGGGTATCTCTTAACAAGAATTAACGAAATAAAACGTTTTCAAACTAATAATGATAATGTATTTTGGACCAATCAATATGGAAATATAGATTGTTTACGAGCTCACTATTACGGACTGGGATCTGAAATATCTGAATATTTCGATAAATTAGATTATGCGTTTATTGGTGTTAGTTCTTGTGGAACCATTGCAGGAGTTTCAAGAAAATTAAAAGAGAAATTTCCTGCTATAAAAATTATTGCTGTAGATACGGAGGGTTCAGTTATTTTCGGAAAACCTCCAGGCAAGCGTTATATTCCTGGGATTGGGTCGAGTATGACACCTGATATTTTAAAAGAAGCTTTAATAGATGAAGTAATATATGTTCCAGAAGCCGAAGCAGTAAAAGGATGTTATGAGCTTTTTGAGAAATTTGTTATTTTTGCAGGTGGTTCTTCAGGAGCATCCTATTACGCAATTTGTGAATATTTTAAAGGTAAAAAACTTAACCAAGTTCCAAATGTAGTGTTTCTATGCCCCGATGGTGGTTCACCATATGTTGATACTGTTTATAATAATGAATGGGTAAAATGGATCGATAATCAAAAGGATACAGTGATGAATTTATAGTACAAAAGGAGTTGGAAATATCATGCTCTATTTAAATAATACAGATATATCAATGATTCCAATAAATTGGCGTGAAAATATTTCTCATCTGAAATACGCTGTAGAATGCTTAGCAAACAATGATTTTTCTCAACCGATTAAACCTTATTTGAAATTTAAAGATCCGAATGATCGTATTATAGCTATGCCAGCATATGTTGGTGGTGACATCTCTTCTACAGGTATAAAATGGATTGCAAGTTTTCCGAAAAATATTAAAAAGGCTATTCCAAGAGCTCACTCAATAACGATTTTAAACGATGTTCATACAGGAGAGCCAGTATGCATCATAAATACCGCAATAATAAGTGGGATACGTACAGCATCTGTTTCGGGATTGATTATACGTGAATTTCAAGCGGCTAGAGAATTAAATGAAATTAATATCGGCATTATTGGATTTGGTCCAATAGGTCAGTTACATTATCAAATGGTAACGGAATTATTAAATGAAAAAATAAATAAAATTTATATTTTTGATATTGCTGGAATTTCTACAGTGAAAATACCTGCAAATTGGCTAGAGAAAACAGAAATTTGTAGTTCATGGGAAGAAGTTTATAAACATAGTGAAATCTTTATAACTTGTACAGTTTCAGAGAAGAGATATATAAATAAAGAGCCTAAAAAGGGCGCACTACTGCTGAATGTTTCTCTTCGTGATTATGAACCTAGTATTATTGATTTCACCCAGTCAATGATTGTAGATGATTGGGACGAGGTCTGTAGAGCAAATACAGATATAGAGGTAATGCATAAAGAATGTAATTTGAATAAAGAGGATACAAAATCCATTATTGATGTAGTCCTTCATAATGCAATGAAAGAATTTCCTGATAATCAAGCAATAATGTTTCATCCAATGGGAATGGCTATTTTCGATATAACAATAGCTAAATTGTATTTTGAAAAAGCGAAGCAAAATAATATCGGTCTCATTCTGAAATAATGAAGAGATTTTTTTAGTAGAAATATACAGAGGAGTGATAATTAAAGTGATACGATATGATTGTGTTTCATGTGGATATGAATTTCAATCAGAAGGAATCGTTTATCTATGTCCTGTTTGTAAAAATGTTAAGAATAATGGTTTTCAAAAGGGGATATTATCCGTTAAATATGAACCTCAAAAAAAGACAAAGAGAAACTCAATGGCTGAACCGGATTCCTTTCTTCCAATTGCCATTCAAAATTCGTCTGCTTTAAAGGTTGGTAATACCCCATTATTAGAGCCTGCTTTATTAAGAAAAGAGATAGGACTACCCAATCTTTTTATTAAAAATGACAGTTTAAATCCTTCAGGGTCACTAAAAGATAGAGCATCGTTATTAATTGCAGAACAAGCTATCTTCCATAATGAGCAGAAAATTGTACTTGCATCTACAGGAAATGCTGGTTCTGCAATGGCTTGTATTTCTGCTGCCTATGGATTAAAAACCGTTTTATTTATACCTGAAACTGCACCTAAAGAAAAAATAGCACAGTCCATTTTTTTTGGAGCGCGCGTTATCCCTGTGAAAGGAACATACGATGATGCATATAAACTATCGCTAGAGTATACAGAAAGATTTGGAGGTATTAATAGAAATACCGCTTATAATCCTTTTACGATAGAAGGGAAAAAAACAGTTTCTATTGAACTGTACAATCAATTAGGCTTCAAAGCACCCGATATTATTTATATACCAGCTGGTGACGGTGTAATTTATAGCGCTGTTTGCAAAGGCTTTTTTGACCTTAAACAAGAGGGACTTATTGATAAGTTACCACTTTGTATTTTAGTGCAAGCAAAGGGTAGTGATGCAATAGTAAAAAGTTGGAGGGAGAGAAGAGATTTAATCCTAGAGAAAACAGATACTATCGCTGATTCTATCTCTGTTAAATCACCTGCAAATGCAGAAATGTCTATTGATTATCTATGTAAGACAAATAGCTGGGGTATTTCCATATCGGATGAAGAGATTTTACATGCCCAAAAAAAATTAGCTACCAAGGCTGGCATTTTTGTAGAGCCTTCAGCAGCGGCAGCATGGGCAGGCTTAGTATCGGATCTTAGAAAAAAGCTTATAAATCAAGATATGAATGTAGTTCTTTTAGTTACTGGCTCAGGATTCAAGGATATGAATCGAATCTTTAAAGAGTCGAAAAATAGTTTATCTATGAATCCTTTGGCTGTTAGAGAATAATGGGAGAAGAACATAGAAATGATTAACCTTTTGTATTAGTAGAGGTAAAATCATCCATGTTAGTAAGATCTTTTGATGATGTCCAAATAAGAAAAGGCTAGGACCCTAAATGTATTTTAAGGAAAATCTAAGAATATTGTATATTAACTAATAGAGGATAATAACATAGGGGAATCAAAATACCTGAACTAATTTGTTCAGTGTTGAAACAAAGAAAGATATTATGCAGTAATTAAACAGGCTGGAGCATAGCTAGTTGTTATTCAAGAAAAGGAGAAATCGTTGTTATTCGAATTCTCTTTTTCTTGATTATATGAGTCATTCCATTTTTTAGCTTCCGAAGATAGCAAACCATAAAAGGAAGTAATAGCTAAAATAGACCAGAACCCTATGTTTGGTCTAGAGGAAGAAAACACATATGATATGAAAAATTAATCTATTAGGGGTCATGTTTATATTCTTTGTAATTATCCAATAATTTTCTACTAGTATCTTTAAGAGTTGATTCAATAAATTCTCAAAGGTGTGGCTTTTTTATGTAGGGCCTGGGATAGCATAGTAGCAATATATTTTAGAGGATGTATACGTCTGCTATCCCAAAATCATTATATACAAGCAAAACAAGACGTCCCTTGAAATCAAATCTGAACGTATTTTATACTCTTTTGTATAAAAAGTTTATTTTTATTGGCAGATTGTTCCGGTTTTTATACCAGTAGGACCGTTAAACCCTGAAATTGTATCAATTACTGTATTTGTTGCTATATCTATGACAGACACAGTATTGTCAAGCTGATTTGTGACATAAGCAAGTGTTCCATCCGGCAAGATGGTTACTTGGTCAGGTGATACTCCAACAGGGATTGTGGCAATCACCGAATTCGTTGCTGTACTAATGACAGATACAGTATTATTACCTTTATTGACAATATAAACAAGTGTTCCATCCGGTGTAATTGCTGTTCCTACAGGTCCTGTTCCCACGGGAATTGTAGCAACTACTGTATTTGTTGCTGTACTAATGACAGATACTGTATTACTATTTTCGTTTGTTACGTAAGCAAATTGTCCGCTCGGTGTAATAACGATTGATCTTGGGCGAATTCCCACAGGAATTGTAGCAACAACGGCATTTGTAGCTGTATTTATAACTGACACTGAATTTGAGTTTTCGTTTGCAACGTAAGCAAACGCACTGTTCGGAGTAAAAGCTATACCCTGAGGCTGAAGCCCTACTGTAATAGTAGCGGTTACCGTATTTGTAGCTGTATCTATGACAGATACAGTGTTAGTTCCATGATTTGATACATAAGCAAGTGCTCCATTTGGTGAAATTGCGACACCAAGAGGATCAGGTCCAATTCCTACTGAAATAGTAGTGACTACAGCGTTTGTTGCAGTATCAAAAACCGTTACATTATCCGAGAATAGAGCTGGAACATAGCCAAATGCTCCATTCGGTGTAATCGCTACTTCTAATGGAGCCGTTCCTACTGGAATGGTAGCAACTATCGTATTTGTAGCTGTATCAATCACCGATACCATATTATCAGGCGTAGCTAACTGACCAGCATCTGTAACGTACACTAAAAAATGACAAGGTGGAGTTGGTGGCACAGGTATAAATGGTGGCTTACAACGACAAGGGCAACAAAAATCACAACAACGACAGTGACAACTTGGATTTGATTTAAACTTGAACTTTTTAAAATTTTTATGTTTTTTTCTCACACTGCACACCCTTTCTATCATATTTGATACTATATGTAAAAAGAATTATGTTTCTTGTACGTTTACCTAAACGAAATACTTCTGAACAGTGTTGAGAGGTTGTTTATTTTAGTTTCCAAGCATTAATTGATTCCAAAATTATAGTGTTTACTAAGTGATTCTTTGAAATACCACGCATTTATATGAGACAGTTGCAAGAAACAACAGCAGCGTAAAAAAGTAGAAATCCGACAAAATGAAAATAAGGATGAGGAATAATATAAGCATTTGCTACTGCGGTATTTTTTTGTGAAGGAAATGACCACTAATAGGTAAGGGGGAATTATTTATGGCTATATTAAAAGATTATTTTAGTCAATCTAGTTGTGAAGTTGAAATAAATTTAGTTTTAGTGAATGAATCTAGTGTTAAATTCAATATACAATTTCGTTCAGGTAAAAGTTTTCCAGAAGTTTTTTCTGAAATACTTTGTTTGAGAAGAGATTTTTTAAAATTACTAGATGATTTAAGACAAATAGATCTTATGCATCTAAGTATGTTAGAGCCCCATGACCCTGGGTTGTGTATTTATCATATTCCTCTTTTTGGTTCTTATTATTACCCTGGACATGGTTTACATCAAGTGCCTGAACATGAAAGGGATGAATGGGAGCCTTATTATAGATTATTTTTTGTGTTAGATGCAGGTGAGAGGAATGATCATAGTGCATCAGAAACTGGTCCTGCATTATGTTTAAAAGTACAAATGGAACAAATTAACGAGTTTGTAGATAGTTTAAAGTTAGAGGTAAATAATTTTTTATAGTGCTTAAGAAATTTTTAAGTTACATAAAAAGGCATTGCTATAAATGGAAATAAATACAATCATTGTGAATAGCAGTTTAGTTTCAAAAATTGGCAGCAAAAAATATTAACTTGATTATGGAAGGAGAATAAAGATGAAAATATATGAGTTTAAACCCCTTAGTATTGACGATATATCCGCTATGACAGACTTGTTAATACATAGGCAGAACATGGAAGGTGAAGTATTTCCGTCTCTAAAAAACAGCTGCCTTAATATTGAATATATAACGAACCTACTGGAAAAATTATTTCTTAATAAAGTCATTGGAATAGGAGCATTTACTAATAAAGAACTAGTAGGCTATATTATCGGAGAGATAAAGATTGACCCCCATAGAGGCAGACATGTATGGGTGCCCTATGAGGGAATAGCAATCAGAATGGATCAATCCGCTGAACTTATAAGGCATCTATATGCAGAAGTTTCAGTGATATGGTTAGAGCAAGGTTGTTTTATGCACTACAGTATTATACCTCTTGGCAATCAGGCGTACTACGATGCCTACCAACGATTAAGTTTTTTTATCCAGCAAGTTCACGCAGTAATGGACATAGAGGATTACAAACCCTTTGAAAATATATCTGATGCTGAGATTAGAGTAGCTAATAAAATGGATGGTGAAATGATGAGCAAAATGTCTAGCATCATCCAATCGTATCATAATGTTGCACCTACGTTTGAACTTGCGCTACCCGAAGTTGTATCGGATATCAAAGATGCTTATCAAAATATTGTAGAGGAGAATAATGGGATGTGCCTAATTGCGATAAAGGACTCGAAAGAATTAGGATTTCAAGTGTATTATCCTATTACCTCAGATTTAATGACACCTGACATAGGAGTAGAGTTAAGTATTGCAGGCACTTACTATTCTCACATGGGCAAAGGAGTTGGTAAAAAATTAATGAATGAAGGTCATAAAATTATGATAGAAAAAGGATATAACAACATGGTAACAGACTGGAGAATCACCAACCTTGCTTCTTCAACATTTTGGCCAAAGTGCGGATTTAAGCCAGTAGCTTATAGAATGGTTAGATATATTAACAGTAATATAGCATGGGCCAACTTTAACAATCCAAGTATCAAATTATTGTAGAAAATTCAGTCAGATATTTTTAATTTGGTGTATTTTACAAAGCCTATTAATAAAGATAAGGACTAACTTAGCGAATTACGCCAACCTGGCCCTTATCTATATTATGATGGCAAAATATATATTTTACGTCTTGGAGATGCTTAATATTCTACAAGACATTACAACAGTATATTGAGCAAATAAAAAAGATTGAAGCAATTAGCTCCAATCTTTCTATACTCACGTCTGCTACTTGTAGCCACCTTGCACTTACATCATTTTACGTTTGGATAAATCATTGTTGCAGGATCTACATATTCATCGAACTGTTCTTCTGATAGTAATCCTGAGGCAATAGCTGCTTCTTTTAAGGTTGTCCCTTCTTTATGAGCTTTCTTCGCAATTTTTGCTGCATTTTCATAGCCGATATAAGGGTTTAATGCTGTTACAAGCATTAATGAATTTTGTAAATTATAATCAAGTACTTCTTTATTTGGTTCAATGCCTACTGCGCAATGGTCATTAAATGATTTCATTGTATCTGCTAATAGACGAGTGGATTGTAAGAAATTATAAATAATGACTGGTTTAAAGACGTTTAATTCGAAATTACCTTGTGAAGCGGCAAAGGCAATTGTTGCATCGTTTCCAACGACCTGTGTTACTACCATTGTCATGGCTTCACTTTGTGTCGGATTAACCTTACCTGGCATAATAGAGGAGCCTGGTTCGTTTTCGGGAATGGTAATTTCACCAATTCCTGAGCGAGGTCCACTTGCTAACCAGCGTACATCATTGGCAATTTTCATTAAGTCTGCTGCAAGCGCTTTTAAGGCACCATGGGCAACGACAGCTTCATCATGACTTGTTAGTGCATGGAATTTATTTGCTGCAGACGTAAAATGCTTATTCGTCAGCTCACTAATTTCCGATGCTACTCGTTCGCCAAATTCTGGATGTGCGTTTATACCAGTACCTACAGCTGTACCACCAATCGCAAGTTCCTTCATGTATTCAATATTTTGGATAATCATGTGCTCAGATTTTGAGAGCATTGCAGCCCAACCGCTAATCTCTTGACCTAATGTAAGGGGAGTAGCATCCTGCAAATGTGTACGGCCAATTTTGATAATGTCTTTAAATTGCTCTGCTTTTTCTTCTAAAGTTGCTTTTAATAAACGAAGACGCGGTAATAAATAATCCTCAACCTTTAACACGGCTGCAATATGCAAAGCTGTAGGGAATGTATCATTTGAGCTTTGTGATTTATTGACATCATCATTAGGATGAATACGATCAGCCTCTCCAGCATCCTGGAGAATCTGGTTCGCTCGATGCGCAATAACCTCATTGACGTTCATATTCGATTGTGTACCACTACCTGTTTGCCAAACGACAAGTGGGAATTGATCGTCCCATTGACCATTTAAAATTTCATCAGCTGCTTGGACAATAGCGTTTGTTTTGATAGCTGAAAGTTTTCCAAGCTTTTTGTTTGCGATAGCAGCACTTTTCTTTAAAATAGCCATCGCTTGTACTAGCTCGATTGGCATTTGTTCTGTACCAATTTGGAAGTTTTCCTTACTACGCTGTGTTTGAGCACCCCAAATTTTATCCGCAGGTACTTTTATTTCACCCATAGTGTCTTTTTCAATACGATAATCCATGTAAAACAGCTCCTTTGTATATGTAAATATTCCGTTAAAATAAACAGAATACAGTTAAAAAACGGATATTCTTAGTCTGATGTAAGAATATCCGTTTGATACATGCTTATTTCAAAAAAGAGGGGGATTCTGAATTAAGCAATTTGGAGAAAAGAAATAATCTATTGATAATGATAATTGTTATCAATTAAAAAGTCAACTTTTTTTCTTAAAGAGAAAGAGATTAAAAAGAATTGAGAACAGTTTGCAATATACTATTTTGATACCCATTTATAAGAAATTTAAAACGCTATCATTGAATTTATCAACGATAGCGTCATAGTGTTGAAAAACTAAATAGTCAAGGGAATCTTTGTGAATACTACTAAGTCAAATGAAAGTGATTTCCGTTCCAGGCTACTCGCTTTCCTGTGGGCGAGCGACGAGCCGCTTCCTGTCTACAGATGTTAACCTACATTTTATGCGTAAAACAAACTACTTTGTAACTTTACATAAAGTACTCCTCTGTTTTCACATAGAAAAATGTTATCAAAGCTCCATTTTTGCACAATATAGTGATGGCTAAGACTTCAAATTTATCACAATATATTTGTGTGAATTGCCAGAAGAAAATACTATGAGCAAAGGTTGATTGGAGTGTAGACTGAGTGACTCCTCGGGGATTCAGCGTCACAAATGAGACCCTGGAGCGAGCCACGCGAGTGAAGCGGCTCATCGGACGCCCCCAGGAAAGCACTCAGTCGGAACGGAAATCAACCTCTCGTTTTGAAAAAGGGCTATACTTTTTAATTTGTCACCTTGATTTCATTGACATAATAGTATTTCAACAACATGACGCTATCATTGGATTTATCAACGATAGCGTTACGCCTTAAACTATAAATGGCTATCTTTTTTTCTTCCCAAGCTCTTTAATAGGCTGTTTTTTAGGTACAATTTCAAAAACGATTCGTACTTGGTAGTTATTGTTGTTGATTTGATTAACCTCAATTATTTTTGCTTTTCGTCCTTTAATTTTAATATTTTCTTCGACAACAGGTAGATTGACGAGCAGCTGACTTAACACAGATGTCTTGCCTTCATAAAAATGAGTTACAAACATATCACTTTTCTCCCTTGTTCTTTTTTCAGGTACATTCCATCTTAAAATAAGGTTCAAAAGGTTTTACTCAATGTATGACAATCAGCTGGAAAGTAGAACATTTGCTATAAGTCACAATAACTGGAATCAGATGCTAATTCGAGTCATAATGATCCAACATAAAGGTGTATTTGCAATATTGCACATACTTCAGAGAGTCTTGACGAAAAGGATGATTTGAATTATGATGTATCGAATATAATTTAACAATGATTGGAAGTAGTAGTGAATGTAGTTTGCTTTAGAGAGATGATGGCAGGTGAAAATCATCGCAAACCATTTATGAACTCATCCAGGAGTTTTTTATGCTGAAGAGATAGGCATAAACGGCTGCTACCGTTATAGTCAAGTGAGCTTTCTAGCTAATCAGAGTGGTACCGCGGATAACTTCGTCTCTATATTTATTGGAGACGAAGTTTTTTTATTTGGGAAATGGGAGAGGAACTGGAATTTGCTCAACACTGTTAATTTATCAAGGGGGAAATATAGTGGAAATGATAAAAAAACAAGCAACAACAGTAGGTTTAACTGCACTTGTTCTGTCAGCACTTCTAACATCAATGAGCCAGGTGTTCTATGCCAAGCAGGTACAGGAGGTACCAACCTTTTTATTTACGGGCATTAGTTTTTTCATTACAACCATTTATTTTTCATTCTTTGCCCGAAAACGAAAGCTAGTGAATGTATGGAAGGGAAATATTACGGATGTGATGAAGTTGAACGCTGCTACGGTGGTAACATTTATGGGCTTTTATTTTGCCTTAAAATACGTTGAGTCCGCGATTGTAAGTGCGCTTGAAATGGGCATCGGACCACTGTTTGTCTTAATAGTAGCTGTTTTTGCTAAGGAATCCATTCCTCGTGTACAATGGGTAATTGCTTTTGGAACATTTATCGCTTGTACTATACTAATAGTAGCTGTTATTAGTGGGAAATCTGCTGTACAAATGGACCTAACTTTGCCTGTAATTGTGGCATTAATAGCGAGTGTTGGCTGTGGGATTGGAGCAGTTCTCTGTACGATCTATTCGAAGCGATTAAGTGAGGCTGGTTGGACTACTTCCATGATTTTAGCAAACCGCTATTATGGCATAATTTTATTATCTTTTTCTGCAACTTTCGACATATTTTTTAAATATTTCTCGGGAAATATTTCGTGGATACTTGCAGTTACAGTAGTAGGCGTCATGCTACCAATGTATTTATTACAAATAGGCATTCAGTATTGTTCATCATTAATTGTAATGATGAGTTTATGCTTTGTTCCAATATTCACATTTTTCTTTCAGTTATTTGATCCAAGGCTCTCATGGTCACCTATTTCCTTTATAGGTATCAGTTTATTATTTATTTTGGGTGTTTGTAGCTTGTATTTGGAAAAAAAGTCGGTTTCAGAGTAGCATGACCGCGTTATAATAATAGTAAGGGAGGAAATGAAATGTATTTAAAATCATGTAAGGTGTTACAAAACAACATCAAAGATAAGCATGTATATCCCTTTAACATACCAAGTTTGCAGGATTTACAGGAGCTAGAGTTTCCTACAAATGTCACTTTCTTTGTTGGTGAAAATGGCTCTGGTAAATCAACACTATTGGAGGCAATTGCTGATTGCTGTGATTTTAATACAGCAGGTGGTGGGCGACAAAATTTATATGAGGTACATAAAGCGGAATCTGCACTTGGGGAATATATACGATTATCTTGGTGGCCGAAAGTTTCAAATGGCTTTTTCCTACGTTCTGAAACGTTTTATCAATTTGCCAGTCATATTGATTCGTTAGAGCATCCAAACAAATATGCGGCTTATGGTGACAAGTCTTTACATCATCAATCACATGGGGAATCATTTTTATCGTTATTTATACATCGCTTTAAAGGTAAGGCCATTTATTTATTAGACGAGCCTGAAGCGGCACTTTCTCCAACAAGGCAGCTTAGTCTCCTTAAAATCATGAAGGATTTAGAGCATGAGGCACAGTTTATTATCGCTACACATTCACCGATTTTACTTGGCTATCCAAATGCAACTATTTACAGTTTTGATGGTGAGGAAATTAAGTCTACTCGTTATGAGGAGACCATACATTACATTGTTACGAAGCGTTTTTTAAATGCACCAGAAACCATTTTTTCAGAGTTATTTGATGAGGAGAGGGAATAATGAATCAGCGAAAAGGCTTAATCATGCGGGAAATTCGATTAGATGAAATGGCACAATCCATAGATTTACTCAATTACGTGTTTCAAATGTCCATGTCTATTCATAAGGATCGCCGCTTTGTCAATGCAAAGAGCAAGCAATTCGATGAAGGACATGCAATTGGATGGTTTGATGGTACACAGCTTGTCTCACAAATATTAAGCCTTCCTTTTGAGGTAAATGTTCATGGTCGGATTTACGAAATGGGTGGTATAACGGCTGTGGGAACATATCCAGAATATTCAAGACATGGTTTAATGGAGAGCCTGATTATGGAATGTCTACAGCGCATGCGAAATGAGGGGCAATATATATCCTATTTATTCCCATATTCGATCCCATACTATCGAAAAAAGGGCTGGGAAATTATGAGCGATATCGTGGAATTTCAGGTCAAGGATACACAGCTGCCACATTATGCAGGACTAAATGGAAAGATACGTCGAGTTGATCCAAAACATGAGGATGTTGTAGCGATTTATGCAAGTTATGCCCAAAAAACGCATGGTGTGATGGTACGCAATAGTATTGCATGGAATGAGAAGTTTCAGGAAGACTTTTGGGAAGAAAAGTTTATTGATAGTGATGTCAATCTTCAGGCAGCCGTATATTATGATGAGGATGATGTGCCACAGGGCTATATGTTTTATCGCATTATGGAGGAAAATTATTACATTGATGAAATCGTCTATTTACAGGAAGAGGCACGTAAAGGCTTATGGAATTTTGTCTCTGCTCATAGCTCAATGATTTATAATGCTTATGGCAAAACGACTGGAAATGAAGCAGTTGCCTTTTTACTGGAGGATAGTGAAATCATACAAAAAGTGTCCCCTTATTTTATGGCACGTATCGTGGATGTCAAAGAATTTTTATTACGTTATCCATTTGTGGGAAATGACTTTCAGTTACGATTGGCTGTTAGTGATCGTATTGTAGCGTGGAATAACGGCACATTTGTGATTACGGTGCAGGAAGGTAAGGTTAGCGTAGATAAGATCAGCGAAACACTGTCCGAAAATGCTGTTCAACTAACTGTGCAAACATTAGCCACAATGTTACTAGGCTATAAACGACCAAGCTATTTGGAAAAAATCGAACGCTTACAGGGCCATGCGATTGACATTGCACTGCTAGAGACAGTACTTCCTGTCGGTATTCCAACATTTATCGATTATTTTTAACCTATATAGGGAATTTGTACAGGGTTTAACTGGTGCAAATTCTTTTTTATATGTTTCTAGAATGGTAATTATGGCATAATTAGTGAATGGAGGGGATAGATGATATGCCAAAATGTATTACATGTAAGGAAAAATGGACGTGGAAGCAGTCAATGCGGTCAATTGTATCATTTTCTCGCTTTATAGGCTGTCCATACTGTGGGAAAAAGCAAATGCTCACTTCTATGACACGTATTTCCATTTTATTACTAGTCTTTGTACCATATATTACAATGCCTTATGTGATTGATGAAGAGGTAAAAAGCTCTGCAGTAGCAATCGGTGTTGCGATTTACTTATTAGCGTTAATCCTTATGATGCCATTTTTAATGGACGTACGTGAAATCCCAAAGCATCTGCAAAAATATGCCCAAAAATAATACATAGCAAGAGAATGACCTTCACCTTTTTGAGCGTGAGGGTTTTATTTGTTTAGAAATATTTAAGTTAAAGCCATATTTGCTTGAGGTAAGAAGAAAATGCTCAGATCAACTTAAAATTTGCTCGGGTTGAAAGAAAACTGCTCAGGTCAATATCAAAATTGCTCGGGTTGAGAAGAAAAACGCTCAGGTCGATCCAAAAAATGCTCGGGTCAATCCGAAAATTGCTCAGCTCGAATAGTGAACTGCTCCATCCTACTACGTCCTAAATAGAACAGAACATTTTAAGCACTCTACTTTAGGAATACATCAAAATAAGGAAACAAATCCATCTTTATTTTCGTTATTAAATAAAAAAATAGGGAGATGTTTTTTGATATGACTGCGAGGGTAGAGCAGAAAAAAGTATACAGAAAAGCGCTAATTATACTGAGTGTCTGGTTCCTATTTATTGTAAGCATTATAGGCTATGGGATTTATTGGCTGTTTTTTGATTGGAGTAGGTTTAAACAGGAATTGATTGCAGAATCCACTTCTCCCAATGGTACCTATACAGTGAATGCTTATGTCTCAGATGGAGGGGCCACTACGTCTTATACGGTTTTGGGTGAATTAATGTTTAATAAAGAAAATAAGAAATCAAAGAAGATTTATTGGCAATATCGGGAGAATGAAGCCGATATTTCATGGATAGATGATGAGACTGTCAAAATAAACGGCGTGACATTGAATGTACCAAATGAAACCTATGATTATCGAGATCATGAGGAAAACACAAATAAGCCATAACATGGTTGCTATGGCTTATTTATTATGTTAACCAAGCTTTTTTTAATAGTTGCACCCCTAAAACAACTTCATCTAGCTGCAATTTGCTAAAGCCTAGTTGAATGATAGGCTCAATGCTTGTTTGCTTAAGGAAAAAGGGACTGGTTGGATATACCCTCACGCCATATCGTGCAGCACTTTCTATGAGTTGACGCTCAGAAAGTTGCGTATGTACTTTCACTAAAATATAGAGACCTGATTGTGCCCCCAATACTGTAATCCTGTCTCCAAATTGTTGTTGCAGCTCCCGTACAAGAAGATTGATCTTTTGTTTATAGGTAATCCGCATTCGTTTAATATGCCTTGTCCATTCGCCCTTTTCCATAAATGCTGCCATTGTTAATTGATGAAGAGAAGAGGCATTATGCTCAAAATATTGAAAGCGTTCTTTATATGTAGAGACAAATGATTTGGGTAAAACCATATAGCTTAAGCGAACGGCTGGTAAAAAGGATTTAGAAAATGTGCCAATATAGATCACACGCGATTTATCAATAGAGGCAAGGGCAGGGAATGGCTGCTGTGTATAGCGAAATTCGCTGTCATAATCATCCTCTAGAATATAGCCATCAATTTGTTTAGCCCACTGAATCAATGTTTGTCGCTGCTGGATGCTCAGTGAAACACCATAGGGAAAATGATGGGAAGGGGTAATATAAATTAGACGTGACTGTAAATGGGTTAAATGCTGAAGCTGTGCACCATTTTCCAAAACAGGTAATGATTCTATATTGAAGTTATGTAATTTAAAGGCTTCGCGCGCTCCGTTATAACCAGGATCTTCCAAAATAATACTATCAAAATCCTCTTTTAATAAAAAGCCTAAATAAATTAACATTTGCTGTGTGCTGCTACCAATAAAAATGTCCTCTGAATTAACACGAACACCACGAGCTTGTAATAAATAATCCACAAGCTGTTCCTTTAATCGAGGTTCACCAAACGAGTCCCCATATGTATAGCATTCTTCCTCATGTAATATTTGATTGGCCATTTGTCGCCAAATTTTTAAAGGAAAATCCTGTTGATCGACAGCACCTGCTCGAAAATCAATGATGATATTTCTAGTGACTTGCTTTTTATTGGGAATGCTTGGTTGTGTCTCCTCATGTAAAAATACCTGCTCAAATTCATTGACAAAATATCCTTTTCGTCCTTCTCCTCGTATATATCCCTCTGCGACAAGTTGCTCGTAGGCAGTTAAGGTCGTATTGCGACTCACCTGTAGTGTATCTGCCAGCCTACGAATAGAAGGAAGAGTATCGTTTGTTTTTAAGCTACCTTGCTCAATTAAAGTTTTGATTTGCTGATAAATTTGCTTATATTTTGCCTCTTTATCTGTAAAGAAAAAAATAAAATCATTCATAAGGCTCCTTCTTGACATGTTTAAATATTTATTTTTGTCACTTTTTATATGTCAGAATGTTTTTTATTATCATACAAGAAAGACTGATAAAAAGAAATGGAGAGATTTGCAATGGAAATGAAAACAGTAACACTTGCAACAGTTAAAGAGGTAGTCCCATTATTTAATGCCTATCGAGAATTTTATAAACAACCTTCAGATTTAGAGCAAGCCGAGCAATTTTTAAAGGAGCGTTTGCAAAAAGAGGAATCCATTATTCTTCTTGCGTATATAGATGCTCAGCCAGTAGGTTTTGTCCAGCTTTTCCCTATTTTTTCATCAGTTGCGATGAAAAAAGCCTTTCTATTAAATGATCTATTTGTGGCAGAACATGCGAGAAAGCAAGGAGTGGCAATGCGTTTAATGGAAGAATGTTATGCATACTGTAAAAATGAGGATGCACGATATATAACCTTAGAAACAGCGACTGATAATAAACAAGCTCAAAAGCTATATGAAAAGCTTGGAATGAAAATAGATCATGATGTTTTTCATTATATTAAATATTGGTAGTAGTCAGCTTAAAAATCTTAATAAGGAATATGATTGTTAAAACCTCACACACTAAATTGTGAAGGAGGTCTAGCATGAAAATAGTAGTAAAAAATTTAATGTTAATCAGCATACTTTTAATGAGCTTTGCACCAGTCGGCTATGCTAATAATGTCATTCAACAACATGCGAATGGTGAGGAAGGTCAGGTCGTTTATCATGTGAAGTACGATTATAATGCTATTTGTAAGGTGCTTGGTATTACGCAAGAGGTATACGATCAATACTGGAAAGAGGGCCTGTCCATCGTTGATATGGCTGATAAAGTGGGCATAGAGCCTCGTGAGATCATCAGCTATTTTGTGACTTTCCATTATCAAGAAATGCAAAAATGGCGAGAGAAGGGTGTCATGAACGAGCATCAGTATTTTACATTGGTTTATGATCTAAAGGATGAAATTACTGATTTTATTGAACGAAATCCAAATAAACACTGACAGCGACTAGTAGATTCTAGTCGCTATTTTTTTATGATTAACATTTATTATTTAATTATTTAAATTAAGTATTTAATGTTTATCGTTAAATTTATATTGATTTCCTCTCAATTGTTTTATATGCTTAACATGAAGAAATGACCAAGAAAACGAAGCAGGGGGAAAAATTATGATTATAAACATTGCTATCAGTGCCATTATTCAAGTTATATTATTTTCAGTAATACCATTTTGTTGGTGGTTTTTCACAGCAAGAAAGAAACAATCATTTTTATCATGGCTCGGTATTAAAAAGCCTGTCATCGAGAATAAAGGAAATTATTTTGTATGGTTTTTACTCTCGATTTTTTTATTATTCGTATCGTCTTACTTAATCGTCTTTTTTTATATAGACAGCTCACTTTTAGCATCGAATCGTTTTGCAGGACTCGGCTTTTCTGCGATTATCCCCGCACTTCTCTACGCAATTATCCAAACGGGCTTGTCAGAGGAACTGCTTTTTAGAGGCTTTTTATTAAAAAGATTTGCACATACATTTGGTTTTCAGATAGGAAATATTCTACAAGGCTTACTATTTGGTAGTCTTCATGGATGGATGCTATTTTCTGTTATTCCTTTTGAAGTTGTTGTGTTAGTTGTGATTGTAACGGGATTAGCTGGTTACTTAATGGGATGGATCAATGAACAGAAATCCAATGGCTCCATATTAACAAGCTGGAGTATACATAGCATGGGCAATCTGATTGCTTCTTTCTTCGCTATGTTTAACGTAGTTTAGCGTTCTGGTAAGTGATTTTTTTAGATGTGTCAACAACATGACGTATTACACGGTTAGAGGCATTAATCACCAAGCTAATTTGCATTTCATCCTTATCAATTGCATAATAGCTTAGAGGTGTTAGGAATGAAATTTATCGAACAAATAGTAAAGGCATCCTTGATTATAGGTTTAGTTTTAATGGGAGGGCGTATTCTTACCGTAATATTCCATTACTTTCATATAGCGTTTACTTCTTTTTTTGTTGATTATCATGTTGCATCTATAGTTATACTATTGATAGGAATTATAGGTACAGAGCTATTTAACAGTCGAAAAAGGAAGGGACGAGCATAAATGACAGAATGGCCGAAGGGTGTAGCCAAGCCTGCTATACGAGCATTAAATGCAGCAGGATATACAAGATTAGAGCAATTGCAAAAGGTGGATTTATCAACGTTAAAGCTTTTACATGGGATGGGTCCGAAAGCGTTGGCTGCTATTGAAGCAGCAATGAAAGAGAGTAGGATGCAAGATGAATAAGTTGACTATATTTTTGCTGGCGATGGTCGTTTATTATATTTTGGTGGTCTTTATCATTAGTAAGTTATTTATCATTCCAATTATGAAGTTTATGGCACTTTTATTCTTCATTGGCGCTGGCTATATCTTTTCCCGAAAAATGCGAAGGAAACTACAGTAGGAGGAATATATGAAGCTTGTAAAACTTACCCTTTTTTATCTGGCTATTATTATATTAGCAATGACGCTATCACTGGCAGGAGTTCGTCTATCAATCTCACTTGCTATATTTGCGCTGATTGTACTAGCGATAATATATAGACATATACATATTTTATATCGAACAAATAATATGCAGTTGGTGGATAAGCTAGTGAAAGATCGCAAAAAGGAGCCATTTTTTGCCTATCTTTATGCAGTAGCTTATGGAACAAAGGAAGATCAGCTGCACTCATTAGAGGTGGTTATTCAGAAATATAAGCAGCCAGCAGTGAAGAATAATTATATTTTTGTAAAGACAATTATGGAAGAGAGTTTAGAGGAAGCAAAGGAGGCGGCTGATAAAATAAACAAAGAGCCATTAGCAAGCTATGCAAAATGTTATATAGCCGCACTTGAAGAGCGAACAGCAGATATGCGAAGTGCAAAGCTTACACAGCCATGGATGCAGCCAGCGATTGAAGCGATTTATGCTTATACGATAAAAAATGAAGGCGCTTTTCAGCAGTATCAGCAAGAAAGCATAGATCTGGCAAGAGGTGTACAAAAATATGCATTAACCCATACATTTAAAGAGATGCAAAAGAATATGTAAAAAGAGATTCTAAGCTACTTGACGCTATTTGGCATCAAGTAGCTTATTTTTTCTTGCAAAGAACTAAAAGGTTATATACAAATTGGGCTGTCTGCTTCGTCTAATATAGTGAAGCTTAAAAAATGTAGCATGAAAGCGGTGTAAGAGAGGTGAAAAGATGGAATTTGATGAATTATATGAACAATATTTTCAACGCATTTATCAATTTATTTATTATATGGTTTCAGATCCTAGCTTAGCAGAGGATTTAACGCAGGAAACATTTCTTCGGGTTTATAAAGGACAATTTCGAAACGAAGCTGCTTTAAGTACGTATATCAGAAAAATCGCACGAAATATTGTTTATGATATGTATAGAAAAAAGGCGTTGATTAAATGGCTGCCATTTCAAAAAAGTCATGAGGAACTGGAGACACATTATGTGCCACATAACTGGATTGTCCAATCTGAAGAACGTCGACTGCTTTATGAAGCCATCCAATTATTAAAGCCAGCGTATCGTGAAGTAGTGATATACAGAAAAATTGAGGAACTGACAATGGCTGAAACTTGTGAAATTTTAGGATGGTCAACAGTTAAAGTAGCGAATACACAGCGAAATGCACTAAAAGAACTAGAGAAAATATTGGGAGGTGACGAATTTGGATTTACACAATCGACTAAAGAAACTCAATAATTTACCAGAGGATCAGGCTGTAAAGTCGCGTATTTACGAGCGTATTCAGCAAAAGAATAAAAAAGGGCTTACGATTTGGAAGGAAGGCGTTTTACTATTAACAATGGCTGTGATTGCTCTATTTTTAATCCTATTACCACAAAATTCTTCATTTCCACAGAGTGCTAATCAATCCATTCAAACGATTTATAAGTATTTTGGTGGAGAAGAAGGGAAATTCTTTGCTCGAAGTTCTGACTTGTATACATCTGTTGAAAGGGTTAATGATAGAAAAGTCTATAATTTTTTTCAAGATTTTACACCTTATGTTGAAGAAAGAGATGGTAGGCTAGGTGATTATATTACAGATGTGGTCGTTGTAAGGGATCATCAAGAGGAGCACTACCAGATTTCTGATACAGGCATGCTAAATATTGATAGTGGGCAGTTTTTTGTGGGAACATCAGATATGTATGAGGAAGTATTTCAATTATTATATAGTGTAAATACAAAACCTTTGTTTTTAATCCTGCCCCTTGCGGTCATCATAGTCAATTTATTTTCAGCCTCCTACTATAAACGGCATAAATTAGATAATAATAAACCACCTAAACCAAAATGGTGGCTGCTACTATTATTCCTCTCCGTAACTTTCGGTATTTTTGCTTGGGCAACTTGGGTGGGCCCTTTATATAAGCCCTTGATGCTTGTGCTCGCTGTTTTATATGGTGTCATCATTTGGTATAACCTCAAACGAGACATCCAGCATTATGCTATCTATAAAGTAGAAACCATAAAAATCAGTATTATTACTGTAGCACTTGTTGTTGTAATTATGAACTATTAATCCTTATAATATCAAAAACACCTTTTGTTGAAATCCATCAACTGTGAAGGTGTTTTTTTAATGGAAAGCTGTTAAATTTTTTTTCCTAGTAAAACACCACGTATGATGCCTACGATGAATATCAGGCTTAATAAAACTAGAAAAAGGTAGGCATGCCATTGCTGTAAAATACGATCATGGCCTAATGCAACTGTTAAGTCGTTGAAAAGTGAATACGTAAAGTACAGTAAGATACTATTTTTAATGAGACAAAACGTCAAAATTCCATTTTGTCTCTGACTATGGGAAAGAGTCGGTTTATTTTTACGTAAAACTGGATATGCAGCCCTGACCTCTAAGTAATGTAGCAGTAAAAATAGCATAAGTGCAATAAAAGGTAAGTAAAAAATAGCGATTTTTGGACCAAACTGGGCATGTTCACTTGTAAAGCTTTGTAAAACGGGTATAGAACCTGGCAGCTTATGATATTGGATAAGCGTTGCAGTAACACCCGCAAGAAATATAGTGCCTATAATCCATGTTAGTTGCATACAAAAACGTGGCGTAGGTGTTTTTTGTTGCTCGTACATTGATTCACCTCGTTTTTCGTCATTCAAAATAGCATTCTGTTATACTGTATCATAGAATGACATCATGTGTGGTACAGAAAGAAGGATTACATGGAATACTTATTATTTTTAAGCATTGGAATTGCTGGTAACGTCATTGGGACATTGGTCGGGGGTGGGGGATTGATTACTCTGCCAACCATGATGTTAATGGGAGTACCTGTCCATTCAGCGATCGGCGCTAATAAGGTGTCTAATATGGTGAGTGCTTTTTCCAGTTTTTATACGATTTATAGAAGAAAAGAATTGGCCTGGGCAGAAATGCGATCCGTTTTACTTGTATCGCTGATTGGGGGAACACTTGGAGGCTTATTTGCATCATTAATGAGCAGTCAGTCCTTGACGCTTATCGCCATTATTTTACTAGGGTTTGCATTGATTATGTCATTTATCGGTGGGGCTGATTTTGGCGAAAGAGAACACTTTATTATGAATCGTAAAAATGGTCTTATTCTGCTGGGTGTTGGTTTTTATGATGGAATGTTTGGTCCAGGAAGTAGTACACTGGCACTTTATACATATGCACATGAGAAACTATCTTATATAAAAGCGGTAGGGCTGTCACGTGTCGGTGTTTTTGCGATGTGCTCTGGCGCAGCGATTACGTATATAGCGACAGGAAAAATCGAATGGCCACTAACACTTATTTTAATGATTGGAATCAACTATTGGCGCACAGATTGGAATTGTCCTTGCTCGAAAGGTCAATGCCAAACAAGTAAAGCTTTTGCTACGTGTTGTAACCATTGTATTAATAATACAGCTTGTCTATGATTTTATGAAACAGCTCTAAGGAGGCGATTATTCTGTTTGACATCACACCATATCCAAGTTTTTCATGGTCACTGTCTCGGCATAAAACATTAACCAGCTGTGCACGAAAATATGGCTATGACTATTATTTTTCACATAATGGCTGGCTTAGCTATAATGTGGAGCCTTTTCATCAACAGGTCTATCGCTTAAAAAAGCTACAATCCATGCCGATCTTAATTGGGCAAATTGTTCACCGATTTATCGAGCAGGCGATTAATGATTATTTACAAACAGGAGAGGCACCAACTGTAGAGGAGCTGATACATTGGGCACGAGGTCAGCTTAATACAGCATTTATTGACTCCACACGCAATTTTGAATTATGGAGACATAAGCCCACAAAATATTATATGATGCAGGAAATCTACTATACCGGTAAGCTGAATCCTGAACTTGTTCAGGACTACAAAGAACGTTTACAGCTTATCTTTCACCATTTTTTGATGAGTGAAACATTCCAGCAAATCACGGCACAAAAAGGCTCTCTTCGCATTGGTGAGCCTGAGCAATTCCGCTCCATGAAAATAGACGATACCCAAGTATTTGTCGTAATGGATTTCCATTACTATGATGAACTAACGGACAAATGGGTGATTGTCGATTGGAAGACAGGTGGAGAGTCTGACGATGACCGTCAGCAATTAGCGTTCTATGCCTATTATGTGCAGCAAAAATACCGTGTATCCCTTGAGCAAATCGAGGTATATAACGAATATTTATTAACGGGAAAACGAAAGAAATATGTATTTACTGACATCGATATGGCTAATATTTTGTACACCTTTCAGCGCAGTGTCTTGGAAATGAAAAAGTACCAAGCCGATATTTTTTCGAATGAGCCCGCAGACCTCGAGGACTTTGAACAAACGCTTGAAAAATGGCAATGTCGTGGGTGTAATTTTCGGGAATTATGTGATGAAAAATAAGTTAAGAATGAAGCAAGTGACCAAAAAGTGACCGATCCATTTAAATCATCGAAATGGCCGCTTGCATCATTTTTATCCATTCTGTTAAATGACTATATGTGTTGATTGTCATTTTTATATCAGAGTGACCTAGTTGTTCCTGTATGATTTTAAAATTTATATTCCGACTGACCATAAATGAGGCGTAAGAATTGCATAAAGTATGAAAATTCAATTTTGGTAAGTTGTACTTTTCAATGATTCTTCTCCAAGCAAGATCTATAGCAGCAGGTTTTGATGGATAACCGTCTACTAGTAATGAATTTTTTAATAAAGCTGACTATAATAGATGGAGTCGTCCGGCTGTTTATGGAGTATATATTGTTAGAGGATATAAAGAAGAAACATATAATGCCGCTGGTAAACTTTTGGGAACAACCTACAAAAATTATCCTATGGCTAAAGATATTTATATTAAAATATTAATAAAATAATGACCAAGATGAGGGTTACTACCTTCATCTTTTTTTATAAGGAGGCATAAAAAATATGAAACAATATTTTATTTTGTCATTTTTTATTACAGTAATTCTGTTTGCAGGTTGCACTGATCCTAATCAAAGGAATATTACTGAACCTGTATTAAATTGGAATGGTTATAATTATATTGTTACAAATGAGCCTATCACACAAGATCAGATAGAAGGAAAAATCGGAGAAATAGCAAAAGAAACAACAGTTTTACCTACAAAACACGAAGAGGGTTACAGACTAAAAACGGGAGTAAATATATATAAAATAAAGGGAGAGGAAATTTCGAGTGATATTGATAGCATAATGGCGATAGAAATAGAGGGTGAATTTAAAGTTGTGAGAAGAATTATTGACATAAACTAATTAAATTTGGCTAAGATAAGAGATTTTCGAATAAATTTGTATGTAACAAAAGGAACAAATGTAAAACATGTACGAGAGTTTGTGATAGAAAAAATGTGATGTAACCTCAGAGGTAGGTCGGTGAGGAGATTTTTTCCTTACTTGATCAGACATGTTGATTATATCACGGTGAACTTTCAGGAATCAAATTACATGTTAGTTTTACGAATGAAACCACGATGTCCTTAAAAGTTGTAGAAACAACCGGTTTAAAATATGATGATCCCATTGGCGAATTCCTTGAAGATAAAAGGTTTTCCTCCTTTGTGACCGTGCCTACTTCTCTATTGATAAAGTAGATTGTTACTTGAAAGAACATCAACATTTTGAGTTGCGTTTAAAAGACAATGTGCAATTAAATCGCAAAAAATCGCTCCAAGGTAGTCGTATCAACGATTCCAATGTGACAGTTGATTTTACTTGCACGCTTGGGTTACCACAAAAACAAACGAAAAAGCGCCCTCATATCGTTCAATTTACGGATCATGAGGGCAAAGAAATACGGATCGTAACAAGTTTAATGGATATTACCACTGAAGGAATTGCCAATTTGTATAAATCTCGTTGGCAATTGAAAGTTTTTTTCCTTGGATTATACAAAACTTGAACGTGTCTGATCTTCGGGACAACAAAAAATGCCGTATTTGATCAGCTATTCTCAGCTCTTATTGCCTATGTTTGTTTGAAATTTCTTCAAACACAAGGAATGAAGAATAATAACACTAAACCCCTCTCGTTCGAAGGTTTCAGACACCTCTTTCTTAGTGCTGCCCTGCCACTGGAATGGCGAATCAGGGCGAAAGAAAGTTTGATGTTTCATAGGGGTCTTAACGATCTTGAAATTTCATAAGTTTGGTAAATCAACACGTGTAAAAAAATATATTAATAATAGTAAGTATTAGGAGAGAGTGAAGTGTGGTTAAAGCTTTAAATTTTCCAAAACAACGCTTTGGTAACGATGTAAACTACAATTCTCGGTGCAAAGGAGTTAAAGTATGTGATATAATTCAAAAAAATGTTTAGGAGGTATAAAATGGTTACTTGTTATTTGAAATATATTATTGATCCTTATAAAGCAAAAGAGTTTGAAGAATACGGTAAAATGTGGATTCCTCTTGTAAATAAACTAGGTGGAAATCATCATGGTTATTTCCTTCCGCATGAGGGGGCTAATAATATTGCTTATGCCTTATTCACTTTTCCAAGTTTAGCAGCATATGAAGAGTACCGAGTAAAAATGGCATTAGATGAAGAATGTCAAGCCGCATTTAAGTTTGCAGAAGATAATAAATGCATTTTAAGCTATGAAAGAAGTTTTATGAGACCTATTTTTTAATAAATAGATATTAAAGATAAGCAAATAATTTTTTCGTACTATTCTTCACTTTGCATAAAATCGTGTACATTTCTTAACGTTGTAAATCCGCATAAATTTGACTAGACCAAAGAATAAAATAAAGTTTCAAAATAGAATAGACCAGGACTCTCTTCAAAAATGAGCGCCCGGTCTTTATTGTGTTTAATATTCTCTTACTTCAAAAGAAGCAATCTTATCGTGTACGACATATTCAGTTACTTTTTTATAAGGTGAAATTGTTTTTGAAAATTTGAATGTAGAAGTACCTTGTGCAGTATCAAACCAATTTAAATAATTGTTTAAAACAGCGTTAGTCACATCATATTCTTTAGTAATACCATTCACCGAAGTAATACTAAGAATAGCACTTGAAAATGCATTATCTGGTTTTTTAACAATAACTGTACTTGTAGCTGAAATATCTGTGTTTTCTATTGTTGCTGTAATGATTGCTGTACCTTCACGAATCGCAGTTACATTACCATTCTGATCAACAGTTGCAATTGATTCGTCACTGCTTGTCCAAATTACTTTAGCACTGTCAGGAGTAACTGTGGCAGTTATTATATCTTGACTTCCTACTAATAGTTCGAAATTATTTTTGTCTAATGTGATGGATTTTTCAACTTCGACATGAGCTAACAATATGCCATCAATATCAATAGCATCAAACGATAAATAAGAAGTGTCATCCGATTTCTCTATTAAAACTGTATGTTTCGTATTTGTTAAACTTTTTTTCTCGTATACCAATGTTTGCCATTGTTGAACAGAGCTAGATGTATATGATGAGTAATATTCTACAATCTCTCCATCAATTGTTACTTTGGTATTCTTATCACGGTTTGAATGCAATTGATCTATTATACGAAATTTTGTGCCTATAAAATCAAATTTAATAAAGGTTCCTATGGAATTTCCTGGTGATTGACCATTTTTATATGCTCTATTTGGTTGAGATTGATAGAACATTTTATTTTTTATTATTAATGGATTAGAATCGTCATATCTTTTCCAACCTATTTCAGGTTTTAATAACCTACTTCCTACTATTGCACTGTTTTCAGGCGTATTATCTAAATTAGTTCCCCCTTCTTCATAATCCACAGCTTCTTCAGCTGAAGCACTTTCCATACTAAAGCTACCTAACACTAACAACATTAATGCTAAATAAATAAAACCTTTTTTAAATAAATTAACCACTTTTGTATCCTCCTTAAAATTGTCTAAGGTTATTTCTTTTAATAACCTACAATAACAACTTTAACCATGGATGTACCTATTTACCATGATAAAAATCGTCTTATTCTAATAAAAAAAGCCACTCATTTTTAGTGACTAATGGATTGTTATTTTAAACCTATTTGAGTTTTATTCATTAATTTACCGCCTTGGAACATTAACGATGCGTTGGCACCTAAAGCTGTGCCATTATAGCTGTACATTACTACATCACCAGATTCAGAAATGACTGCACCCTCACCACCAAGAATTTCAAATACTTTTTCTTTTGTCATGCCATTTTCAAGCTTATTAAATTGGTCAAGAGTAATTTCAATATCAGATGTTTCCACTCCAATTTGTGCTTTATTGATTAATTTACCACCTTGGAACATCATAGTAGAAGATGACAAGACGCCATCTGTCTCAAATTCATACATTACTGTATGATGTGGTTCACCAGCTGAACCTGTTTCAGAAAGAACTTTACCTTCGGCACCAACAATTTTAACTACTTCTTCATATGTCATACCTTCTTTAACTTGTTTAAACTTTTCTTCAGTTAGTTTACCATTCTCCTCTTTAGTAGCTGGTGCTGATGTTTCTTGTTTTGTAGCATCCTCTTTTGATGTCTCAGTAACTGGTTTTTCCTTCTCACCGGGTTCTTCTTTTGTAGTCGTTTCTCCGCATCCTGCTAGTCCAAGACTTAATACTAATGCTACGCTAAATACTAATTTTTTCATAAATTATTCCTCCCTTTATATTTCCATTTTAGGTAATTTGAATACAAATATACATAAAAAAAACAGACAACTTTGTTAGTGATCTGTCTCACTATCTGTATTAGACTGTTTAGCTTGTTCAATGACTTCCTCAAAAGCTGCTTTAATTTCCACAATCGTATAACCAGCTTCCAGAAATTCTTAGGTTGTTTGTTCTAGTTTCTTCATTTTGAAATCCTCATTTAAACTTTATCTATCTCCAACATTTATAATATTGAAATTGGCTAGAAATATCAAAAGAGAACATGATAGCCTTCCGCAATCAATAGTGCATGGTGAACCATAGTTGAAATGGTGGAAGGGGAAAATTATCCAAGTAATATTGAGATGAGGTACTATTAAACTAACTAATATAAAATTGTTTTATATTAATATTAGTTTAGTTAAATTTTTACATAAATAGGGGGATTAAAATGGAAATTCGTTCAGTTAAAGGCTCAGACTACTATGTAATTTCACCTCTAATTAATGAGTGGTGGGGTGGCAGGAATGTGTCTCATCTGTTACCAAAATTATTCTTCGATCATTTTACACAGACAAGTTTCATTGCAGAAAAGGATGGTAAACTCGTGGGTTTTCTAATAGGATTCCTTTCTCAAACTCATTCAGATGAGGCGTATATTCATTTTGTTGGAGTTCATCCAGAATACAGAAAGCATGATATTGGAAAGCATTTATACAATAAATTTTTTAATGCAGTAAAGCAAAATAATCGAAGTATTGTTCGTTGTATAACATCACCTGTCAATAAAGTTTCGATTGCCTATCATACCAAGTTGGGTTTTGAAATTAAGAATGGAGATAGAATTATTGATGGACTATCATTAAATACAGACTACAACGGACCAAATCAAGACAGAGTTTTATTTGTAAAAAAATTAGATTAAATTCTAGTTACTTACTGAACGAAAAGGTGCTTAACTGAATAAACTAAGCGACCACTCTGTGATGGATGGTTAATCTTTTGTATTTTCAAGTTAGTAATAATAGTAATGGGAACAGGTTAGTGTAATTAAAGATTTTTTATTAATTGGATAAACTTAGTTATAAATGTATATTATCCAAGTCTATGTGATTATATTTCTTTTTAATCCATTTGTTGGATTTTACAGGAACACTTAAATTGATATAATAATTTAGGTGCAACTTTTCCCTTCTGCACAAAGGGTTAAGATGCACCATTCCTCAACTATACACAAAAAGCCCAGGCTCTCAATTAAAATAGAGACTGGGCTATTTATTTGTTCTAGAATAGTTTTACAAATTAAAGTAAATGGTGATGATTTAGTAGTTGGTGATGTTGACCCAAGTTTAGTTCCAGAACCTGATCCGGAAGTGTAGATTTGAAATAAAGTCACGATATTTATAAAAAAGATGCGAAGTTTAAAATAAAGTCGTGACGTTTATAAAAAGATTTGCTTAAAAATCCAGTGTTGATATTCAGGATTTTTTCTTGTTCCACAAACGGCCAGATTGTGAAATAACAAGCTTTTAAGAAATGTTTAGCAGGGAACTAGCCCCACCTTTTAACATCTTCTAAAATATGGAATATTAAAATTTAGGGAGATGTAAGTAGTTATGAAAAAAATGGTTTATGTAATTCTAAGTATTGTTGCTGTAGGTTTAGCTGTTACTTTATTAGGTAATCGAGCTAGTCAAGACACGGTTTTAGCTAAGGAAATTGAGTCCCTTTTAGAAAATAGTGAAACACAAATTGATTTAACGAAGCTTATCGATTTCAATTGGACTCAAGTCGATGTATTTGGACCTTATACATCAAATGAAGTTATTGAAGATTCAATGGAAATTAAATTTAATGGTGAAAATGGGGGAATTGATATTTTAGAAGACCGTTTTTTATTAGTATTTGCTGATGAAAAATATGCTGTAAAAACGGTTGTACTTTCAAGGAAATACGGTAACTACGACATAAAAGATAATAAATTTTTAAGTGTTGAGCAGTAACTTTTTAGTATGTATCAAATATGCAATTTATATTGGAATAACGTTCTCAAACAAAAGTTTGGAGAGAGAGCGAAATCCAATAAATGCTGTTAAACCAACATTTATTGGATTTTAGTTTGAATATTGTTTATACATCTTTTTAAGCAAATATATAAACAGTGCTACGATAGTACTTTTCAAGAGTATGCAGAGTGTGTTATCTGAATAAAAACCTGTATATTGACGCTTTAAAACTGCATTTTTTTATCGTTCCTATACTTCAATTACAAGGTCTTTTATTCTTGAAAAGGGATTGTGCCTTCTTCTGCTAAAGGGCCATATTTTTAAACAACCCCTCTAAACGAATATGGATATTTATGTTAAAATTATGAGAGATTAAAGAAATGCACTTAAACTATCAACGCAGGTCTGTTGAACAAGAAGGCAGAAAAAAATGGTTAAAGGGCATTTAGTTCATTTGCAGGTAATTGAATTTTTTTCACGAGAAATTAGTTTGTAAACAGTACTTGAACTTCTATTCGTTTTGAACGTATGAAATTAGAGCGTAGTTTAATTGAGGATTTTTTTAGGAACCTTTATTTAAGGAAAGGAGGAACTCGTTTGTTTTTATATCATATGGTTATTCACAATGATATCTTCGAAAATATAAGTCCCCAAATCGTATTAAAGGAAGGATTAAATTACAAGACGTCAACCAAGTGGTATTCCAAGAGTGCTAATTTATTTCCAGATTTAACGGAGCGTTTCAGACCAGCAAATTTACCAAAATGGATTGATTTTGAAGTTGCTTTCGGAATAGATTTGGAAGTCGACGAAAGTCCTCACTATCGGTTTCCAGTGTTTAGTGATAAAATTTTAGTTTTTAACCGTGATATATCAAGTGATTTATTTGCTTATATTGAGGACATGTATGATGGTGGCAAAGGGCGTATTATTGAGGGATTACCTTCAAAGGAAGATTTAATGAAAAATTATTGGGCAAGTATGAACACTCTCAAAGATTATTTAAATAATATGCCTTTTAGTAACCCTGAAGTTTATATTTTTGAGCAAGTTCCAGCAAAGTTAATTGACTATATAGAGTAAATTACTGTTCAACAATCGGGCGCTTTTCCGTAATAAGGAAAGCGCCTTTATTCATGAAAAGGGCCATTTAGTTGTATCTGACTTGGTTGAGATATTCGAGTCCCATTCCATCATGGTGTTATGATGGAATGGCTTTGGTAATTAATTTTGATTTGATCGATAATGTCGAATAAAGCTTCGTTGAATAGCTCCTTCTGATCAAGCATCGTCACATGTCCAGCATTTGGTATGGAGTAAAATTGTTTCATTGGCGCCTTGAGTTGATCAAAGTATGTGCGAGCGAGAGAATAAGGAGTTTGCCAGTCATCCTCGCCATGGATATAGAATACTGGAACTTGATAGTCTGAAGTTACCATGTTCAGATTATAGGACTTAAATAAAAATTCCAAAATAGCACGTTGTTTTATTTCTAGTACATCGCTCATTAACATGTATTTAATATCTTTGAACGAATAAAAGGGAGAACATAGTACGCTCATAACTAGTTGAAATGATGGTTGCATCGCAAGCTTATACTTACCTTGTAACTTACGAAGTTTTATAAGCTTCTTGACCATGGCATCACTAAAATGGTGCTCGGGATAAGGACTTAAAGCCTGTAAGGTGCTAATATCTTTCTGATTTTTTACTTGTCTGCTGCATTCCAATGCTTTCTCGTAGCCAATTCGTTCGTTTTCAAACATATTTACAACTTGTCCAACTCCAATATAGGCTTGAACCATCTGCGGATATTGCATGGTGAATAGACTACCTAAGATAGAGCCCCATGAATGACCAAGCAGAAGGATTCGCTCTTTGTTATATTTCTTTTGTAAATAGCTCACAACTTCATATGTATCCTGTAACGCTTGTTCAACCGTTGTTGTCGGCGTGACTTTCTGTGGATCATTGGCAAAGAAGGTTTTACCACTGTTTCGTTGTTCCCAGTGGACAACGGTTACTTTATCTTCCCAAGGAAACTGAAAGTCTTGGACAAAAGGAAGCATCGGACTGCCAGGACCTCCATGCAGGAATAAGAGGATGGGGTGATCCTTATCTTCACCACGATGATATAAAAACTGCTGTATTCCACCAATCGTTACATACTCGCCCTCATCTATTCCGTTTGGCGTATGGATATGACAAGCTGTTGCACGCTTCTTTGTATAGAGAAACCAATAAATCGCCATACTGATGCAGGCAATAGCCGCTATGAAAATAATCCAAGATTGATTCATATGAATGCCTCCTCTAGTTATTTTTGGTTGAATTTTGCTTGCACTTGCTTAGATATTCCGCAATTGCTTCTACAAGAATGCTTAATGCTTGTGTCCTTCCTTGTTCACCGTATTGGTTTTGATTTGAGGCGATAAAATGTAAGCCATCCATTAAATTCGCAAGTACGCTATAATCACATTGAGCATCCTCTATTCCCAAGCCATTCATTGTACTCTGAAAATTAGTTTTGGATTTATCCTGTTCCTTTTTGTTGATAGGATCTGGAAGCTTGCGCAGCAAATATTCTAGGTCCGATGGCTGAACATAGAGTGCAAGACTATCTGACGCCAAATAAATTTCACGAAGTGCATGCGTAATCTTGTCCTTAAAATGTCCCGAGCTAGCTCCGATTTCAAGAACTCGGTCAAGTAAAGCTTGCTCGTTTTGCTTTATAATGTGGTAGAGAAATTCTTCCTTGGAAGGATAATAGGTATAGAAGGAACCCTTGGCTATTTGCACAGCTGCTGTAATATCGTCAACCGTAACTCGCTTCATGCCTTTCTTACGAATGAGCTCTATTCCTTTGATATACATTGCATTTTTGATATGCTCCTTCTCCTGCTCACTTATGATCTTAGGCATACGTTCTTCTCCTTTTATGACTATTTTTAATAAATTGAGTCAATATAAATATAATAAGACTAGACGCTGGTAAGAGTCAATGGTTTTAGCATAAAAATAGTTGAATTAAAACTCGGAATATATTATCCAAATAGATACGCAGCACATACATGAGCACTTAAAGGAGATTAATTTCTTTGTTAAGGATGAAAAGGACTAAACGAAGGATAATGTGTAATAAAAGAGGGGGGTGTTTCTTCAATTAACAGGCGCGATTGTTGAACAACATAGGAAGAAAATAATCAATCCTTTTTATAAAAATCAATCTTAGTATTACAATATAAGACTCCATTTTGATCAATCTTTTTTCAAAATGAAGTCTTTTTATATATAGAAAAATGCTGGTTTGTGAGATGTTTTTGATCAAACTTTATTACAAAGCTACAGGAAGGTGAAGAACCAACAGAACCAAATGAGAAAAGCTGTAATGAGTCGAATGATATGGAAGTGAATTCAGGTTAGTGTGAAGGCGTTCCTTACTTTGGATCAAAATTGGAGTTCATTTTCGGAAAGCAACGGGTAATAAAAACCATATAGAACGTTCTCTTTCCATGGAGCTACAGCTAAAGTATTTGTAGGGACATATAGTAAGGTTGAGTGCATACTGACCATCGTTAGATAATTGGCTGGAATGGTAAATGGAAATACTCATCCAAATGAAAGTGGTATAAGGGATTATTAAACTACCATGAAAGAACTTAATCAACTTTCAGTGTTGATTTTGCGCTACATGGATGGCTAACTGTGAAGTTAAGTGGAGGAAGGATTTTAATTTACTATGGTGAAATATGTATCAAGGTAAAATCTAAGAATGAGGTTTAAATACTATGAAAAAATGTTTTGGGTCAATCATTCTTTTATGTGAAACAATAGGATTGATTTCAATTATTGCACTTTCAGTATATAATCCTTGTAGTTAAATGGCATTACTGGAATTTATAGTTTTTTACTTGGTTCTCAAACATTGTGGGTTTTTGTTTTATTTTATAGAATGAATGTAGGGGAGGCGAGCTAACTTGGAAATCACAACAGAAAGATTAATAATTAGACCTTTTAAGAGTACTGATTTACAGGATGTATTTGCTATTTATAATAATGATGATACATGTAAGTTCCTATTACATAATAAGTGGACTCATGAAGATATGCAAAAAAGATTTAATAAGAAGCTAGCAAACGGTGTACTCACTAAAGATTCAATGTTAAGTTTGGCAGTTATATACAAGACTAAAGTAGTTGGTGATCTATCTGTATGGTATACAGATATGAAAGACACTGTTGAGATTGGTTATAGTTTTTTAAATGAAGTAGCTGGGAGAGGTTTGGCAACAGAAGCAGTAAGTAGTTTGGTATTTAAATTATTTGATGAATTGAATGTACATCGTATACAAGCTAATCTTGATGCACGGAATACAGCTTCACAAAAATTGTGTGAACGAATAGGGATGAGAAAGGAAGCCCATTTTAAACAAGATTTTTGGAATAAAAATGAATGGACAGATAGTATTGTATATGGAATGTTACCCTCCGATTTGCAGAAATAGATTTAGTTATTTTATTGTGCTAACGGAGTGCTTTAGTTAAATAATCCATAAAAAGACCACTCCGTGATGGGTGGTCTTTGGCTATAAAATAAGTGACTGAAAAGTGACCTAAAACGATTTTTAGTAACAGTTAGTGATTAATAAAGAAAATACTACGATTGAAAAACGTTGGTAAATAGAGCTTTTGATTTACACTGAAACTTTATGAAAGTAATAATTAAGTACCAAGCCGATATTTTTCCAATGAACCCGTAGACCTCGAGGGCTTTGAACAAACGCTTGGAAAATGGCATTGAGGTGGTTGTAATTTTCGAGAATTATGTGAGCAGATATATAATGAAAAATAAAACACAATTTTATGACGGTACAGGTTTAAAATAAAGCACATAAAAACATAAATGAAGGTGTCGGAGGGATATAAGTGAATGATAAAAAAATTGGGATAGTGTTTACCCTTATATTCGGTAGTTTAGCCCTTTTAATTGTTTTTATTTTGCTGTTTTTTTCGTTTTATGGTGAAGAAATACTAGAATTCTTTAAAGATGGTTTTTCAGAGGATTATTAGACTATATTTTAATTTTAGAATGCAAAAAGAATAGCTTATAAGAAGACCGCTTAACAATGAGTGGTTTTTTGTTTAGTCAATTAATCTGCATAAAACCTATTCTATCTAACTGTTCATTGGATTGAAATATTATGCTTAGTTTAGAGGGAGAAATAAAATTTTGATTTCAATTTAAAATACATAGGCTAATAGATGGGATTTTTGGAATACAATTTAAAAAAATAATTAAAGTCTGTTATAGTAATTGAGGTGAGTAGTTAAAGAACGAGTGGTTTTTGCATTAAGTCCCCAAAACGTTATTTTCAAAGAGTTTTGGGGACTTTGAAAATAAGAAGCGTCCAAAAAATTACTAATTCATAAGATATTTATTACATAAATCAATGACATCTTTTTTGTCTAATTAAATGGCTATAGGTGTTTATAGTTAATCCAACATACTGTGCTCTATTTTCAGCAGTTTTAGCGAGTGTATTTTTCCAAAAGAAAGGTGTTCGTCTACCCATTTATAGAATTTCCCCACCATTGGCTTCAAATGCTTTTAGTGTGCTTTTTGACCTTCACCTAATGAAAGGTGCTTAAAGAAGGAAATTTCAGCATCAACTGTTTTAATGATAAAGCTTGGCTCAGAGGAAAATTACGTTGAATTGATAAAAGAATACTTGTCCGTGATGGCATCCAGTGTCACAGGGAAAATTGTTAGTTTGGAAGTTGACATAAAGTAACACCCCCTTTATTGAAACGTCTATCATACAGGAGGTGCTTGGTTATTTAAATGCATAATTTGATTACGGGTTTACGGTTCATTTTTGTACAACTAAGTTTAATTATCTTTGATTATATATATTAAATTTCAGAATTTATTTCAAAAGTATCTACAATTGTACTCCCATTTTCTTTACAAGCTGTCACAGTATAATTTGACTGCCCCGAATTAATGTAATCTAACACCTGTTCAAGAGATTTAGCTCCAAGTTAATATCCTTAGAATATACATATCCTTCAACACCATTCATTCCAATTACTCGAATAAGATCTGGATTATCTTTTAGTGACTCTGCATAAAAATCTGAACCATAAGTCAAACCATTTTCATTAACTTCATATGGTTTATTTAGAGGTAGTTGAACTAAAGATCTCTGGACACGTGGTGTTGCGTTACTTGTATACTTAGAATATCCATCTCCATTGTAAAAATGCATTTGAGATTGAGCATAGTAAGTTCCTTTAGTAGTAGTCATTGTAGATCTAGTCATTTGTAATAGAGCTCTTTCATTATAAATTATTCCACTATCTGAGATGAGAGTTCCTGAATCATTATATAGTCTTGCATTGATGCCAATATATCCTGTTGGAACATTATTTGCCGTTTTAACCATACCATGTGCTAAAGTTCTGGTTGAATCAGTTTCAACCCCAGAATAATACGTATATGAGGTACCATAAACGGTTACATTCTTTTCCGGACTGTATGCAGATGCCGCGAAGGCACTTACATTAAAACAAGACATTGTCACAAAAACAGCAATTAAAGCAGTTGTTAGTAATTTTGTTATTTTAAATTTACCTATGATTTGTCTCCTGTTCCATAAATTTGTAAAAATCATTGTGTATAATTGTCTATATTTAATTTGACAGTAATAAACTAATATAATATTTATTAGTGTCAATAAATTCATTTGAAATTGAAAGTCTAATTAAAATAAAATGTACCAATAATTGTTTTACCATCATGTAAATATAATGGTACCGATTTTTTGAATGATTTATTATATTCATCTAACTCATTAGGCGAAGATATGCCTTTAGGCTGATAAATATATCCTAATACACCATTCTCATCTTTTGCTAACAATAAATCAGGTTCTCCAAGTTCACCAAGTATTAAATCTCCCATATTAATACCATATGTTTGCCCATTTTCATTTATTGGATAGCCATCTTTTACAATACTTTCCCATGTAGGTATAACTAAATCTGAGGCGTTCATCTCTTTTTGATTGTTATCATTAACAACTGTCGTTTTCTCATCAATGAAAAGAGATGAATTACTTAATAATAAAACCAAAATTATTACAGCTATCGTTAGAAAAGCAGTAAGCACCTTATTATTCTATTTTTTCTATCATTCACCATAATAAATACTCCTCTCTATCAATTTTTAGGCAACTTACATTTCAAATTATAACATAGATTTCCAATATATTCAAAATATGGTTAGTTATCGAAATTCGTGGGTGACAAAATCAGCGACCTGTTTCCAAATGTCAACAGTCGTGTAGGGCAATTCGTATTCTACAGGCAATGGGACGTCCATAGCAACGCCTCACAAGCTCTCTTTATTTTATGATTTTGACATGTGGATAGGAATGCTAATGTATAGTACTTCTCTTGATTTAACTTAAAACAGAAAGTAATTTCAGTATTAATTCATTCCGATGAGCCTGAAGACTTGAAGAACCTTGAAAATGGTATGGTAGTAGGTGAATCCTGCTAAGTGGTAAGTAAAATATTGAAAGAAGAATTTGCATTTTTCATCCACTTGTATTATACTAAGATATTAATTGATGATGAGAGGAGGCAAAAAGTCATGGAAACTGTTTTCAGAAGAATTGCAACAGAAGTAAAGACATATTTACAACTAGACGATTTACTGTCAAAGGGACCAGTCTGTACTTTTTTAAGTAAACTTCATATAGCAAATAGCCGGAAGCTTTTTGCCTTTGTATTATAAAATTAGAACTTTTATTGTTTGTGCATTATACAAAGCCATAATTAGACGCCGGATTTGATGGCGTCTTTTTTGTTTTACAGGAGAAGAATCGGGATGGATACAATGATGAGATGCTTGTCCAAATAGACAAAAATTAATGTCATCTCTCAATATAACAGTGTTAGAAAGGGTGAGACTTGTTGTTTAAAAAACTTAGACAATTTAGGAATGTTTCAGTGTGCCAATCGCTTCTAATTTAAAAAATAATTAGAAGCGAGGAAATATATCATGAAAAAACAAAAAATTTTTACATCATCATTTCTATTTTTATTTATAAGTAATTTTTTAATCTTTATAGGCTTTGAGATGTTACTACCAATTTTACCAGCCTATTTATTAAGCCTTAATGCCTCTTCTATTCAAGTAGGCTTGGTAACAACCATATTTACGATAGGTGCAATTTTAATCAGACCTTTCGTGGGTTACTATTTGATTGATAATAAAGGAAAACATCTTGCGATTGGAGCATGTGTGACTTTATTGATCATTACTATGCTGTATCCTTTTCTTAACATTATTTGGATTTTCCTATTGTTACGATTTTTCCATGGAGCAGCATGGGGAGTATCAACGACAGCCAATAGTACAATGGTTGTCGATCTAATTCCAAAAGCTAGATTAGGAGAAGGAATAGGGTATTTCTCTATTTCAACAACAGTTGGCGCAATAATTGCACCAAGTATAGGTATTCTTCTCTATAACGCCTTTTCCTTCCAAATTTTAATTTATTCATCAGTTATACTCAGCCTGTTAGCGATAGTAGGGCTTCAATTTGTCCATTCATCTACACCTGTTAAATATGAGAAGCGGCCATTTCGATTTGTAGAAGCGATTTTTGAAAAAGAAGTAAGGTTCCAAGCATTATTGACCGTTATTACGACACTTGGCTTTGGAGCGATTATAACCTTCTTAGTTCTTTATGGGGAACAAAAGGGAATAAAACATATTTTCTTATTCTTTCTTATCAATGCGATTGTTTCCACTTTATTACGACCATTTACAGGAAAATGGTTTGATAGAAATGGACCTTGGTCTATTATCATTGTGTCAGCAATATTAGGATTTTTATCACTTGTCGTGTTGTCCTATACAACAAATGATTTATCGCTTATCATTGCTGCGATATTATTCGGGGCAGGTTACGGAACAATTATGCCGTGCTTACAAACATGGACTGTTCAAAAAGTGGATGAAGCAAAAAGTGGGGCAGCCAATGCAACGTTTCTTTCTAGTTTTGATGTTGGTGTTGGCATTAGCGCATTTGTTTTAGGAATTTTAGCAGAATGGATAAGCTTGGAGATGATTTTCCGTCTAGTGAGCCTAAGCTTTATAATAGTTGGTATTCTAGTTTATGCAGATTTTATAAATAAGAAGAAAAGTAATCAACAAGCATGACTTATTGTACTTGAATCGGTTTGAAGTAACTCATCCTATCAAAAGGACCAGGCACTCCATTTAGTTGGAGCCTGGTCCTTTAAATAATTTATAAGAGCAAGTGCTTAAAGTGTTAGCTTTTAACGTTAACTTTGTTGAGTTTCTTTATATCTTGTGTACGATCCCATTCAAAGGTAATTAATGTTTGACTATCTAAATCTTCATCCATTAAGGAAACAGACGAAATTCTACTATTATCATAGAGCTTAAAGTAATAGTTTTTACTTTGTGAGCACATGGCTGACGTATAAATTGTATAATCCGTATTGCCATCCTTTGTAAGCACAACACCCTTTGGAATATTAACAGAAGAGAGGATATGGAATAGGTTTGTTACGCCCTCTGTTTCATTTTTAGCTTCTTCCGTATACTTCTTCCAGTAGGCAACTCGAAGGAAACGAGCTGATGGTGTGAAATCACCTGGAAGTCCCAATGCTCCAGCACCTTGTCCAAATGGTGTAAGCTCTAAATCACCCATCGTAATATCATTTGGTGGGTAAGGCGTAACACCAATATAAGCCCGCAGATTCGTCTGATGCCATTCATAGCCAGGGCTATTCGTCATTACACCAATAGTTTTTCGGTGGACGGTAATTCCTGTTTTATCTGGCTCTATTACAATTGTTTCACCTGAAGCATCTGTGAAAGTAAAGTGTAGAGGAGGAGCGAATCCAAGAATGGCATTAGCTTCATTAAGAAGGGTAAATGCCTCTAATCTCGTCAGTACATCATCAATGGTTACACAGTTACCTAAAATTTGTGATACCACATAAACAGGATTTATGCCTCTTTTACCTTCCTCGAGCTCCTCTGCATAAGTCGCAAATGTTGCATAATATAGCATTGCTCCCATTAAGCCCTTTTCATTAACACCATCGTATAGAACAGGGGATGAAATATCGGTGCTGCCCATCCCAATAAATGCATATTGATTATTTATAACTACATCTTCCTTTTCAAGCAATCGTATTCCATAATTACGTGGCACAATGATAACTTTACTATCTGGTTCCATTGTGAAATCCATTGTTCGAGCAAATAGATTTTTCTTATCTGTTGTGTGAATTGCTAAACTACTACAACCTAACATGAAAACCACTCCTTTGAAATGATCCTTCAAGGCTTTCGTTATTAAAAACCTTTTATAGGAATTTTTGTAGGTTTTACCCTATTTATAGAGTAACATATTTATTTGGACATTAAAACATAAATGTTAAAAGTTAACAATATTTACAAACTTTTTGATAGAAGGATACAATATTTTCAAGGATAATAAGAGGGGATCCAATTTAATATTAAAATAGTAGTACAAACACTTCATCAATGTCTGTACTACTGAAGTTCATGGGCATTTTTACGTGGTAAGATTCCAGTTTTCTGCGGTCTGTCGAATATCAATAAAACGACGATATACACCTTTTTCTTTCATTAATGAGTGGTGTGTTCCCTGTTGAATTATTTGACCATCTTCTAAAACGATTATTTGATTGGCATTCTGTATCGTTGCTAATCGATGTGCAATGATAATGGTTGTTTTTCCTTGAATTAATTCTTCTAATGCAGCTTGAATATGTGTTTCATTCTCTGGATCAAGACTTGCTGTCGCTTCATCTAATATAATAATGGGAGCATTTTTCAAAATAGCACGGGCAATCGAGATACGCTGCTTTTCCCCGCCAGATAAAGAGGAGCCACCATCACTTAGCACCGTATCATAGCCATTTTCCAGTGACATAATAAAGTCATGGCATTGTGCCTTTTTGGCTGCTTCTATGACATCATCCTTTGAAGCATTTGGATTCCCAAAAAGAATGTTATTATAAATGGTTTCGTTAAATAAATAGACTTTTTGAAATACCATACTAATCGATGATAATAAATTGTTTAACTGCATTGAGCGAATATTAGTACCGCCAATACAGATAGCTCCAGTGTCAACATCATAGAATCGGGCAATCAAATTGCAAAGAGTGGTTTTTCCAGAGCCAGATGGTCCAACAATTGCTGTGGTTGTGCCTTCCTCGACTGTAAAGGATACATCCTGAATGATAGGTCTTTCATCGTACGCAAAGGAAACCTGATCAAACTGAATTCCATATTGCGCAAGCATGGTATCTTGACCCTCTTCGTCAATAAATGTTGTATTTTCAATAGACTCTAGTTTATCGAGCGTATGATTAATCGTTTCCAACACATGTGTTGCATCGCTAATGGGCTCAATACTATCAAACATAACAAATGAAAATAACGTAATAAGAATCATATCCGCAAGTGTCATTTCGCCATTCATCACAAAATAACAGGCAACAAATACAAGTAATATAGAAGCAAACTTTAAGGCTAATCGGTGTCCAACATTGAAAACGCCGAATCCTTTCTGAATAGATATATTTACTTGCTTACTATTGCGAAAGGCATCCTGTATATTACGTGAAGCAATACCTTCCTGATTAAAGTTCTTAATAACAGACATGCCACGTAAGTATTCTAAAGTAGCACTAACAAGCTGGTGCTGACTTTGCTGATGGAGGTTAGCATTTTTTCGACTATGTCTTTGTAATAGTCGCAGGAATATAGCTGACACAATAATACCGCCAATTGCTACGAGAGCCATAATTGGTTGATAGAATGATAAAAATAGAATCATTGTACATGTTAGAATATAACCATTTACAACGACATCAATCATTTTTATTCCCATCATTTCAAAGAAGGACAAATCTGTTGTAACGGTACTATTAATATCACCTATCCGATGCTGCTGAAAAAATCCAAGTGAGACCCTTTTCAAGGTATGTCCCATTTTGATACGATGATCTGCTGTTATTTCATAGCCGATGCTCTCTTGATAACGTGCCTTTAAATAGGCAAAGATAAAACGACCGACAATGGCTAGCACTAAAAACAGTAACAGCAACCAGATTGCATCTATCTCTAAAGCGTTTTTTCCATAATAGTCATCAAGCATTATTTGCAAGCCATTAGCAGTTATAACAATCGGTAGGGCAATACAAATAGATTGCAAAAAAGACAGTATAAATCCAAGGTATAAACGTTTTTTGTATGGACCAATCCACTGAATAATTCTCGTCATTATTTTAATCATTTAAAGATACCTCCTGAGTAGGGTTCGTATCAGAGAGGAGTCCATGTTCTTTTGAACCAATATGAGCCATCCATAATGTTTGATAAAGTTCATTCGTTGCGAGCAATTCATTATGGGTGCCAATTTTATGGATACTGCCATCCTTTAACACTACAATTTGATCTGCATGTTTAATCGTGGATAATCTATGAGCAATCACAATGAGCGTTTTATCTTTCGCTAACTCGTTAAAAGCTCTTTGAATTTCTGCTTCATTTTCTGGATCTGTAAAGGCTGTTGCTTCATCCAGTATTATGATTGGAGCGTCTTTTAAGATAGCACGAGCTATGGCGATACGTTGCTTTTCACCACCAGAAAGCTTGTTGCCTGCTTCACCAGAATCAGTGTCATAGCCGTTCTCTAGTCGAGAAATAAACGTATCACATCTTGCTAAACGTGCCGCACGATAGACTTCCTCATCGCTAGCCTGTGGGTTTCCCATTCGAATGTTTTCCAAAAGACTAGTTTTAAATAAAAAGTTATCCTGTGCTACATAGCTAATCTTTTTAGCCAGCTCATTAGGATGAATATCTTGAATATTGGTATGTCCAATCGTAATGGAACCATCAGTAACATCCCAAAAACGTGCTAAAAGCTTGGCAATTGTGGATTTTCCACTTCCAGAAGGACCCACAAGTGCTGTATAGCTTTTTTCAGGAATTGTTAAAGAAAGTTGATGAAGCACATTTTGCTCATCATTATAGCTAAACGAAATATCATTCAAGGCAATATCATAATGCTCCAGAGCTGTAATTTCTTCTGTAATAGGAAGGGATTCTAAATTTAAGTATGCTTTTGTATCATCAATGGCATATTCAATAGCTTTGAAATCATTGACAAAAACAGTAAACTTCATAAGTGGATAAATAAGCCCCATAGATAAAATAAGACAAATGATTAATTGGGCAGGATTAATAGCACCCTGATAATATAGCCATAAACCGATGGGGAGGGTGCCGACAAGGGTAGATGGTAAAATTGCATTGCCTAATGTCATCCAAGGCCATGTACTACGAAACCATTGCATTGTAAAATTTTTAAAATCTGTAATAGCATTCGTGAATTTTTCATAGGAAGCATTTGTTTGATTAAAGGTTTTAATGACCTCGATACCTTCCACATATTCTACGATAACACTATTTACATGATTGCTTGCATCCATATAGTGCTGATACTGGGTGTTGAAATTTCTCATCATAAAGGCATATACAATAAATGCAACTGGAACTGTAATAAGCGAGGCAAGGGCTAGTCGATAGTCAATCGTCAGCATATAGATAAAAACACCTATAGGTAGTAAGAGATTTGAAATGCCTTCTGGGATAATATGTGCCAATGGCAATTCTAAAGTTTCCACACGATCAATAATGACATTTTTAATCTTACCAACTGGTTGATTTAAAATATGACCAAGAGGTGCTCTAACTAATCGTTCAGCTAGTTGCAGACGAATTTCCTCCAAAATATGATAGGCAGCACGGTGAGAGAAATAACTAGAAATTGCATGAAACACTGTTAAAGCAATGTACCCAGCAGCTGCTATAGTAATCCAAAACAGAAGTCGCTGGATTGTTTGTGTTCCTTCTATTAAAAGTAGTAGTATTTGATAAACAGCTACATATGGAACTAGCCCGCCTACGACACTCATAATGGCAAAGATGATGGATAAAGCAAGAGGTACTTTAGAGCTCCCTGTAAATTGAAGAATAGACTTTATCCAATGTTCTTTTTTTTCAATCTGTTCCACCATTTCACACCCTTTGTTTGTTAAATATTGTGATATCCTTAATCATGCCTTTCGATAATTCAATGGTTCCATCACAGCAAAGTGCAATCATTTCAGGATCATGTGTGATGATGAACACAAGTTTATTTTGGTCACGCAAAATATTCATACAATTTGCAAATTGCCTCATATGATGATAATCAAGTCCACTCGTAGGCTCATCCATAATAATCAATTGTTTATCTGCGGCAATCGCAGAAAGAATGGCTACTCGCTGTTTCTCCCCACCTGATAATGCCAGTGGATGAATGTCTTTTAGTTCGGAGGCATCCAGTAAAGCCAGTAGGTCTAATGCTAGCTCTTCATTTGGCTCTGGCATAGAGAGTAAGATTTCTGCCAGCACACTTTCTGTAAAAAGCTGGTGATGTACATCCTGCATAACAATGCTGCTAGCCTGAAGACATTGCTTTTTTCTAAATTTCGCATTATTGATGTGAAAGGAAGGGGAGGCTTTTCGATTAAGACCTGTCAGAGATTTAGCGAATGTCGATTTGCCAGCACCATTATGACCAGTAATAGCCATAATTGCAGGGAATGGAAGGTCAAACCCCTCAATTTGTAGCTGAAAATCATGATTGGAATAAGAGAGTGTCTCCAATTTAAAACGTGCACCTTGATCCAACAAACGATTTTGCAGAGGTATCAATTCCTCAAGATGAATCGCTCGAAGCCCTAATTGATAAAGTGCTTCATTTGACATGGTGAGCATCTCCTTTTGGGCAAAAATATGCTTGATTTGCCCGTCCTCCAAAAAAACAAATCGATCTGCAAGATGCTGTAAGTAATGCAGGCGATGTTCAGAAATAACAATCGTTTTCCCCTGACTTTTCCAAAAAGCAATCATGTCCCCAAGTTGCGCTGTTGCATCTTGATCTAAGTTTGCGGATGGTTCATCCAGAATAATGATAGGAGGATCATGGATGGCAACAGATGCACAAGCTATTCGTTGTTTTTCTCCACCTGAAAGATGGAATAAATTTCTTTGTAAAAGTGTATGTAGTTTGAGCTGTTCTACCATCAGAGCTTTTCTATTTAGTATTTCCTCAGAAGGCAAGCCAAAATTTTCAACAGTAAAAACTAGCTCACTGTCTGTATCAATATTGTAAAATTGGGTCTTAGGATTTTGAAAGACTGAGCCTGTAAGCTTTGAAATTTCGTGAATTTCCATTGCTCGAATATCCTGATTGGCCAGCCGAATAGTCCCTTGTAATTTGCCGTTAATGTAATAGGGGATTAGACCATTTAATAATCGAGTAATCGTTGTTTTTCCACAGCCAGATTTTCCACAGAGCACAATGACCTCGCCAGCTGAAATCTCTAAATCAATAGCATTTAGCGCTTTCTTTGATTGATATTGATATTGGAATGAAACATTTTGAAGCTGGATCATAAAAACACCTCCCAAATAAAAATAAGCCAAACCACAATACAAGTGGTAATCAATAGAAAATCCTGCAGATAAAACTGAAGCTGACAGACATTTGTTCTATTATTCGGGGCAGATAAACCACGAGTTAAAGATGCCATTGTTAATTCATTGCCAATTTTTGAGGCAGATACCATAAGTGGAATAAGGCGATATTCCATTGCTTTTATAGGATGTAGCAGCATTGAAAATCCTGTTAAGCCCCGGAAAGCCATTGCCTGCTGTATATAAATATACTCATAGCTTAGCGTTGGGAAAAAGCGGAACATAACAGAGAGTGAAATAATGAATCCTCTTGGCATATGTAGTTTTTCCAAAGCTGCCACAAGTTCACTGATAGATGTTGTAGATATAAGAAAATAGCCCATCATTATACCAGGAAGTAATCTTAGAGTAATGGAGATAATCCCTAATGACAGAAAGAACAATAAGCCATGTAGAAAAGGGGCTATCGTATACTGAAATGTTGTCACGGACAATAGCAAAATCAAATAATAGGAGGCTATTTTGTATTTTTGATATAGCAATAGCAAAATAGCAGGAATGCCCCATAGAATCGGTAATATGTACAGAAACCAGCCACTTTGCGGAGCACTTACAGTAATGATATTAATAGTTACTGTCAACAGCAGCTTAGTACGTGGATCTATTTGTATCCGTTGTTTCATTAAACAATCCCCGATTTCTTGAAGTGCTTTGTTAATAATTTAGTACCAATCAAGCCTCCTATTAGACTTGTAGCAAATGTCATGACAATAAATAGAAATAAAGTCCAATCAGGAATATAGCTGTTTAATTTATTGGCATATTCAGCACCATATTGAACAGTGATATTAGAAAAATAAGCAGTTCGATGAAGATAAATAGGGAGATATAAACCAATTGTCCATAAACTAAACACAGCAAAAGATAATGACATAGAAAATGTACTTGATTTTAGCTTTATAAAAAGTATATCTGCAATGAAGCCACAAATTAAACCTGTAAGAAGGGGATAAAAGCCATTACCGCCCATTAACATCATGATTAATCCACAAATAGTACCACTCATCGTAATCATGCCGAATTTCTCAGTTTTTGCTAAAAATAAAATAAAGGGAACGCCTCCAAAAATACCAATTAGAGCAGGTAAGATAGCATTGAAAATGGGAATATACCCTAATAGCGAGATGGTAAATAATAAGGCAAAATAGATGCTTGTATAAATGCCTACTGTCATAAAGTCTTCCGTGCGTAATGTGAGATTTTTTGTCATGTAAATAGCTCCTTTCGAAATGAAGAAATAATCTTTAACAGGTTATTTTCTTTTTTTTTGGAATATTTAGGGTTATACTCATGTCGAGTATATTTGAAAATGAGAATCATTGTCAATTGTTATTTTAGGTAAATTAATTTTTCAAAAATAACCAATAAAGACTATTGTATTTATTTTTACAATAATTTAGAATCAATGTTAGTTGTCGATAATGATAATCATTATCAATTAGTTTAGCTTTCATGAAAGTGAAATTACTTAAAAGGTGTTGAATTTATTTGCTAAAAATTAGTCATATTCTGTGTAGGGTGCATGATATTAAAAAGGCAGTCCATGATTATGAAAAAGCCGGATTTCAAGTTGAATGGGGAAGGAACCCTAAAAATTCGTTAAATGCGTTTATCTGGTTTGATCAGGGACCATTTATTGAACTATTTGAAATGAAGCGGTTTATGTCTCCAATACAATTTCCATTAGGAATTCTCTATGGTAGATCAATGAGAGAGCGTTGGGTGAAATGGATGATTCAGCGCGAAGGGCTTATAGATTTTGCTTTAGAAGGCTATGAAGAGGATATTGCAAAGCAAGAGAATTTACATTTAGTGAGAAATGAAATCAAAAATTTAGGTATTCATACATCAAAAGTGTTAAATGGCCGACGAAAGAAACCGACAGGGGAAATTGTTACATATGGCTTTTTCTCGCTGTCTCCTTGCGATTTACCTTTTGTCGTTTCAGCCTATAATACACCCCAGAGGCCAAAGCAAATTAAGCATTTAAATGGCTCTCAATATATACATTCCATGACGATAAGCTGTCCAGATGAAACAGCAGAAATATTAAATACTTTGCTCGTCGATAAGGTAATGCTAACAATCAAGGAATCTAAAAAATTTAACATAGATGGTATTACTATTGAAGGACTGACAGACAAAATCGATACTAAATTACTACATGGAGCAAATCTAATGCATAGAGAGTACATATTAAGCGAAAAAGGTGAGGGATGAAAATATGATGCATGTAAAAAAAGAAATAAAACAACTAAAGTCACAGGGAATTGAATTATGGACAAATCAGGGAAAGCTTCATTTTAAAGCAGGTAAGGATCAAATGGCCGAAGAAGTAATGGCATTTCTGAAAACGAACAAAGAGGCGTTAATGGCTGTTTTGGAGCAAGAAGCGCAAGCTAATACATTTCCATTAACCCCTATCCAATCTGCCTATCTTCTAGGTAGTATGGACAGCTTTGAATATGGTGGTGTTTCCAGCCATATTTACATGGAGCTTGAATATGACCATCTAGATTGTGAGAAGGTTAAACAAGTATGGACAACGTTAATAGAGCGGCATGAAATGCTACGAACAACCATTCATCCAAATGGCTATCAAAGTGTGATGGATGACATACCTAACATTGAAATTCCCATTGAAGATTTAATGAGAAATGGTGTCGAGAATAAGGAGCAACTACAAGCAATTAGGCAACAATTGGGGCATAAAACCTATACACCAGAAAGCTGGCCGCTTTTTGATATTGCATTAAGTCAACGATTGCATGGCACGACTATGCATATGTCCTTTGATTTTATAATCGTGGATTGGGCTAGTATTTGGATTCTATTAAAAGAATTTGAAGAGCTTTATTTTCATGAGGATGTTACATTACCAGCCAATAATTTCACCTTTAAAGAGTACGTAAAGATAGAGGAGGAGATGAGATATCAAAAGAAATATCAAGAGGATAAAGACTACTGGCATAACCGAATTCAAACGCTTCCACCTTCACCAACATTACCTAAATTGTCATTAGTAAAGGATGAAAAATCCTTTGAACGCTATTTCATTCAATTAGATAAAGCCGTTTGGGATAAATTTAAATCTTCCATTTCTAATAAAGGTAAAACGGCTACGAGTGTTTTGCTTGCCTTATATAGCCAATGTCTGGCGAAATGGAGCATAAACAAGCATTTTACCATTAATTTAATTCTTTTAAATAGATTACCCGTCCATCCAAATGTTCAACGTATTGTTGGTGATTTCACATCTATTAATTTAACAGAGGTTGATTGTAGAAGAGCTGAAATGCCATTTATAGATCATGTCAGTCAGATTCAACAGCAAATGTTTCGTGATTTAGACCATAGCAGCTTCTCCGGCGTAGAGGTACTGAGAGAGATGACAAGGCAAAAGGGACAAGCATATGCATTTATGCCCTTTGTCTTTACGAGTGCCATTAACCTCATAGATTCCAATGGATTAATCGGAAAAATGAATGAGTATGGTATTAGTCAAACACCACAAGTATTTATTGATTGTCAGGTCATGGATGATGACAATGGCTTGCGTGTGAATTGGGATGTAAGGAAAGGCGTATTTCCTCCCAATGTAATTGCTAATATGTTTTCTACCTTCGAAACCGCCTTATTAAAATTAGTGCATAACGATCAAGCCTGGGAATCAGCAGCTTTGGTAAACTTGCCAAATGAACAAACAAGACAAAGAGCTAGTGTCAATAATACCTATTTAAACCAAGCAAAACAGCTGTTACACCAAGGCTTTTTCGAGCAAGCAAGTCAGCAGCCTACTAAGATCGCAGTGATCGAAGGCAAGCAGGAATATTCTTACGCTGAATTAAGGGATATGGTGTTTACATTAGGAAATCTTCTTCAAAAACATCAGCTAAAACAAGGGGATAAGGTAGCTATCATTTCTGACAAATCCATCTATCAAGTGACAAGTGTGCTGGCTATTTTATCACTAGGAGCAGTCTATGTGCCAATTGATAAGGCTCAGCCGATTAGTCGAATCAAGAAAATAATCGATCAAAGTCAAGTAAAGGCTATCCTAGTGGATGAATCTCAGCCAATCTATGAAAGCTTAGAGGTACAATGCATTGCAGCTAATTTGCTAGAGCAAAGTGAAAGCATTTCCTATAACGTTTATAAGAGTGATCCCGATGAACTAGCCTACATTATTTTTACATCTGGCTCAACCGGGGAACCCAAGGGTGTTGCCATGTCCCATGCTGCAGCCATGAATACGATAACAGATATAAACAGACGATTTGGTATTACTAGTAATGATCGTGTTCTTGCTCTATCTAAGCTTAACTTTGACCTATCAGTCTATGACATCTTTGGTTTGCTCACTGCTGGTGGCACGATTGTCTTTCCAGAACAAGGACATATGTATGATGCAAACTATTGGCTATCGTATCTACAAACTAAAAGGATAACACTATGGAATACAGTGCCAGCACTAATGAAAATGCTACTAGCTGCCGAGGAAACGGAGCAATTCACAATAGATTCCATGAAAACGATACTATTATCAGGAGATTGGGTACCACCAAAAATGGTTAAACAATGTGCAACTGTGTTTCCGGAAAGCAGCATTATTGCGCTAGGAGGTGCTACAGAAGCGGGTATTTGGTCTAATTATCATATTTGCAGTGAAGAAGACGTTGAACGAGAGACTATACCTTACGGCTATCCGTTAGCAAACCAACGCTTTTATATTTTAGATGAACATAATGAGGATTGTCCGAATTGGGTTCGTGGAGAGCTATATATTGCTGGAGATAGTCTTGCACAAGGCTACTATCTAAATGCTGAAATGACAAATGAACGATTTATTACAACGATTAAACAGCAGCGGCTCTATAGAACTGGTGACTATGGAAGATATATGGACAATGGAGAAATTGAATTTATCGGACGTCTTGATAATCAAGTGAAGCTACGGGGAAATCTTATTAACCTAGGGGAAATTGAATCATTATTAAATAAACATAAGCAAGTAGACGCTTCCTGTGTAGTCGTACTAGATAATAAGCATCTTTATGCTGTCGTTCAATTGGCAGAATATGCTCCAAATAATGTACATTGTCATGATTTTATTGATTATCTTGAAAATCTATTACCTTCCTATATGGTTCCAGTCAAATTATTTATTTTATCGAAGCTTACACTCAATGCAAATGATAAATTAGACCGTCAATTAATCAAGAAACAGGTACAGCAGCTAGTACAGGAGAGTCAGGCTGAAGAGAACCTACGACAGGGAGAAGTAGTTACTCAATTAGAGGGAGCACTAATCCATCTTGCACAAGATGTTCTTCAGATAGAGCATATTCAGGCAGATAAAAATTTATATGACTATGGGGCAGATTCCTTATCTTTATCACAATTAGCAGGGAAGATAAAAAAGTTAATCGAGAATGAAAATCAATATCATAAAATTACTTTTGATTTTATTCTTCGCCAATTGTTAAATGAGCCAACTATCAAATTGCTTGCACAAAAAATAATGCAGCATACAGTGACAGAAACAAAGGAAAAACAACAACTAAATGAACGAAATCATGCCCAAGCAATAGGTTTATTAAAGGAGGAATCCTCTTCTCATGGTGAACCATACCGCATTGTTGTACATGCAGGATTAGGCACAATGAATGCCTTTAAATATTTGAACAAGCATTTAACACAACAAGATTTAGGGACAGTTATTAGTATTTCTATTCAAGATACAGATCAATATTTAGCCATAGATAGTGCCAGATTAATTGATTATTTAGCAGATGATTATGTACAACAAATTATGGCGAAACAAGTGAAGCAAGTTCAATTAATCGGCTATTGCATGGGTGGCTTGATTGCTCTTGAAATGGCTAGAAGGCTGATGGAAAGAGGAGTGGAAATAATTGACTTTACGTTAATTGATAGTGCACCGGTTTTATATGATATCGAGGATTCCATAGCGCTAGAATTAATCTTTATTACGAATTTCTATATTACTGTCGAGGATGTTTATAAAGGAGCATCCAATCAACAATTAATGGAAGCCATCATGCATATTTTCTATCAACATAATAAGCGTTTAAGTGCATCGAGTCTTGAGGAGCTTAAACATGTAGAAAAATTTAAAGAGATGCACCATTTTATCAAGAATTTATCACAACGAAGCAGAAATCAACGCTTTCAGGATTATCGAGCTGCTATAGAGCTAAAAACTGGTGAAATCATTCCAGATGAGATGCTAGAGGGGTACTATAACATTTATTTACACAGCTTTAAAGGGTCCAACGTGCGACCAATGGCATACTTTGGTGATATTCGCTATTTAGTGGCGGAGGAAGATATGGATTTTATTTTTACCAATAGGCAGGATACGTTGAAGTTTTGGAAAGAACTGTGCATTGGTCATTTTGAGGAAATAACGATTGCTGGGAATCACATTACATGTATTGAAGACGATGATAATGCACATCGTGTGGCTGACATACTGCTAGCACCAATTCAAGTGGGGAGTATTGGTCAATATGAATAAAAAATACGTAGGTATCATTGGTTCAACAGGTCAGGTTGGTGTGGGGGCTGTTGAAACTTTATTAAACAATTATTCGACCCCATTATTACTAGGAGGTCGGAAGATAGCAAAGCTTATTGCACAATTTGGGGAAGAATCCGAGACCATGAAATACCAAGCAGTCGATGTCTTTAATGAAGCTAGCATTCGAGCCTTTTGTGAGCATTGCTGCTTGGTTATAAATACGGCTGGACCCTCTTCCCTCACACTTGCACGAGTTGCTGAAGCTTGTCTAGTAACAAATACAAACTATATTGATGTTTCTGGTGATAAAGCAATGAAATTGGCAATAGAGGACGCTCTCACAAAGCACAATAGTCTTATAACATGTGCTATATCTGCTGGTATCTATCCAGGATTGACAGAAATGTTTGTAGCATTTTTATTACGCAAAAAAGGTGTGGAGCGTATTAGCTGTTATTTTGCTGGTAAAGGTAGCTTTTCTGAAACAGGGGCCTATGATATTATCTCTAGCCTAGAAAAAGATGAGGGTTATGGCCTGTCCTATTACAGTAATGGGGACATAAAAAAATTAACTTCAGGAATAGGGAGCCAAATGCTTTTACCTGCTCCATTTCATCATGTATACACGCTCCCCCTATTGAGCGAGGAATTTATTGCCTGTGTAAAAGAATATAGGGCTGCCAATGCCTATTTTTATAATACCTTTGCTACATCTAAAATACTGAGTGATTTTATTATGATAAAGGCCATGCAGCCCTATAAAACTGAGGAGGAAAAGCGCGCCTCTGCTCATCGTTTAATTGAAAGCTACCATACTCAAGATGAACAAGAGGGCTTTATTATTTATATTGAAACAGAAGAAAATGGTAAAACACATACTAGCTACCTACAAAGTAATACGAATTGGAACTATGGTTCTGGAGTAGTAGCTGCTTGTGTAGCAATACAAATGCAAGAAATGAATGGGGCAAATAAAAAAGGGTGTTACTTTGCGCAATCAATCGTTGATGTGGAAGCGCTGATGCAACAACTCGTAAAAACGAAATTTATTTCAATTATAGAGGAGAAGTAGTGTGAATATAGAAAAAATGAAAATTATTAATACGATACAGGGCTATTCCCACTCGTATATTGTATACAGTGCTGTTGAGTTAGGCATTTTTAATGCATTGTATTCAAAATGCATGACAAATGAGCAATTGGCCATAGAACTGCATCTTTCCCCTTTATTATTAGAGCGATTTATGAAGGTTCTTGTAGCGATGGATTTCGTCTACCAAGAAAATGCTCAATACTCGCTAACATCACTCGGTGACAAATTATCAAATGATAGTGAAGAGTCAATGGCTGCAATGGTTTTATTTAATGGACGTATATGCATGAAAGCGTGGGGTTATTTTTATGAAGGATTAAAGAATAATATTTCGCCCATTGAATTGATGGAGGGAGAGGCGTTCTTTGAGATCAATGATATGAGCCAAAATCGTTTAGGTACATTTAATGAAATGATGCGTCAATCAAGCTCACAGTTAAATTTAGAGCTATTATTTCAGACAAGAAAAGTGGCTGATATTAAGAGAATTGTTGATATAGGAGGTGGTGCTGGAGATGTAATGACACAGCTTTTACAAGGATTCCCACTAGCGGAGGGAATCATCCTCGATAAAGATTATATCAAAGCAGAAGCAGAGCAAACGATTCGCGCATCCTGCTTACAGAAGCGATGTCAATTTATAGAGGGAGATTTCTTTTTACCTCTTGAGCATAAGGCGGATATGTATATCCTATCAAGAATTCTCCATGATTGGGATGATCATCAAGCTTCAGTCATACTCAGCAATATAGCAGCGGTAATGGCTGATGATAATGTATTGTTGATTATTGAAAAATTACTTCCTGAAAAAGTGTCAAGACAAGCACTTCCAGCTTTTTTAGGGGATATGCATATTTGGACATTGTGTAATGGCCAGGAAAGAACTGAAAGTGAGTTTGAGCAATTGCTCCGACAGATCAACTTATATATTGCTAGGAAACATTTTACGGATTCAGATATTGTCATACTGGAGGTTAAAAAGGATGAGCAGCATACAAACAGAGGAAAAGATTACGAAATTTTTGGAGCATTATGAGGAAAAGGGCTATTTGGAGCCATTGTCGCTTGCAGATGCCTTAAAAAATTGGGCAACTATTTACAAGAATAAGGTTGCACTGGTTGATCAAACAGGATCATTAACATATGAGGAGCTGTATCGATCAGCCAATTTTTTAGGACAGGGATTATTAGCACAGGGTATTAAGAAGGGAGACAATGTACTTGTACAGTTACCCAACAATATCTACTTTGTAAAGATTTGTTTTGCGTTATTTATATTAGGAGCAAGACCCATATTATTATTGCCAACACATCGAGAAAAAGATATTACGAATATCGCTAATCTAACGGAGCCTGTAGCAATAGTTATACCATCCACATTCCATGGCTATGACTATCAATCTATGGCTAGAAAGGTAGCAATGAAACAGCAAAGTATTTCCTGCATCATTACAGATGAACCGAATGATACATGTATGTCATTGCGAGATATAGAATACGAGTTTTCTACACAGAAAAATGACTTCATGGAACATCAATCCTCTTATCAAGATATTGCATTATTTTTACTATCAGGTGGAACTACAGGAACGCCAAAGGTCATTCCCAAACTGCATACGGCTTACTTATGTAATGCAAAAGCAGCAGCGGACCGTTGTCAGGTGACAGAAAATAGTACTTATCTTGCGGTGCTATCCATCGCACATGACTATCCTCTTTGCTCACCGGGTGTTTTTGGCACTTTAAGTAAAGGCGGTAAGGTTGTATTAAGTTCAACCAGTACATTTGATGAAGCACTAAAATGGATTGAGAAAGAGCGTGTTACCTATACATCTATCGTCCCAGTTATAGCAAATTTATGGGTAGAGTCTCTCGCTTTGGAAGAAAACGCAGATGTATCTTCCGTTGACTATATTTTATTAGGGGCAGCCAAGCTAGAGAAGCAATTGGCTCTCCAATTGATAACACAATTTCAATGTCAGCTAATTCAGGGCTATGGTCTTGGAGAAGGCATTACTTGCTTCACTTCACCAGATGATGATATTGACACAATTATTTCATGTCAAGGTACGCCAATTTCTACAGGTGATGACATTAAAATTGTTGATGAGAACGGTGATGAGGTTGCGCAGGGAGAAGCAGGTGAGCTGATTCAAAAAGGCCCCTACACTTTCCTGGGTTACTATAAATCACCAGAAATGAATCAGCTAAGCTTTACAACAGATGGCTTTTTTAAAACAGGAGATAAGGCACGCATAACCGAGGAAGGCAATATTCAAATTCTTGGAAGAGTAAAGGAACAGATTAATCGTGCTGGAGAAAACGTAACCCCGAGTGAAATTGAAAGCTATCTTCTTGAGCATGATGAGATTGTGGATGCTTCCGTTGTAGGTGTTTCTGATCAGGAATTAGGGGAACGGATCTGTGCATTTGTTGTAAAAAAAGATAGGGAGCTTTCGTTAACAGAGCTTTTCCAATTTATGATAGAGAACGGTGTAGCAAATACTAAACTTCCTGATCAATTAGTGTATGTAGAATCTATTCCTTATATTAATGTAGGGAAATCCGACAAGAAAAAATTAGTCGCACAATATCTAGCTTAGGAGGAATTTCAATGGCTAAGACAGAGGTCTTATTAAAATGGCAAGCATTTAGAGATGAAGTATGCAATATGTTGAATCCCGGTGGGGAAATAGCGGATGATGCAAACCTACTACACATGGGCCTATCCTCTATTGAAATGATGAAGCTTATAAATGTAAGTAAAAGGCTAGGCTATCGATTGACTTTTGAACAATTGGTAAAAAACCCATATTTAAAGGACTGGCAACGATTTTTGTTAGAGGAGGCTATTTTTGAGGAACAGATACCTTATAAGCAGGACAAAAAGAATGTGGATATGTATGAGCCCTTCCCTTTAACCGAAGTTCAGCATGCCTATTGGGTCGGTAGATATGACGGACAGTACCTAGGAAATGTAGGCTGTCATGGCTATTTAGAAATTAATGTTGAACAGATTGATACGGACAGATTGGCAGCTTCTTGGAAAAGGTTACAGGAGCATCATCCAATGCTGAGGTCCTGTTTTACAGCAGATGGGCAACAATTTATTTTAAAACAATCACAGGTGAAGCCCTTAATCGTTCATGATTATCGAATGGCAGATGAGCAGCAAATCAAACACCATTTAGAGGAAATACGAACGCAAACATCTCATAGACTACTAAAGATAGACGAGGGTCAAGTAGCAGAATTACAAATCACTTTATTACCAGAAAATAAAGGTCGTATGTTTTTCGATATAGACCTATTAGTAGCAGATGTCCAAAGCTATCAAATACTATTAAGGGATTTAGCTGCGTTGTACAATCGCAATGTGGAGCCTCAAGCACCCCTTGAATGGAATTTTGCTACATATTTGGTAGAGAAAAATGAAGAAAATCAACAGGAGAGACAAGAGGCAATGGCCTATTGGACAAAAAGGCTAGAGACATTACCAACAAAGCCTCAATTACCAGTCTCAAATAAGTCCGAAATAAATGCAACATTTTATCGACGTTCTTATTTTTTACCAGCGGAGTTATGGGAAAAATTAAAACATACAGCTGCAAGATCAGGTGTCACTCCTGCTATGACGCTACTAACAATTTATAGTCTAATTCTTAATAAATGGAGCGAAACTAATCATTTCCTTATCAATCTCCCATTATTTAATCGACAATCAACAAATAAGCACACGATTGAAGAGGTGGTTGCTGATTTTACAACAATCCTTTTAGTAGAGGTTGATTTACAGGAGCAACGAACATTTTTACAGGATGTGCAAACCATTCAAAACCAATTTCATACAGATATGAAATATACAGCCTACTCTGGTGTGGATGTACAAAGAGACTATGTTCGATTGCATAGCAGTGAACAACAAATTGCCCCTGTTGTTTTCTCCTGTAATATTGGTTCGCCTTTATTGAATGAAGAGTTTAAATCAGTATTTGGCGATATCCATTATATGATTTCCCAAACGCCACAGGTTTGGCTAGATTTCCAAGTGTTTGAGCAGGATGGCGGCTTGCTTTTAATTTGGGATAGTATTGATGATGTATTTAAGCCACAGGTCCTTGATGAGATGTTTACAAGCTTCAAACAAACAGTGGGTAGTGTCGCTAATAGGAATGATTGGTCGATGCCACTTCATATTCCAATAACAGAGCAGTTAACGATTAGAAAAAATGTTCAGTCCGAAATGACCGTAGAGCCGACTTGCTTACATGCGCCATTTTTTACTCAAGCTCAACAAATACCTAATGAGCAAGCATTGATTTTCCCTGCACAACAGACATCAATTACTTATGGTGCTTTACAGGAAAAGGCACAACGCATCGCTCAATATTTGCACCTTAACGGTATCCGAAAGGGTGAGGCAGTTGGACTATTAATGGAGCGAGGCATTTCTCAGATTGCTACAATTTTAGGGATTTTAGCCGCAGGAGCGGTGTATGTACCAATTGGTCTCAAGCAGCCATTGTTTCGAAGAAATAAAATTTATGAAGCAGCGGATATACGATTTGTTGTAACAGATCAACCTCAGCTAGATGATGACAGTGGCGTTTCGTATTTATCTGTTGCAGATGCAGAACAGTGTGAGCGATGCTTTGAAATCATCTATGATGCAGCCTCTCCTGCTTACATTATTTTTACCTCAGGCTCAACGGGTGTGCCTAAAGGTGTAGAAATGACGCATAAAGCCGCATGGAATACCATTTATGCCGTTAATCAGCTTAATCAAATCAATATAGAGGATTGTATATTAGCTGTATCTGCCACAGAATTTGATTTATCAGTTTATGATATGTTTGGCTTGTTGGCTGTTGGTGGCAAACTGCTATTACTGAGTGAAGAGGAAGTGCGACGTGCAGATAAATGGGTACACTATATTGAAGAATTTGGTGTTACATTATGGAATTCTGTACCTATATTATTTGAGATGTTATGTGCAGAGTTAGAGCAAGAGGAGAAAAGCCTTCCAACAATTAGACATATTTATTTATCTGGAGATTGGATTAAACCAGATTTAGTACAGCAGATGCCAGTAAAAACGCCTCACGGTACTTTGATTGCCATGGGTGGAGCTACTGAAGGTGGGATATGGTCTAATTATTTTAAAGTAACCAATGATATTGTTCATAAATATCCGAGTATTCCATATGGGTTCCCATTACCAAATCAGCAGTATCGTGTTGTTAACGAAAGAGGCGAGGATTGTCCAAACGAAGTAGCTGGTGAATTATGGATAGGTGGGAACAGTATTGCTGAGGGGTATAAAGGAAATATCCAGCAAACAAATAGCCATTTTATCTCTATTGATGGGCAAAAATGGTATCGAACAGGGGATTATGGCAAGTATGTAGATAATGGCGTTTTATTATTTTTAGGTCGGAAAGATGAACAGGTCAAGGTTAACGGACATCGGATTGAGTTAGGTGATATTGAAAGAAGCCTGAAAAATAATTCGTGTATTAAAGATGCGGTAGTTCTTGCCACTAAACAAAAAAGTGGAAATCAACTTCATGCTTTTATCACTGCCGAAGGTTTTGGTAATCTTTTTGATATTCAGACGACATCCTCTGACATACCTAAACTTGTTAGAAGCGTGATCGAATCAGTTTATCAACATTCAAATGCTAGTGACTTCGATGATTCAGAGGCAATGCAGAAATTTATGCAAGAAATCGATCAATTAACTTGTTATGGAATATCATCGATTCTACAGCAAATGGACTTTCCTATGGACAAAGGACATAGCTACGATGTTAAACAATTAATAGAAGAAAGGCAGATAGAGGCGAGGTATTATGAGCTTATTTTCCAATGGTTTAGTTTGCTACATAAGTTACATGTAGTAGCGACTATAGATCATATCACTTATACAAATAGGATGAATTTATCGGATTGTCAGCTACCTTATTTAGTTCATTACCCACATATTTTAAAATTCGGTACGTCCTTTATAGAGAATGGGCAAGCAATACTAACGGGAAAAATATCACCAGCTTCTTTATTATTTTCTGAAAATGCATTATCACCGATGGAGGTGATATGTGAAGAACCAGGGGCTATAGAAAGTCATCGTCTAGTAGCAACCATTATTAATAGGATTAGTATAGCTAAGAAAAAGCCAATACACATTCTAGAGCTTGGAGCAAGAAGTAGCTCATTTACGGAAGCTATCATTCAGCAATTGGCAGGTGTGGATTATCATTATACTATCACGGATGCTTCTATATATTTTAAAGGTGAATTCGATCACATTCTTTCAGACCATATAGAATTTGCTACATTAGATATGGAAATTGACCCTGTTTTACAAGGCTATACATGCCAGAAATATGACCTGATAATTGCCAATAATGCGCTACACAGAATTAAAAATTTACCAGAAGCGATGCCCTTTATTGAGCAGCTTTTAGATGTTGATGGCTTGATGGTCACTACTGAAAACACAATGAATAGCAGCCTGCAGCTTATTACAACAGGCTTTGAAGAAAATGGATTTACGCAATATGAAGATGAAAGAAAAGAGGATTGTCAGCCTTTATTAGCGGATACTCAATGGCTAGAAGTCTTTAAGAAAGCTGGTTTTTCAAATGTGAATGTGGTGAATCACCCACAACTATATGCGCACCATATTTTTATTGCTCAGTCATCTCCTGTGAAAAAGCAAATAAACCAAAGAAAGCTAGAGGACTATACTAAAGAGCAATTGCCAGATTATATGATTCCTAGACATATTACGTTACTTCGTAAAATGCCTTTAACGAATAATGGGAAACTAAATCGTAAGCTATTACATACAAGCGTTGATTTAGGTGCTCAGAAGCAGGCAGAACCTACACGTTCAATGACGGCTATGGAGCAAAAAATTGCGAATGTTTGGAAAGAGGTATTAGAGAAACCACATATTTCACTAGACGATAATTTCTATCAACTTGGAGGAGACTCATTAATTGCAACACAACTAAATAGTCAATTACAGAAAAAATTGAATTTGCCGACTTCCTTAGAGGCAATTTTCAAATATCCGAAGTTTAGTGATTTTACTCAATATATAGCCGAGCAAACAATGGCTGAGACAAAGGAAATAATGCCTACATCTTTTGAGAATATTAAAAGTGATACAACTCATCTTTATGAGCCATTCCCATTAACGGATATTCAGCAATCCTATTGGCTCGGAAGAAATAGTGTATATGATTTAAGCGATGTGTCTGCTCATTGTTATTTTGAGCTTGAATGTGACGAACTGGACATGAAGGCAGTAAATGCGGCTTGGAATCAATTAATTCAGCGTCATGATGTCATGCGAGTGGTTGTACTGAATAATGGATTGTCTCAGCAAATTTTGAAGGATGTACCAGCTTATCAAATTAACATCAATGATTACAGGCATCAGGATTATTTAGCTTTTACTAATGGAGTGCAAGCAACCAGAAATCAAATGTCTCAGCGTAGATTTGATGTTAGCAAATGGCCATTATTTGAAATTGAGGCCAGCTTAAGTCCAAATCAGACAACTCGATTACATGTTAGCTTTGATAATACGGTATTTGATGGCTATAGCATTTTTCTGCTATTTGATGAGTGGTATAAATTATCTTATACTCCGACCCTAAACTTACCTACCATCAATATTAGCTTTAGAGATTATGCGATTGCACTAGCGGATTTTAAAAATTCTACTGAGTATAAAAATGATATGAACTATTGGGAAGAACGTGTTCAAAAGCTACCGTCCGCTCCAGAGCTGCCACTAGCCAAGCAGCCTAATGAAATCAAAGAACAAAGATTTACACGTTATCAGGCAGTTTTAACGAAGGATAAATGGAGTACTATGAAACAAATGGCACACCAACTTCATTTGACGCCTTCAACGATTATAATGACAGCCTATGCAGAAGTATTAGGCAGATATAGCCGTCATCAGCATTTTACATTAAATTTAACGCATTTTAACCGTCTACCTTTACATGAAGATGTCAATAAGTTAGTGGGAGACTTTACTTCTTTAGTACTGATTGAAATAGATCATCGTCTCGATAGCAATTTCATTATGCGCTGTCAGGATATGCAAAAGCAATTATTGCAGGATCTTGAACATACGCTTGTCAGTGGGGTGGAAGTCGAGCGAATGCTACGAAAAGACAGGAATCATTTTAACGAAATTGTTATGCCGATTGTCTTTACTAGTGGAATTGGCGTGAATAAGGATCATTTAAAGGATATTTCTTATTTAGGGAAAATCATTTATGGAGCATCGCAGACACCTCAGGTTTGGTTGGATCATCAAGTATTTGAGCAAGATGGTGAGCTTATCCTATCCTGGGATGGTGTAGAAGAATTATTCCCTTCAGGTTTATTGGCTGAAATGTTTAATGTGTATCTGCAGTTTTTAGACCAACTAAGTCAGGGTATGAAGGCATGGCAACAGACTTCTACTCTTATTAGTCTACCAGATGCAAAACAACGGGAGGTCATTCATCATGCGGCCATTATCCCGACATCTGAAGAAACACTTATCAGTCTACTAGAAAAACAATGGCTTACATTTACTGAAAATCCAGCGATTATTGATACTACAAAGACAGTTTCTTATAAAGAATTAGACGATATGTCAAAAAATATAGCTGCTGCCATTAGTGCAGAGCCATCTCAGACTATCATCATATTAATGGAAAAGGGATGGCAGCAAATTGTTGCAGCACTAGGGGTTATGAGAGCAGGGGCAGCATATTTACCAGTAGATGTGGATACACCTTTGGAACGACTACAGCAGATTATACACCAAGCACATATCGGCACAATTATGACTTCACAGACTTTATATAGTCGATTCGGTCATTTAGGCTTAAACGTTTATACTGTGGAGTCACTTATTGAAACCCAGTCAGAGAAAATGACAACCCTTCGCACAGTATCACCAGATGATTTGGCTTATATTATTTTCACTTCAGGCTCTACAGGTAAGCCTAAAGGGGTTGAAATCACTCATCGTAGTGTGGTGAATACCATTTTAGATATAAACAAGCGTTTCGAAGTAACATCCTCTGACCGTAGTATAGCTTTATCGAACTTTACCTTTGATTTATCCGTGTATGATGCATTTGGCTTACTCGCAGCAGGTGGTGCAGTAGTCATACCTGAAGTGCAGAAGCTGAAGGACCCTGAGCATTGGTTAGAGCTATTGCATAAACATCACATAACGATCTGGAACACAGTACCAGCCTTTATGGAAATGTTTGTGAATTACCATAAAACAGCTACTACAATTGCAGAGCAGGGACATTCTTTAAGATGGGTGCTATTAAGTGGTGATTGGATAGCATTAACCCTTCCAGAAAAAATAAAAAGCATTTTCAAAGATTCACATGTTGTCAGTCTAGGAGGAGCCACAGAATGCTCGATTTGGTCCAATTATTTTATGGTAGATACTATTGAAGATTCGTGGAAGAGTATTCCATATGGGAAATCACTTTCACATCAGCAGTTGTATGTCTTGAACGCCAATTATGAGGATAGTCCTGTTTGGGTAAAAGGTGATTTATATATTGGTGGTATTGGTTTATCAACAGGATATTGTAATGATCATGAGAGAACAAATGCTCACTATATATACCATCCTAAAACAGGAGCAAGAATTTACAAAACAGGGGATCTAGCTAGGTATCTTCCTGATGGTAATATCGAATTTTTAGGTCGTGAAGATCAGCAAATTAAAATGAATGGTCACAGAGTGGAACTAGGGGATATTGAAGCTAATTTATGCAAGCTTCCGATTGTACAGCAGGCTGCTGTCATCATGCAGGATAATAAGCTAATAGGCCATTTAAAGCTTCATAAGGACAGTCAGCATGATTTAGTTGAAACATTGACAACAGATACAAAGCTTTCTATCAGTCTTGAGACAATCAAAAATGAGTTGGAGCACATGAAGCCAACCCTTCATATGACTGAGCTTTCTGATTATACAGCCTCAATTGAATGGCTTAGTGTTGGCATGATGTTTTTAGACTTATCTGCACTGAGCATCTTTAAGGATCAAGGTCAAGTATTGAGGAAGGAGGAAATAATAGGAGCTATTGGGAATACGTATGATTCTTTAATAGGGCATTGGCTAGATTACCTTGCTGAATATGGTTTTATAGAGAGGAAACATACTAGTTATATCGTTAATTTCAGCAAAGAAAACGCTTTACAATATATGAGTAATAAATTAAATGATTTTCATCTTGGTGAAACACAGCCAATATTCCAGCGATTAAAGGAGCAGTTAATCATTTCTCAAGAGGCCCGACTTGCCATTCTAAAAGGCGAGCAGCAAGCCAAGATTTATTTAGTAGATTCGGAGGGATTCTTAACGCCTGAACAATTAGGTCACTATAATTTATGGAGTCAATATACACAGGATTTAGTGGACAATATGTTAAGCATATTATCAAAATCCAATGAAGAGCAAGGACTAAATGTCTTGGAGCTTGGCACAAGAACAGGTCAGGGTAGTCACCAATTTGCGAAGCACTTTATGAGCAATGGTCAATATACCTACGCTGATGAATCATCCGATTTTCTATATCGTAGAAAGGCGGCGACACCTCATGAGCATGTTAAATTTAAGCAATATGATGTTAATCTCCCACCTGATAATCAGGATATGGATCTTCATACCTATGACTTAATTATTGCTGAAAATACATTGCATCGAAGTCGTCATTTAAATAATACGATGACTTATTTAAAGCGACTATTAAAGCCAGATGGTCTTATTATACTAACTGAGAATGTAAAGAATAATGCACTATTGCTAATTACAGTGGCATTTTATGAGGAAGGCTATCAGCAACTTACTGATACTAGGAGTGCAGAGAAGTTACCGTTGCTTGATTGCGAGACATGGCAACAATTATGGAAGAATGAAGGCTTTAACTATTTATTAGAGTGGCCGCGGGATGATGTTAAGTGGTTTGGTGAACATATCATGATGGTTGAGGGACCTTCAAAGATTCAAAGATTATCCCTTGACCGCTTTAGAGAAGAGGTAAAGCATACTCTTCCTAAATATATGTGTCCAGATGATTATTTCGTTCATGAATCCTTCCCAGTAACAGCAAACGGAAAAATTAACCGCAAGCAGCTTGCACACTACAGAATTTCTCACCAGCCTGAGCTTGTGAAACAGGGGAGACAAGCAGTTACTCCAGAAGAGCAGATTGTTGTTCAAGTCTGGCAAGAAATAATAGAAACTATGTATAGCAGTGTGGACGATAACTTCTTTGAACATGGTGGTGACTCCCTTAAAGCAATTCGATTTATTAATCTACTGAGTGAACTAGAGTATTCTTTAACGTTGGAAAAGTTATTTTTACATCCTACCATTGAAGGAATGGCTGCAAATCTCGTTGCACAGAAGAATGATCAGGATAAGGAAGAAGCACATGTTATAGGTACATTGTAGGGGGTTGCAGAGAGAAGAAGGCATTTTTACTTGAATATTTACTAGCTCCAAACTAAATGCACAGTGGTGTCATTATAGCTAGCGGCTTGTGATGCACCGCTGTGTCATCTATTCATTAATATAAATATATGAGAGAGTGATATAGTAGTGACCCAAAAGTTACGTGTTCTTGTATGCGGCACAAGATTTGGCCAATTTTATTTAGAGGCTATCCAGCTTTCGCCACTTTTTGAACTAGCAGGGATTCTTGCACAAGGCAGTCAAAGGTCTAAACATTGTGCCAGTATATATGAGACAAATTTATATACGGATATCGAGGACATACCTCATGACATTGATATTGCTTGCATTGTTGTTCCTACAAGCGTGATGGGAGGTTCAGGCACAGAGCTTGCAATAGCATTCATGAAAAGGGGCATTCATGTTTTATTAGAACAGCCAGTACATTATCAAAATTTAATCGACTGTTACCGAATGGCAAAACAACAGTGTGTTAAGTTTATGGTAGGAGATTTATATGGTAATTTACCCTTCGTCAACAAATTCATAGAAGTTGCTCAAACTATAATGCAGCAAGAACAGCCTTTATATTTGAATATCGATATGGCAACCCAGGTTTCATTTCCACTAGCTCATATCTTAACAAAATTACTTGGTAATGTTCAGCCCTGGGAGGTAAAGGATGTGATTACTGGCAATATGCCGTTTCAATTGCTTTCCGCCATGCTAAAGGATATTCCAACAACGATACGAGCACAAAATCAAGTGGATGTTGCTGTCTCTGATAGTTATATGCATTTAATGCATCACATTACATTAGGGTTCGATAGTGGTAAATTGACTCTTTTTGATACGAATGGACCTGTACTATGGACACCTAGAATGCAAATCCCTAATATTCCACTAGTTCCAAGAGATTTGGAACAGGAAGCTCCCCTCTCACTCACTAGCTCGGTGATAGAGGATTTTACATCAAAAAATAATGCTACCTATCAAGACATTCTGACAAAGACTTGGCCTTCCGCTATTTTACAGGATATTGAGAGATTAGCAAATTGGATTACCCATGATATGAATTCGATCAAGATGGGAAAAGAGGGGCAACAGATACTTCAAGCTGCACAGCTATGGAGTGGACTAACGAGTGCCTTAGGTTATCCAAATGATTGTGAGCGAGTACCACAGTCATTTTTAAATATTGAGGATATAAAATTACAGCTTCGAAAAAAAGAATCTATGGAAGTACACTATAAACAGCTAACAATTGATGGTGTTCAACAGGCTGTTACACAGTTTAATGAGGTTTGTTTAAAAACGATTCTTCTTGAGCTCCAGAAAAACAATATCTTTACTTCGAAGAATAGGATATATCGTGCTGATGAAATTTCCCATGCTATTCAAATCGCTGATAGATTTCAATTTATTCTTACAAGATGGTTAACAGCACTAACTAATCATGGTTATGTAATCTATCTAGATACAGGCTTTGTATTAAACTATCCAGTATTGACGCCTAAGGAGGTAGAGAGGGCGTGGCAAGAGCTTAAATCAGTATGGTCAGATCAATTGATGCCTGCAAAAGTCATGAATTACTTTTATAGACACGCTGAACTACTGGGAGATTTACTAACGGGTAAGCAATCTGCTGTCCAGTTACTATTTCAAGAGGGTGAGATGGATGTAGCTACATCCTTATATAAGGATACAATGATTGCCCATTTCCTGAATAAAGAAGTCGCCAGCATTGTTACAGCACAGATTGCAATAAAGAATAAAGTAAATATCTTAGAAATAGGCGCAGGAACTGGTGCAACCACTAAAGAAGTCATTGATAGCATTCTGAAAAATCAGCTACACAATAACATGAGTTGCTATTTATTTAGTGATATTTCTAATTATTTTATTAATGAAGCAAAGAAATCATTACAGCATATTCAGTGGCTAGAATTTATGAAAATGGATATAGAAGATAGGAAGGATATATCTTTGATTGAGAATGGTTCTCAGGATATGATTCTTGCTGCTGGTGTGTTAAATAATGTGAAAAATACAAAGGAAATATTATGGATGCTTCAATCGCTATTAAAAAAGGATGGTTTAATTATATTAACAGAAGCAGATGGTGAATCCATACAAATGTTAATTTCACAAGTCTTTATGATGGAGCCTGCGAATGATAAAAGAGTGGAAACATCATCTACTTTTTTAACGACAGCTCAATGGCTGGAAATATTTAATGAGGTGGGATTCAGATGTATTTCAATACAACCTGATAAGGGACATAAATTATATCCACTAGGTCAACGATTATTTGTTTTAGAAAAAATGAAAGGAGGAAGTTGATATGGATTCGAAAATATGGTTTCCATTCTCACGCGATAATCGTAGTGATGTCAATGTATTTTGTTTTCATCATGCAGGAGGATCAGCCTCAAACTATAAAGAGTGGGTAAGTAAATGCACACAATTAAATATGTATAGTGTAGAACTACCAGGGAAGGCAACAAGAAGAAGTGAGGAACCCATGTTAAACATCGCTGAGGTAAGTGTCAAAATAGCTCAGGCAATTACACATATTTCAGTTAATAAAAAGGTAGTATTATTCGGTCATAGTATGGGCGCCGCCATTGCATTTGAAGTGGCGCACTATCTTGAAACAAATACTAATACACAACTAGAGCTTTTAGTAGTTGCGAGTCGTCAAGCACCTCATTGTCAGAGTAAGGATAAATATCATTCTTCAATGCCTGATCAGAATTTAATAGAGGAGTTATATCGACTTGGTGGTACACCATCATTGCTTTTAGAGAATAAGGAGTTTTTAAATTTTGTCATTCCATCCATCAAAAATGACTATTGCTTGCATGAATCTCTTTGCTACAAGGAACAAAAATTAAATACGCCTATTATTGCTCATTTTGGTGAAGAGGACCCCGACCTTACCATCACAGATTTACGAAGATGGCAAGAGGTGGCGAATCGAGACTTAATTCTTCAAAAATTTCAGGGAGGGCACTTTTTCCTTTATGAAATAGAGGATTCTTATTTGCAAAGCTTAGAGGATACTATTATGCAAGGCAGTGAAGGCATAAGATGACCAAGTGTAATCAATTAAATATTTATTTATATAAAACACAGCATGTTAACAAATATAATTCGGACCTTTTTAAACGCTTTCTTCTATTAAAAGAAGCAGGATTAACTGATGTTCAATTTCAATATGGTCCATATGGCAAGCCATTTGTCCATGTGCCAGATGTCCATTTTAATATATCTCACTCTGGACAATATCTAGCTGGAGCCGTATCCACTTGCAGCTTTATTGGCATCGATATTGAACGAATCAAGCCTATAGATTTTGATTGTATTGATTTTTTTATGAGTGAAAAAGAAATTTCCTATTTTAAGGAGATTCGATTAAAGGAAGAAAAGCTAGATTATTTTTATACAATATGGACCCTAAAGGAAGCATATTCCAAAATGTTAGGTATGGGATTACATATGAAATTAACCGAAATAAGTATGGATAATCAGCAAATAAAACCAACATTAAAGGATGTATTTTGTCATTCCATAAGGGTTGATAACCTTTATCGTCTGTCTCTTATTTGTAGTCAAGAGATGAATTTAAATGTTATACACATCACAGAAGATCTGATAATACAAGAATTAAAGCATAATCAATTTATCTAAGTAAGGTGAAGACTATGGAAAAAATAAAACTATCTGACATCCTTTATCATTTTAACAACAAGGATACCTTTTTGAAGACGCCTGAAAGATTATTGATATTCAATGGGGAACAAAAAAGACTTCAATTGGCCAATAATGATTCTACAACCCTCACAGAGGAAATTAGGGCACTTCAAAAGCGATATAATGCACCGATGATTATTGGTGCAATCCCATTTGATCAACGTAGTAAAGCAACAATTATTATTCCAGATTCCTTTGGAAATTACCAGCACTCCATTTTGATAGATGATTTACAGACTGCAACCCAGTCCTTGTCAATAGAAGACAGCATTGATTTACCTAGCAGACCTCAATTTAACGAAATGGTTCAAGAAGCAATACACTCCATTAATAGGCAACATTTTGACAAAGTTGTGCTAGCAAGATCATTAAAATATCGATTACAAACGGAACCACCAATCACAGCATGGTTAACGAATTTACTACACAAAAATAAACAAGGCTATATTTTTTCTATTGCCCTAGACAACGCTCAAAATTTGATAGGAGCTAGCCCAGAGCTACTTGTGAAAAAGGAAGGGAATATTGTAACGATTAATCCCTTAGCTGGTTCACGTAAAAAAACCTTTGATATGGTACAAGATAAGGCTATTGAGTATGAGCTACTACATGCAGAAAAAGATTTACATGAGCATAAAATTGTTGTGGATTATATTTGTGAGAAACTGCAACCTTATTTATGTGATATAGCGTATAATGAAAAACCTGCTATTCTTTATACAGATACAATGATGCATTTATCCACTATCATAAAGGGAAAAATAAGAAATGATACTACGACAGTATTGGATGTAGCACAGTTATTACATCCTACACCAGCTATCTGCGGGGCACCACAAAAGACTTCATTAGAGTTTATACAGAAAGTGGAGCCCTTTAATAGAGGCTATTATACTGGAATTGTTGGCTATATGGATCAGAAAGGCGATGGGGAATGGGTTATTACGATTCGTTGTGCTGAAATCAATAATAGGGATATTACATTATTTGCAGGGGCAGGCATTGTCAGTAGCTCTGAGCAGGATAGTGAATATAATGAAATCTCTGCGAAATTTACAACGATGCTACACGCTATGGGGCTATCACAGCAATAGTCTACACTTTAAAAAACAAAGGGAGGAATCTGACATTAGAGATTCCTCCCTTTCGTGTATCTATTGCGGAAGATATGTTTGACCTTTAAAAGTAAGCTTTGAAGCGGAGATTAAAATTTCCTTATTTTCTAGGAAGTAGGGATCTACTATTTTGTATAAAGCATCCCATTTTGCTTCAGATTGCTCCAGTTTTCCATCTTTATCAAGAGCTGTTGCTTCTTCATATAGTATTTTTAATTGTTTTTTATCTGCTGCACGGATTTCAAAATCAAAATCAGCGATAAATTCCTCAAATGGAATTGGCTTAAAATATGGGTTAATGACTTCATAGAATTCTCCCCATAGCTGATCGGATAGCTCCATATTGTTGTCTTTATCTGCCTTTTGAGCTTTTTCATAAATTGTTTTTAGTTTTGTCATAACTTCAGCAGGAATGTCTACTTCCATACTCTCCATGTACTCATCAAAAGGAGTTGGTGGATATAGCTCATCTAAATATGGTTGCAAGATTTTATAAAATTCATCCATTTTTTCTTGAGCTTTATCTTCTTTACCTGCTTTTTCAAGCTTTACCCATTCTTCATAAATCCCTTTTAGCTGCTTTTTCTCACTAGCCTTAATCACGATATTTTTCTCACTAAATCCATATTCATCTAAATACTGCTCAAAGGATACCGGCTGCCAGCTAGCTAATACATAGGGCTTGGTGATTTTCTCCATTGCAGCATACATCTTTTCTACTTCATCATACTTCTCTTCTTTTTCAAATTTTTTGATTTCAGTAAACATGCTTTCCAATTTCTTAAAATCTTCAGCTGTTACCTCTTTAGGTAAGCCTTTTTTATAAACTTCAAATGTATAGAATTCAGCATAATCTTTTAATACACTTCCTTCTACAGTAATTTCTTGTCCTTCGACTAAGTTCATTTTTTCAATTTGATCCTCAGAAAATTTATGAAAACCAATAAAGTAATTTTTACCGTCTTTGCCTTTTACATTGATGCCGTCTCCTACAATATTTTTAATAGTTCCCTTAATTTGCTGTTCGATTTGGATCGTCACATCTTTTGTTGTTTCCTGTGATGTTGCTCCAGCTTGTAGTGGTGTGAAAACAGCCATTCCTAATGTAAGTGCAGAAGCAATTATCCAAGTTTTTCTAAGTGGTTTTCTCATCAACATGTCTCCTTTTGTTCAACTGGTATTACCAATTATTAGACGTATTTCCATTGCAAAAAGTTTTATCTTGTGAAAAAAATTAGGGAATTTTTTCTCGAAAGCTTTTTGATTGAAATGGAACAGGCTGGAGTGAAGAAAATTTACAGGGGAAAAGAAAAAATTCCTAGCTATCTATGAAAACAAGTAGCTAGGAATTTTTTAAAATACCTGTATTTTAAATGTAATGAGTTGGTTTTTTATTTCCTCTTTCATAATTATCTCTTAGCATTTCTGTAAAGTCCTGAGCTAATTTGGCCAATGATTCAGCATCGACTGAAGGGAAGGAGGGGAGTATTTCAAACAGTTCAGGATCAAAGGAAATCTTTTTTCCCTTGTATGACCCCATTATAATTATTTTTATTAACCCTATTTCGCCTAATCTTTTATAATGCTCACTTGTTACTATGATATCTTTTTCAGCATGTAAGTTTAGCCATCTTCTTACTCGAAATTTATAGATGCAATTCACTCCCTTTCCCACAGGAACATAACACTACCAGGTTAAGAAAAAAACACAATTAGAAAGATACGTTAAGGTGATTTTCAATTATTGAGGAATGTAAACCTGACCGTTAATTGTTAGCTTAGAAGCAGAGATAAGAATGTCTTCGTTTGCTTTAAAGTATGGATCTAAAATCGTATAAAAAGCGTCCCATTTGGCATCAATTTTTTCTTGTTCTACCTTATCATCAAGGGCTAGGATTTCCTCATAAAGCTGTTTTAATTGTTTTTGATCAGCCTCGCTCACCTCGAAGGCAAAGTCAGCCATGTATTCTTCAAATGTTTGTGGAGTATAGAATTCATCCATAATAGTATAAAATTCAGCCCATAGCTTTTCGGACAGTTCAGCATTTTCATCTTTTTCTGCCTTTTGAGCATCCACATAGATTGTTTTTAGCTTGGCTAACGTTTCAGCAGGAATATCTAACTCAATGTCTTCTATATATTCTTCAAAAGTTTGTGGCGGATAAAGTTTATCTAAATAAGGTTGAAGAATTGTATAAAATGCGTCAAATTTTTCATTTGCCTTGTCTTCTTCAATACCAGCTTTTTCAAGCTTTACCCATTCATCATAAATTGCCTTAAGCTGTTTTTGGTCCTCAGCTTCAATGATGATATTTTTTTCACTAAATCCAAACTCTTGTACATACTCATCAAAGGATTGAGGCTCCCAGTTAGCTAAGATGTAAGGCTTTGTGATTTTATACATATCTTCATAGATTTTAGCAATCACATCGTACTTCTTTTCTGCCTCTTCTGTAGAAGTATCTTCAAGCACACTTGCTTCTTTTTGAAGTTTTTTAATCTCATTAAATAACTTTTCTAATTTTGCTAGATCTTCAGCTGTGATTTCTTTTGGTAGATCTCTTTTATAAACTTCAAAAGTGTAAAAATCAGAATAACTGTCAACAATGGAACCTTCTACTGAGATTTCTTGTCCCTCTACTAAATTTATTTTTTCTAATTGTTCCTTAGAAAATTTATAGAAGCTAATAAAGTAATTCTTCCCATCTTTTCCTTTAAGATTGATCCCATCTCCATAATTATCTGTAATTGTCCCCGTAATTTGTTGTTCCATTTGAACTGTAGCATTGTTGGGTGTTAGCACAGATGTAGCTCCTGCCTGAAGTGGTGTCATTACAGCTAATCCTAATGTTAATGCTGAAGCCATCATCCAAGTTTTTTTAAACGGTTTTTTCATCTTTGGTTGTCTCCTTTATGACTGAAATTATGTTTCCAATATCTATACGATTTACCAGCGAAAAGGTTCCGTTTTTTTCAAAAAGTTAACATAGTATGGTATGTTTTTTAATCGTTGTATAATAGTTAATAGTAGCTTACTTTTGTAGGGAAAAATTTAAAGTCGATTGGTGGGGACATTGTGGGAATTGCAGAAGTCTTAACAGTTGTTTTTATTGTGTTAAAGCTTACAGACGTTATTACATGGTCTTGGTGGCTAGTGTTACTGCCTGCCATTATATCGTTTAGCATTTACATATTTATACTGGTGGTGAAGCTAATCATGGTTATTATTGCAGTAGTGGCAGTGAAAAATCGTAAAGAAGTATAGGATAAAGAATTGCGTAGTAGATGAAGTGATAGGGGAAATACCTATGCTGACTTTTTGAGGGGTGAACTGCATGGTAAAAAAATAAATACCATGCAGTAATAGTTTTATTTTGAAAGCTGGTATGTTTTAACTGCGGGTGGCACATAGGCAGCGCATTTATTTAAGAGTGCCGCTACATTGTCATCAACTAGCAATGTATCACGATTATGCGCTTGTAAAAATTGCTCATTCTGCATATGGTCAAAGAACGTAATAAGTAAATCATAATAATGATGAATATTCAAAATGCCACATGGCTTTTGATGAAGACCAATTTGATTCCATGTAAATACTTCAAATAACTCTTCTAATGTACCAGGTCCACCAGGTAATGCGATAAAGCCATCAGCTAGCTCCATCATTTTGCTTTTTCGTTCATGCATTGTATTGACCACAATCAGCTCTGTTAAATGCTTATGTGAAATTTCTCGTTCTTCCAGTAGTGTAGGAATAACGCCAATGACCTTACCGCCTTCCTGCAAAACTGTATCTGCAACTGTACCCATGATTCCAACACTGGCTCCACCATAAATTAAGGTAATTTGTCGCTTGGCTAATTCCTTACCTAGTTGAATAGCCCCTTCACGATAGATCTCTGAAGCACCAATACTTGATCCACAAAATACTGCAATACTATTCATAATAGCTCCTCCAAATCACATTTGATTGTTTCATCCGATTAAACAGGGAATATTTCAAAATATAACAAAAGTAAAAAACTACCTGTATTTCGCTCTATTCTAGCGAGAAAAACTGTCCACTGATAGAAGCTTCATAATATAGTATAATTTAATTTTGTGAGGAAAGAAATGGAGGTCTGAAAAATGAAATTAAATGAATTTCAGCAATGGATAAAAGAATACTATGATACGCGTGGATGGTCTGAATTGAATATTTTTACCCGCATAGGTTTTCTCGCTGAAGAAACAGGAGAAGTGGCAAGAGCTATTCGAGCCTTAGAAATTGGTAGAGACAGACCAGATGAAAAGATTCAATCATATGAAGAAAATAAACAAGAGTTAATAGAGGAGCTTGGAGATGTTTTAGGGAATATTATTGTAATCGCTAATAAATATGATATTTCCTTAGAAGAAATTTTCAACGCGCATCAAGATAAGTTAATGAAGCGTTACCAGGATTGAAAGGAGAATTGGATGGACTATCAAGTAGAAATTTTACAAGAAAAGCATGATGATTTCACTAATTTTTTAAATACCAAAATTCGCGAATATAATGATGAACATTCACTATTCCATCAGGAAAGCAGACAAAAGGATTCTATTCTTCCATTAAATCTTATCGTCACTGACAACAAGCAACAATGGATTGGTGGTATCACGGCAGAGGTTTATTGGGGATGGGTTGAAATTAATAAGTTTTGGTTTAGTAAAGATTACCGTGGAAGAGGTATCGGTGGGCAGTTATTAGACAAAGCAGAAAAAACAGCCAAGGAAATGGGTGCAACAAGAGCATTGTTAACTACATATGAGTTTCAAGCACGTACATTTTATGAGCAAAGAGGCTACCAGGTTGTTGGTGAAATAAAAGATTACCCACCTGGTAGTAGCTATTATACAATGGTAAAATTACTTGATTAGCACAAAATCAGGCTGTCTAATTGTTTCGACAGCCTTATTTTAATTAATATCCCCTAGATAGATGGTGGATTTTTTCCCTGTAGCAAATTGTTGTAGATAGGGTATTAATTCCTTTGGATATATTCGATATTCTAAAAGATGTTCAATAGGTACCCATTCAACGCCAATTTGATAACAATCAGGATTTGTTGGAGATTGTGTTTGATCTATTGAGTGACATAGAAAATAAAATTCGACTTGGTGTACATGACCATCGGATGCTGCATGTTCGTGGTTTTTTCCGATATACTCACGAATAAAAAGAAGCTCTCCTATGGTAACTGAATAGCCAATTTCTTCAATACATTCTCTTTTCAATGCTGTGTGAAACGTTTCTCCATGCTCTTGTCCACCCCCAGGGCAAAGATAGAAGATGCCATCTGTATCCTGATTTTTTGTTAGTAAAATTTTATCATTTTCTATGATGATTGCTTTCATTGAATTTCTAATGGACATTGTTATACGCTCCTATTACATATTTACTGTAAAAATATCGCAAAAGATGACTAAAAAAACGCCCGAATGTCCAACTTATAAAAAAGGGGAGATTTCGTGTGTATTCAATGTCAAATTTTAAATTACTTGTTGAAAAGCAAGCAGAGGTTGATACTATTTATCAGACTTGTGATGATTTAATACAGTCAACGGTAACGCCTAAAATGGACGAGGAAGTTAATAAATTTTTAGATGCTATGGATAAGAAATTAACGGAACAGGGCTTTACTATTACTAAAACATCGACTGGATTTATTGCTAAATACCAAGAGGCTGTTATCAATGTTGATAAGCATTCGAAAAATCTAGAGGAGTGCTTTTTCATTAATTTAAATAATTATGCAGAGGATCAAGTATCCATAGTTTTAGATATTACACATTCCATGATGCCGAAGATTTCCAATAATCTTGATGGCTACTCAGAAATTATCGAGCAGATGACGGATAAATTAAAAAAAGCCAAAAGTCTTGAGAAAGCCTGTACGTCTCCGAAATTTATTTATAAGACGCAGGGTAATACGGTTTTTCAATCTGCTGAGGAGGTAGTGGATTACTATTTTCAGTAAATAGGAAAGCCACCCAAAAAGTATAGGGTGGCCTATAGTGGAAGTACTAATGCTTAAATATGCCCGCTACTATATTTAAACAATATATTTTCTTCCGAATAATAACATAAGCATGGTTAAAATCACAAAATATAGAGGCATTATAAGCAAGGAACCATTATGCAAGAGGCTCATGCCAGACGTTATGAGACTCACCAGCAGGTAATAGCCTAAGCTGAAAATAGCACCTGCTGTTCCAATTACATCTTGAAAGCTGACAAGAGCTAAACTTAAGCAATTAGGCAAAGCAATACCTGCGCCTAATAACAGAATAAAAATAGTACCTAATATGCTACTAAATAGTACATGATTAGAGAATGGTAATATACTAACGATTAATTGTAAAAAGGCGCCAGCAATCATCACATAGCAGCCAAGATGGATAACTTTTTCTGGCTTATAATTGACGACGAGTCTTTTAGATATCATTGCCCCAATAATAGAGGCAAGTGCCACAAAAATCCCAAGAAATCCATAGAGACCAGGCGATATATGAAAATGTTCTATAAAAATAAAAGGCGCCTCAGCATAGTAACTGAATAACACACCATTTATGCCACCAATCAACAAGCCAAAAACAAGAACTTTAGGAGATGAAAGAATGCGCTTTACAACCGGATAAATAGCGATTCTTTTTCTTGTTGATATATCTGTTGTTTCAGGAAGTCTCAAATAGGTGTAGATAAATAGCAATATACTCATTACAACGAGCACAAAGAATACGGCTCTAAAGCCAAGTGCCTGATCGACCCAACCACCAATAAGTGGTCCCACTGCAGGGGTAAAGGCAATGACGGCAGAAATTTGTGCAAACATCGCATGTCTTTTACTGCCAGAAACACTTTCTCGTAAAATCGTTTGCGTAATAATAGAGCCAGTTGCTGCTCCAAAAGCTTGTATAAATCGACTAACCAATAGAAAAGTTATCGTTTCTGCGTAAAAACACATAAAACAGCCAATTCCATAAAAAATTAAACCGCCTAACATTGCCGGTCTACGTCCAATAAAATCAGATAGCCATCCCCAACAAAAAACACCTATTGCAAACCCTATAAAATAAATACTTAAAGTGAGCTGTACGGCACTATTTGTAGTATTCAATGCGTGTGAAATATCAGGAAGAGATGGAGAATAGATTGTCTCACTAATCTGTGGGAATGCCACAAGTACAATCATTAAAAGTAAAGATGGTGCTGCATGTTTTTTCAACTTATTGCCCTCCTACAAGCAAAATCTACTTTTTAATTAAAGAGTAGATAGAGTAGCTAGGGAAAAGGCGGGACCATTATTAGTATACGTTCATAGGATGTCATGTTGTAATCACCTTAATATGCTTGAAGTAGGAGTGCATAGTCTTATATAGTATAATTTAATTTTAGTTATATAGCAATTATTACTATAGTTATCAAATTAAAGAAGATGGTACGGTAGAGATAGAAGGAGGGATTATATGTTTCCCAATTTAGAGACAGAAAGACTTATTTTACGAGAGCTGACACAAGACGATGCTAAAAGTATTTTTAACTGTTTTTCTCATGAGGAAGTAATACGGTATTATGGGCAGGAGCCATTTACAGATTTTAAGCAAGCCGAAAAATTAATAATGCTTTTTTCAAAAAATTTCACTGAAAAAAGGGGGATACGTTGGGGTATAGAAAGAAAAGAGACGAAGGGAATCATCGGAACTATTGGCTTCAATGTTTGGTCACCAACACATAAACGAGCAGAAATTGGCTATGAAATTCATCCAGATTATTGGCGAAAGGGGTATACATTAGAAGCGGTTACTAAGGTAATTTCTTATGGCTTTAATGACCTAGGGCTGACGCGAATAGGAGCTATTGTATTTATAGAAAATGAGGCATCTAATCAATTACTTAAGAAAATAGGGTTTCAACAGGAAGGAATTCTCAGAGATTATATGTACCAAAATGGTAAGGCATACGATACATTTGCTTATTCAATCTTAAAGAATGAAGCTCATTATTTCAGTTAACACCATTTATTGGTTATTAATTAGTAATATTGTTGTAGTTTTGTAGATTCATTTTTCGGTTATAGTGCTAATAAGAAGCTAGGTTTTAGGAAAGAAAAAATAGGAACAGGTAAGGGGCTTTATACCGATGGAATTACAATACAGTACAACTTATTTTCAAAAGTTAGATTTACTAGAAGGGCTATATTTAGGTCAGGCATCGTTAAAAGAAAAGATGCAGTCCAAAAATGGAAGCAATCGTTATAGGGAACGCTTTGAGCAAATAGAAGATGCCATTGTGAAGCTAAATAAAGAAATTAGAATATTAGAACGTTACATCATTCAGTCTGTAGATTCAGTTATATTTTGATTATAACAAAATCAACTCATGCAACTATATTTAAATTGCATGAGTTTTTTATTGTGTATGAGTAATTTGTATTGTTTGATAAGATTACCTTATTGAAAATGATAATTATCATTAATTTTTTTAATGTTAAGAAGAGGTTTACAATAAGAGTAACAAGTTGACCATATAAATTTCGAAAAGAGTGATGAAGATGGGCATTGATTTTCACAGTATGAACAATCGAACAACGTATACAACTCGACATGCTGATTTCTCATGGATGGAAACTATTAAAAAGCTTGTTCCGCCAATGAATATTTCTAGAGCTGCTGATATTGGATGTGGTGGAGGAATTTATTCTAAGGCATTAGTAGAATTGGGTGTAACTTCTGTCATCGGTGTAGATTTTTCTAAGGCCATGTTGGTGGGGGCGAGGGAAAATTGTAAGGATTATCATCATATTACCTTTAAGCAGGGAAATGCACTGGATACAGGCTTAGACAACAGCAGCTTTCAGGTAATTCTCGAACGAGCATTAATTCATCATATCCAAGATTTAAAAGCTTGTTTTCAAGAGGCGTATCGAATACTGGAGGATGATGGAATCTATATTATCCAAGACCGTACACCAGAAGACTGTCTTTTAAAAGGCGATGCACGTCATATACGAGGATATTTCTTTGAGTATTTCCCTAAATTAAAGGAGCATGAAATAACGCGCAGATATAGTAGTAAAAAAGTAATGGAAACACTAAAGGAAATTGGATTTAAGGAGATACAGGAAGTAAAGCTATGGGAAACTAGAAAGGTCTATGAGTACAAAGTACAATTACTTCAGGATATTAGGAATAGAACAGGGAGAAGTATTTTACATGAGTTAGAAGAGGAAGAGTTGCAGGAATTAGTGCAATATATAGATCAGTCATTGGACACTGACAGTACGATAGTTGAAAAGGATAGATGGACCATTTGGAAAGCAGTGAAATAAAGAATCGCTTTTTAGGTTATCTATTTAACTAGGGATGGATGGATTCTACGATTTTCCACAATCCTTTGATTAGCTCTATAGGACTAAATAAGCTCTCGTTTTGCTTTTAAACGAGAGCTTTCACTATTAGTCACCAGCAAGAGTGAGAAGGTATTTGTCTCGATCCTTTTCATCCTGCATTTTATTATCAACCAGCATTGCACCGTACCAGACCTTTGTCATATCATTATCCGCTAAAAATTGAATATTCACTTTCTTTTCTTTATTACTAATTGGACAATCTCCTTTAAACTCTACAACCTTTTGCCCTTTTTGTGTTTCAAAATATACCCAGTATGGATTTTTACAAGCACTTGCCAATCCAGATTCTAACGATTTTTGACTGTTTTCAAATGAATAGTTTTTAACGTATGTAATATATTCATTATCTGTAATGTCCTTTTGTGGACCGTAAAAGTACCAAAATACCCCTAAAATGCCAATTGGCACAATCCATAATATATTCCTTTTGCTTAATTTCCCCATATTTGCATCCCCCTTTATTAAGCTATTTTATCATTTTTATACTGATTTTTGCTAGCTTACAATAATATTTTCTAGTTTTTGTTTTATTGTCATAGCTAAGTGGATTAAGTTAGCATGCTCAATTCAAAATCCGGACGCAATTACACCAAGGCGAAATTGATTCCTTACTGTATTATCTACAAATAATTTGTTTAGAAATTGTTCAGAGTGATATGTTATTTTATGAATGTAACATGACAAATGTTATTCATTGCGCAAAAAGATTGGACTCAAATGATGTGAGATTTGAGTCTAATTTTTTTATTTCTAATTAGAAACATTTTTTGGATTTTTAATAGAAATTTTACATCGTGGATTATTAATCAAAAATATTAAAGTTGTACACGGTAATTTAGTAATCAAGCTACGTATTTCCAAGCACACAATTGAGTCTGAGCATTTTTAGTTGTAACAAATAAACATCATTTGGCAGGGAGGGGGAATAAAATGGCTATAATCTATCAGTTTTCAAGTAGAACATTTCGAGATATAACAAATGAAGGAGTAGTTGACGTAGATAAAGTTGCAGCTGATTTTATTGGAAGCGTTGTAAAAGTCTACGAACATAAAGGGACAATAATTATACACATTGAAGACAAGCATACTAGTCATGCAAGCATTTCAAATGCTAATGGTCAAGTTAAGGAATGGGAAATTAGATATGCAATCGAACAGGTTTTAGATAGAGAAATAAAAGATGTACTTGTACATGTCAGTAGAACTGGAGTAATTCATGTATGCATTAAAGAGGACAATACTTTTATCAAATAGGGTCACTAATTTTTTACAGTGAACCAAGTTAGACTTTATTGAAATCAATCATTGTTCCAACCAGAATGTTAAATACATATTGGACTGTTGTAAGGCAAAAAGAGTAGTTTACTCGATGTTTTTTGAAGATAGTCTAGAACAAATAGAAGTACTGTTTATTTATTATTCTTAATATTTTTTTGCTTATAGAAACAAGAGGAATATTATAAATATTAAAAAACAAAGTCTATTACATCACTTAGAAAATTCATAGTTGTGGATGAATTCCGAGCCGAAGAATGGAGAAAAGTAGTAGAAACTGCATGTGCTGAAGAGAATACCATGAAGAATATGCTACATCCCGTTACTCCCTAAATGTGTATCATGCAATTATTTTATTAACAGAACATTAAAAAAATGAGTGAAATCCAAAAGTAAATCTATTAATAAAATTCAAAGGAAAAAGTCCCGTTGAGTATGTAGAGATTTTGAAAAAGTGCAAATTTTTAAGATTAACCTTAATTATGTGGTAAATATATGTTTATATTTATCGATGAATATAAGAGAAGCTTTTTTGGAAAGCAGACAATCAGAAAGAGAAACAAGGGGGCGCTTACTTTGCTTGAATGGACTAGCGATACATGGGGGAAGCTGATGGGACCCTATGGATCTGGAGAGAACGTACCAACGCTGCTAGAGCAGTTGATGCAGGAATACAACCAAGAAACGGCTGATGAGCTTTTTCAGGAATACTTGTTTCATCAGAATACGATTTACACGGTCACATATGCGGCAGTTCCTTATTTAGCAAAGATTGCTTGTTCGACGAAAGTTCCTGAAGTGCAGCGAGATTTGTTTATTACATGCGGCATCATCGAAGCAAGCCGTGACAAGAACGACTCGACGCCTTATCCTATAGCTTGGGCGGAGCTCGCTGAGGATGTAGGAGCATCAATCTGTGAGGACATCTATAGTGGATATATAGAGGCAATTCGCGATGTAGCATTATTAGGAGAAGAGGTGCGTATCCATGCTGCTCATGCTCCAGTTGATGATGTGGAAAAGCGTTATATTCTTGCCGCTGATGCAGCTTTTCGGGGATCTTACAAGGTGGCGAATATGCTAATGACATTTGTGTCGGGAGATGAGTACATTGCAGTATGTCCAGAGTGCAGGCAGGATGTATATTTATGGCCAAATGAAGAGGGTGAGTGTATACAGGCATTTGCGCAAGACCCTGTGTTCGAAGAGGAACAAGAGGTCCATATAGTTATACCTGTGTCTAATTTTTCGGATGCGGACCAAGCGGTGTTGGCGGATCAAGTGACAACGATTGGTGAACATGGACTAGCCCGCGATTTGCCATATTTGGCTGGTGAGACAAACTGTCCTTCATGCGGAGTGAACATGCCAATTTGGCTAGCAATGCTGTCGATATTTGATTGATAAGCTCTGCCAGTTTTGACTAGATAATGGTTTACAAAAGAAGAGGAATGCGTGGAGCATTCCTTTTTATGTTAACTTTTATTTAGGTCTTATTACCTGACGACTTCACCATCACCACTCACATTAAAAAAGCCGACTCCATGCTTTTGTGCAAGCTCTTTCATTACGTTGAAGGCTTCATCTGCGACTGACCAAGCAAAAGCAGTATAAATAATAGCATAGCCAATACTATATTCAGTGAAACGACTCTCAAGCTCATCGTCCTCATCTTCATCCAGTAATTCCTCATATGCCAAATTCATATCGGGAAATTGCTGAGTCATGTCTTCATACCATTTTTGTAATGCTCGGCTTGTATAAGCCACTGTTTGATAATCATGTGGCTCTGTCCATTTTGTCTGTTCATCATACCATTTTAAAAAAGCTTCCTTATTGCTAGGTGCTTGCTCCTTGTCAAATACCATTAAGTCATAGCTCATTGCGTAATCTCCTTTTCTTTATGAATTTTAAATATAAGAACTTTTTTAGGTAGAGGCAATTATTTAAGTTCAACTATATTATGATTATACTTTAATTAATATAGCTCTGTTGAAATTTGAAACCTAACAGAAATCCTAGTATTATCTGTTTCGAGAAGAACAGATGTTGGGGATGTGGTAGGTGAGAAGTGTTCAGATTTAAAATGACAGGTATGTCTATAAGAATTTAATATTTAGAACGAAAGTAAAACAAAAAGGGTTGAGCATTGTGAGAAAAAAAGGCTATTTCATAGACAAATATAAAAATCAGATTTATAACGATGAAGCATTAGTTTCAAGTAAACTTTATCCTGATACTCCTATGTCACAGGAACTTGGAGAAATGATTTTTAATAGCATAGTAGAACAGGTATTTATCTGTAACTATCAAACAGAGCAGAAAAGCAAGCTAGAGCTATTATCGATAAATGATGTTAAGTCTGAATGGTATTCGAAGTATAAATATAATATCTGCCTTGATGATGAAGCGTATTTGAATGATTTCCCTTATGGATACTGCTTTTTTGTTGAGCTTTGGGAAAGCGAAAAAGGTGCTCCCATTTTGGTGTTATTCCATTATCATTAAGAGTCCAAAAAAGAGTATGTAGTATTTGAAAAACCTTTGCTGATGTTTTTAAAATGTATATTCAAATCATTTGAGGACTATTTCAAGCTAGCTGCTATAGTTAGCAGATGTTTCATCATTGAGAAGGAACACACATTTTAATTAATATATAGGTAGCATGAATTCTTATATGACTTGGAGCCATACCACTATATTTAACTGAATACTCTTATTTTTTGTTGATATTTGTTAACAATTTCCTTCATTGACGTTTGAAGAAACAATTGTCATTGCAGATGAAGTAGGTATCAAACATCCCAACCTTAAGACACAATACTCAATTGTTCTGACTACAACGGATTTTTTATTAACAATAGATAAAGGGGAAGGATTAGAAGAGTTACTCGCACTATTAAGGTAAAAGATGATCTTTAAAAGTGAAGGTCATTGAGAAATTTGAGACTGAGCGAGTTTATGGGAAGGATAAAATATTGATTGGGTGTATTGAGAACATAGATTTTGAATTTTTGATTATTCTTTTGAAAATACAAATCAATGTTGAAATAGAAGGATATTTAAAAAAGATCTTCCACGAATTCTATTAAGAGCGTGTTTTGAGCGCTTTTATCGAGGTTTATTGATTTAATAAATATTCTAAGACTACAATATCGACATATAAAATTAAATTGTCAAAAAATGAAGAAGACAAAGCCTGTTCTTAGAAAAATCAGCACCCGATATATTGAATTTTAGCAATTTTTAGAAAATTATGTTGATAAATTGGATAATAAAAGTATAATATAAGTATAGTTGCATTTATGGTTATTAATCCCTTATAAAAAATTGAATGGTAAAATACTAAAGTTAATAGAGATTGAAAATCAATTGATTATGCCGAAAAATGTAACTATAAAAACTAATGAAATGAGGAGATTTTATGATTAACATGATTCAATATTTGGAAAAAAACCCATCACTACTTACATTGTTAAAAGAAAATAAGGCTTCTCTAGTTGGTGTTACAGAGCTTGAGCAGAAGGCAATCATAACATCCTTTGATGAGGATGAGACATGTTTAGAAACGGGCTTTTGGCACTAAACTTTTTGAAAAGTAATTGGCTTTGGCTTACTATAAGTACTTATCTTATATTAGGAAGCTATTTGATATATGTAACTTATAGCACGCCTTATTTGGGAATTAAACTGAAAGAAGAGAATGGACAATGGTTAATAATTGAGCCATTTTATAAGGAATGGGCAAATAAGCAAAGGATTTCAGCAGGGGATATTATTTTGGAAGTTAATGGTAACAATATTAATGAACTAAATATTATTAAATATGATCCTGTAATTAGAGTGGCTAAAGAGTTAAAGTTTGTGAACCAAGAAGATGGACAGTTAATTCATTTACAATTAGAACCATCTGATATTCCTGAACAATTTTTGTATATATTTTTTTTACCAGCATGTTATTTTTTATTAAGTTTAATTGTTTCTCTCTACTTATATAAGAAACAAAAGAATTCGAGTTTGATAAATTTACTTATTCTGTTTATTCTTACCGTATCATTGGCTTATGTTAGTATTGGCGCATCAGGAATGTTAGATAATGTTGGGACAGTTGTGAATCGAAGTAGTATGATACTTTGTCTTGTTCTTTTGATTCACTTTTTAAGAAATTATTTTTTATTTTTGAATTTAAAATGGTTATTTATCTACAACATTAAAATAATATATATACTTCCTGTAATTATAGTTTCTTCTTTTAGTATTTTTAGTATCATCTACCCATTTACAAATACTTTATTCTCTATTTTTACCCTGTGGTTATTTTTTATTTTATTAATAATAATTTTTGGTATTTTAGGGATAGGCTATTTAAAATATAAAACCCCTCAATTGAAAATTTTTCTATTAAGCATTATTAGCCCTTTTTTACCATTCCTTTTTTTGTTTGCCTTACCGCAAATTATTTTTCATAAATATATAATTTCTGCCGATATATGCTCCTTATTTTTGTTGCTTATACCATACAGCTTCATATGTACACAGCTCACTGAACGTATATTTGATATGGAGTACTATATAACTCGCATACGTCATTATTTTAATTTTTCATTTGCTTTTACAGTTTGGCTATTAATTGGTCTCTACTGGATAACTGATATAGCTATTTCAAGAATGACAGAAATTTTCCTTTTTTCCTTTTTCTCTTTAATAGCCCTTTTCTATATTAAAGAAAAAATAGATTATCATAAGCGAAAAATCCTTTTTTCAACAAAGGGAGATTATATCCATAGAATGTATACGACCATTGATAGTATTGGAAGAGTCGTAAAGATTGAAGACTTATTGGAGAAATTTGTTCTAGAAGTTGCTTTGCATCTTGAGATTAATCATATCGACGTACTAACAAATGGTTTTCAAACACATCATGTTACTTCATTAAGCAAATCAAAAGAATATACACAAAATCAAATAGATGAAGTTTTACTAGAAGAACTACGCTTGGGGGATATAAAGAAAACTGAGCATTTTTATATTGCTTTTATTCACCAAGATGTAAATTATAAAAGAATACTAGTCGTAGATCATAATAAATCTATCTATCTAAAGGAAGAGGAATTATTATGGCTAGAATTATTGCTTTTATATTTAAATAATTTTATAGAAAATACTAAAATGGTTGAAGAACTTTTAGAACAATTAAAGCATATGAAGGAAGCAGATAATGATCAGTTACCGTGGCTCAATAAGCTACTATGGCTTCGATTTGAACAAGAAAAGTATCAATTAGCGCAAGAACTTCATGATACGATTTTACAAGAGCAGCTCCATATTGCTAGAGAAATGCATGTAGTTATCCATGCAAAGACAAACACAAATATTCAAACGAATCTTTCTGTAGTTCATGATCATATGATTGCATCGTTGACTGATTTAAGAGGATATTGTGAAAATTTAAAACCGCCACTATTAGATACATTAGGTTTAAATGCAGCGCTTGAAAAACTTATCCAAAAATTTCATAAACGAACTGATTTTGTTCTAATTTACACCATTGATCGTCTTTATTTAGAGGATGAACGTTTAAATTTAATGATTTATCGTCTTTTCCAAGAGCTATTGAATAATGCTTTGAAACATTCGCATGCTAACATTGTTGAGATTCATCTCTTAGAAGCCAAAGAAGGTTTTGAAGTCAATTATTTTGACGATGGTATAGGATGTAAAATGGATGAAATCATTCTTGCCGATTCAATGGGGATCAGGGGGATGCAAGAGAGGGTTCGGGCTTTTAATGGCACGTTTTCTATCAATACCAGTGTAGGAGATGGAATGTCCATTCGAATTAAGGTAAACGAAGGAGAACAAACCCATTCCTATGGCTACGATACTTATAATAGATGGCCAACTCATAGTAGGGGATAAAATATGACAGTTGTATACTTTATTGTGCCAAAAGCATCTTCTACGAAACCATTTACATTAGATAAGAAAATTGTTGAAGAGCGCATTTGTTGAAGTTCAACAGAAGAAAGTAGTCGAATTTTTAATGAAAATTAAACAATCCTTCACAAAGAAAGAATCTATTTTGATCAATTTATATCAAATAGTTTCTTTTTTTTTCGTAAAATGTGGTCTTGGTAGTTGTGTCCCTTTTCACACTTCAGTATTTACATTTAAATTCTCCTGTATAAGTGTATACGAGCTCCTTAAATTAGTAATCTTCGTTTAGAAGCCCATCTTTAATCTGCTCACCTAGTTGCAGCCTATCGAATTTTTTCGTTAAACATACACCATTTTACAGCTTCATTAAAACCCACCTGCTATAAAATAGGGCTATAACTCCTTCCAATGACCAGAAAAGTACATTATTTTTTAACTTGTTCTTTTCCACATTCTGTTTTCACTATAATTTATGACTGCCTACTCTTTCAAATAGATTATAAACCAATACATCCATCCTTTATTACCACTCATCTGTTTAAAATGTTTGTTTTTTCTTTAGTAGTCAGCATTCTTGGTGCTTCTAAACGTTTATTATCTATATAAAATCAACAAATCTTTTATAGTATTGCTGCTATATTACAAAGGTATCTTAAAAAAATATTATATTAAGAATATAAAGAATATTTTAAAATTTAATTTACATTTTTAAAAATTATGATAAGATTGTAATAAATTACGGTTATACAGTAATTATTCTTCTGTTAAGAGAAAGGAATTCAGTTATGGAAGAAATTTTTCAAAAAATAAAGCAATTAAGGTTTGAACAAGGTATGACTTTGAAGGAATTGAGTGAAAAGACTGAATTATCCGTCAGTTTTTTATCCCAAATTGAGAGAGGAACATCATCATTAGCTATCACATCCTTAAAAAAAATTGCTGACGCATTTGGTGTGAAGATGATTCATTTCTTTGAGGAGACGGAAGATCTAAATTACGCAGTGAAAAAGCAAAATCAAAAACCTTTTAAAATAGAAAGCTCTGATTCTACTTATGTTAGGTTAAGCAATAATTTTCCAGATAGAAAAATAGAGCCATTTCTTGTAACAATAAAGCCTCTTCAAAAAGAAAACGAACCATTTAAACACCCAGGTGAAGAGTTTTATTACGTTCTAAAAGGGGCAGTATTATTCACTATTGACCAGACAGAATATTATTTGCGTGAAGGAGAAGCAATACATTTCCCTTCAAATCTCACTCATATATGGGAAAATCCTTTAAATCAGGAGACTGTATTACTTTCCGTAATCACTCCAGTTATTTTTAGTTAAATAAATAAAAAGGAAATTTATCTAGTTGTTTTAAGATTTATTTACTTGAGGAATATTAGAATTTCAAAACGGATCTATTTAAAGAACTTATACACTATTACTTGCTTTAGATAATAGAGCAATAATTAATTAAATGTTCCTCAAGCCAAATTGTGTGCTAAAGATTAATGTATTGAATTTTCGGAATTATCAATCTATTAATTTTTTAGTACTATTCTTGCAATTATTTTTAACAATACTTTTGAAAGAGGTGAAACTGATGACATTACTAAAAGTGGAGGATTTGACGATTAAATTCAAGTCACGTCAAGGTGTTGTCAAAGCAGTAGATAATTTAAACTTTGAACTAGCCCAAGGAAGTTCATTAGGAATCGTTGGTGAAAGTGGTAGTGGCAAAAGTGTTACCTCCCTTACGATAATGGGACTTTTACAAAATGCTAATAGTGAAATCACTGGAAATATTGATTTTGATGGTTTAGATTTGTTAAAACTCTCACCTCATGAAATGCGGAAGATTAGAGGAAATTCTATATCAATGATATTTCAAGAGCCAATGACCTCACTTAATCCTTTACATACTTGTGGTAAGCAAATTATGGAACCAATCTTGATTCACGAAAAAGGTGTAAGTAAACAAGAGGCAAAAAAACAAGCAATTGAATTGCTAAGAATGGTAGGAATCCCTTCTCCAGAGCAGCGATTTCATGAATATCCACATCAAATGTCAGGTGGTATGCGACAAAGAATTATGATAGCTATCGCTTTAGCCTGCAATACCAAACTATTAATTGCTGATGAGCCTACTACTGCATTAGATGTTACGATTCAAGCGCAAATTCTAGATTTAATGAACAGTCTAAAGAAAAAGAGGAATATGAGTATTATTATGATCACTCATGATTTGGGTGTTGTGAAGGAAATGTGTGAGAAAGTAGTAGTTATGTACACTGGACAAATTGTTGAAAAAAGTCCAACTGATTTGGTTTTTGCTGATCCTCTTCATCCGTATACAAAAGGATTGCTTAATGCCATACCTAAAATTTCTAGTAAAGTGGAAAGACTCGAAGCGATTGAAGGTAGTGTTCCTGATGCACTGAATATGCCAAAAGGTTGCAGTTTTCATCCTCGTTGTAAATTTGCAACAGAGAAATGTAAATTGGAAGCCCCACCATTATTTCAACTAGAAGATGGTCGTGAAGTAAAATGCTTTATTTATGACGGATCTGAAAAGGGTGGTGATGTGAATGGTACAAAATAATTCCAATAGTATAGATACGGTATCAAACAGCAAAGGCACAGAAAATATTTTAGAGGTTTCACACTTAAAAAAGACCTTTCATATTAAAAGCCCAGATGGAAAAAAAGGTTTACTTAGAGCAGTGGACGATGTTTCTTTTACGATAAAAAAGGGTGAAACATTTAGTCTTGTGGGCGAAAGTGGCTGTGGTAAAAGTACACTAGGCAGGACATTGCTTGGTCTATATACACCAGACCAGGGATCTGAAATATTATTTGATGGCGAAGATATTACAAAGTTTTCAAAATCAAAACGGAAAAATTTTGCTAAAAAGGCACAACTGATTTTTCAAGATCCATCTGCTTGCTTAAATCCACGTAGAACGATTAAGCAAATTTTATTAGAACCATTCAAAATTCATAAAATACAAAATGGTGAAGCAAAAATTAAAGAGCTAATGGATATGGTTGGTCTAGCAAATCGTTTTCTTGATAGATATCCTCATGAAATGTCAGGAGGTCAGAAACAAAGGGTTGGAATTGCTAGAGCATTGGCACTAGATCCAGAGCTTATCGTGTGTGACGAACCTGTCTCAGCTTTAGATGTGTCGATTCAAGCACAGGTCATTAACTTACTAGAGGATTTACAGAAACAATTGAACCTTACTTATCTATTTATCTCGCATGATCTCAGTGTTGTTCACCATATTAGTGACCGAGTCGCAGTGATGTATTTAGGTAAAATTGTTGAATTATCTACTCGTGATCAACTATATGAAAAAACGCAACATCCTTACACAAAGTCGCTTCTGTCCTCGGTTCCAGATATTAGTGATGAACATCGAGAAAAGATTATTCTTACAGGGGATGTGCCAAGTCCATCTAATCCGCCTGCCGGATGTAGGTTTCATACAAGATGTCCTGTAGCGATGGATATTTGCAAAACACAGGAGCCTGACTTTATTCAAACAGATAGTAAGCACTTTGCAGCATGTCATTTGCATACAAAGTAAAACTATAAATTTATTATAAAAGGAGAACTTAGATGATGAAAAAATTTTCTTTACTATCCATCCTATTGGTATTGGCTCTATCGCTTATCGCCTGTAGCAATAAAGAAGAAAAAACAAATGAATCTGGAGGCACATCTAACACGGATACAATCGTAATTGGGGTTGCTTCCGACTGGAAAACGTTAGATCCAGCGCGTGCTTATGAAGTGTTTGGAAATTTCTATTTCTATGCAACATATGAGAATTTATACACGTTGGAAGGGTCAGACCTTACACCAAAGCCAGCACTTGCAAAAGAGTATATGGTAGATGATTCTGGGCTTGTGTATACATTTAAGCTAGATGAGGGTCGTAAATTTTCGAGCGGTAATGCTGTAACTGCAGAGGATGTTGTATTTAGTTTTAATCGTACAATTAATTTAAAAGACAATGCTTCTGCTCTTGCAGAAGGAGTTGCTAGCGTGGAAGCGCCAGATGACAAGACTGTTGTTGTCAATCTTAAGGAAAAGGATGCATCATTCCTTTCAAAACTTACAAGTAATGCCTTTGCAGTTGTAGATAGCAAAGTTGTGAAGGAACAAGGTGGTTCAGATGCAGCAGATGCAAGTTCAACGGATGCAGCAACTGCTTACCTTGATGGGGCATCAGCAGGTAGTGGTCCTTATGTATTAACGAAGTGGACTCCAAATACAGAGATGGTTTTTGAAAAGAATCCGAATTATACGGGTACTGTGAATGCGAGTAAGGTTATTATCAAAGAAATTCCGGATCCAAATACACAAATTAAAGCACTTGAAAAAGGTGAAATTGACGTAGCATTAAGCGTTGGACCTGACCAAGTGAAAAGCATCAAAGAGGGTGGAAATGCCAAGGTAGTATCTTCACCAACTTCAACAATTTCATTCTTACTAATGAATAATAGTACTGAAATAGGAAAAGAAATGGCGGACCCACTTGTTCAGCAAGCTGTTCGTTACGCGCTTGATTATAAAGGCTTCCAGCTATTAGCGGGCGATGGCGCACTATTACCAATGTCATTTGTTCAAGATGGTTTTGTTGGCGCAAAATCTAGACCAGATAATTATCAAAACTTAGAAAAGGCAAAGGAATTGATGAAGCAGGCAGGGTATGAAAAAGGCTTTACAGTACCTTTAACAGCTGCTAATTACGATTCAGAAGGACTTTCATGGGTAACAATTGCTGAAAAAGTAAAAGAAGATCTTGCGAAAATTAATATTAATGTGGAAATTCAAACTGGAGATGTTGGGGTTGTTATCGAAGACTATCGAAATGGGAAAACGCCATTCCTAGTGATGCACTGGTCTCCTGACTACTATGATCTAAGCAATCAATTAGCATTTATTCCAGGTGATATTGTAGGAAAACGTGCAAACTGGGAATCTTCAGCTAATGCAGAATTAGTAAGTTTAGCTGAACAAGCGAAAGTAGAAATTGATGTTACAAAACGTGCAGAAATTTCTGAGAAGATGCAGGAAATAGTTGCTGAAAATAGTCCATATGCATTCTTAGTACAGCACCCTAAATCATTTGCTGTAGGTGCCAACCTTGAAGGTGTTACTTACAACGACCTTTATAAATTACGATTAAATGAATTAAAGCTTTCAAAATAATTTTTTATGATTAAGCAGCTACTCGTAGGTAGGTAACTATATACGGTAGCTACTTACCTGAGATTTACTAGGAAGTTGTATTCTAGTTGGGAGTGTGATCCGAATTGCTTAGATTTATTGCTAGGCGTCTATTGTTTCTGCTTTTCTTATTGTTTGGTGTGGCACTTTTCGTTTTTATTCTTTCGCATTTAGTGCCGAGTGATCCGGTTGCTGCGAATTTGAGCCAAAGTGCAATGAATAATCCTGAAATTGTTGCTGCTTTTAAAGAGAAGTGGGGACTAGATCAGTCGCTTTTTAGTCAATTACTTCTGTACTTCCAACACTTATTGACGGGTGATTTGGGTACATCAATACGAACAGGCAGACCTGTGTTTGATGATTTAATGCAGTTCTTCCCAGCAACATTGGAATTATCGATAGTAGCGATGGTGATTGCCTTAGTGTTAGGTATTCTATTTGGAACAATCTCTGCAATTTTCAGAAATAAGGCTATTGATCATGTCATTCGTACCATTTCTGTTAGTGGGGTATCTGTACCGAGCTTTTGGTTTGCTTTAATTATGCTCAATATTTTTTCCTCCGTTTTAGGCATTACGCCTGGACCTGGTCGAATTGATGCACGAGCAACAACTCCTGAGGGAGGAACAGGATTACTTCTACTAGATTCAATTATTAGCGGGAATTTTCAATTATTCGGTGATGTGGCTATGCACTTGATTCTACCAGGAACGGTATTAGGATTCTTTACTATGGGACTAATTGCTCGTCAAACAAGATCTAATTTGCTTGAAGTGTTGTCAATGGATTACATACGTACAGCTCGTTCTAAGGGTCTGAAGGAATCTGGAATTATCGTTAAACATGCGATTTCCAATGCAATGATACCGGTCATTACAGTAGCTGGAATAGGATTTTGTAATTTACTAGGTGGAATGGTGCTAGTTGAAAATATTTTTGCTTGGCCTGGAATTGGACAGTATGCCTACCTATCTGCCGTTTCACTTGATTTCCCAGCTATATGTGGTGTGTCATTATTAATTGCTTTTATTTATGTTGTTATTAATCTACTAATTGATATCCTTTATGGGATTATTGATCCGAGGGTGAGGTATAAATAATGAGAAAATTTAGCTCTTTTATCACTCAAAAAGGATTTCTTTTTAAACTTGGATTATTCATTTGTGCATTTTGGATAATCGTTGTCATTTGTGCACCATTAATCGCTACACATAGTACAACTGTACAAGATTTATCCATTCGATACCAGCCACCGAGCTTTTCACATTTCTTTGGTACTGATGAGTTGGGACGTGATGTATTCTCACGTGTTATGTATGGTTCTAGAATTTCTCTAACAGCAGGTATAATTACTGTGATAACTGCATTTTCTTTTGGTATTTTCTATGGGGGAATAGCAGGATATAAAGGTGGGAAAGTAGACGAAGTAATGATGCGTTTCTCAGAGCTTATTATGGCATTTCCACCACTTATTTTAGCGATGGTAATTGCAGCAGCACTTGGTCCAAGTATTATAAACTCGGTAATTGCAATGGCCATTATATGGTGGCCAAATTATGCAAGATTGATGCGTTCAATGGTTATCTCCTTAAAAGAAAGCGAGTATGTTACTGCTTCGCGCGTGATGGGTGCTTCACATGTTCGAGTTCTGTTTTTAGAAATTTTACCGAATAGCTTTGGTCCACTACTGGTTATGGCAACACTTGATCTAGGGAATGCAATCTTGATGTTTTCTGGATTAAGCTTCCTTGGACTAGGAACACAGCCGCCTACACCTGAGTGGGGTTCAATGGTATCAGATGGGGCAAAGGTTATTCAAAATTGGTGGGTATCAACCTTCCCAGGGTTAGCTATATTCTCAATTTCGATTGGTGCTAACTTTGTAGGGGATGGTCTACGAGACTTCCTAGATCCAAAACTTCAAAAAGAATAGGTGGTAAATAAAATGGAAAAAATTAATATTAATCAAGTCGAGCCCATTGGCATGCCAATGTATGAAATGAAAAAATTTTTTACAAAACAGGGGAATTTCCAAGAAGTGAGCATGAGTGTTATTTCTCTGCTACCAGGCGAACGTGTTCCTACTGTGGGCATGAGCCGTCATGATGAAGATGAATATTCTTATATTTTCAGTGGAGAAATTGAAACATACAGTAATGGTGAATACAGTGTGGAAAAGGCAGGAGATGCAACACTAATTCCTGCTGGCGAAGAGCATTGGTGTGTTAATAAAAGCAGTGAACCATGTATGCTTGTGTGCTTTATGGTGAAAAAAGCTGAATAATATTGGCACTTATTTATTTAAAAGTGGTCCAAAAAGATTTGCAGCAAGTTTAATAAAGCTCGAAGCGCTACATGTTTTACAGTGAGGATGATAACTTTACTTCTGAAATAATCATTGGAGTAATTTTAAGTTCGAATACCCGTGTTTAAAAACTAAAAAATATTTGTTAGAACTCATTTTGATTAATTTTTTCAAAATGAGTTCTTTTAGGTGCGCCCGGCATGTGTATGAACTATAGGGTGTAAGTCCCGAACCTCGAAGACAGAAGTAGAGGTTAGCCAAGAGCAAGGGTGTCAAATCATGTGAGTAGTTTGATAATACTATAATAATTAAACAATTATTTTGAACTCGTTGAAGGAGCAACAATATTTTGGTTTTTGGTCAAATATATAACTTTCATGTAAACTTAATAAATACTAATAGGTGGCAAAATGTTTTTGTTGTGATTCTTTATTTTGAAAATGAACGATTTTTCCCAGTTAGTCGTATTACATATAAATCATTATTGTATGGAGTAGATTTCATGGATGAAAAGGATTTAATTCGAAAGGCGAAAAAAGGGGATACATTGGCTCTTTCGAAACTGCTACAACAGAATTATTCGTTCCTCGTAAAGTATTTAATGAAAGTTACCCTTCATCCACAAATCGCAGAAGATTTAACACAAGAGGCGATGATGAAGTGTATTGAAAAAATCCAACTGTATAATGGTGAATCCAAGTTTTCCTCATGGCTCATCACAATCGCAACGAACCTTTTTATCGATCAACAGCGTAGAAAGAAGCGGGAGAAAAACTGGCTAGAGCAGGAACAAGCGCTCCGAAAAATGAAATGGAATGCAGCCAATATGAACGAAGAATGGACTGATGTACTTGATGTACTTGCTCAGATTAATGAAGAAATACGTATGCCAATCGTATTAAAGCATTATTACGGATATTCATATGAGGAAATTGGAAAAATGATGGGTATTGCAGAAGGAACAGTAAAATCTCGAGTTTCAAATGGTCTAAAAAATGTACGAAAGGAGTTGGCTGAACTTGAAGGAGTATGATTCTAAAAATAGTAATTCTATGTTGGATGATGAAGATGAAATAACGGTTAAGCAATTAATAGATGGTTTAGAAAAACTGGATCAATGGAATCCAGTATCTACTCCAAACTTACAATGGTTTCAACAAAATGTTGAATTAGAGAAAAAAAGAATACGAAAAAAACAATGGAAAGACCTCCTCACGTTTATCTCTGTTGCAGTATTTGTGCTTTCGGTTGGGATTGCTGTCGTTTATCGTCAGCCAATTCTTATTCTTTATTTTCAGCTTGTGGGGATTATCTTATTGCCCTTAGCTCTTAACAAAACTAGAAAGAAGGTCAGTAATGAATGATCTCAAACAAACTAAGTAGCACACCGCTTTGGTTATGCGTCGTGATTGCATCCATTCTGATTTGTCAGAGCTCATGGATGTTTTGGGATGCACGGAAGAGGGGACACAATGCTTGGCTATGGGGCTTTTTAGGCCTTATTACATTTCCAACGTATCTTATTATCTATCTTATTTTTGCAAGAAAAATATTTAAAAGAAAGGTCTCAGGTTCAAATTCCTGAGATTTTTTTTATTTATTTTTTCGTAAGTGAACGATTAGTCGAACGTAATCGTATTAAGGGTGAATAAACAATTTGGAGGAGGGAAACAAGAATGAACTGTTTAATAGAGTCTTATAGTAAATAAAACAAATATTGATATTTATATGAATCTTATACTGAAATCAAGGAGGTTACTTATGACAAAGCAAAAAAGTGTTAAAGGACTATTCATTTATCTCTTGCTTGGAATCATTGCATTCGTTCCCTTATATCTTAAGGCACTATCGACACTATCGACAAACCCGGCCCAATTAGAGCAAGCGAGGGAAATGATGGGGATTTCAGGATCACCTGAAATGTTAGCCTTACTTGGCACACTTCCCAATTATATTTTCTTAATCATTGCTCTTGTTATAGGTTTTTTTACTGCTCATAAAGTTGGTTTAAAATCTGTGATTATGCACCCGAATGCTAGAGAAAAGTCAAAGTCAGAGTGGATAAAAGGTATTAAACTAGCTATCATACTCGGTTCGATTGCAGGAGTTGTTATAAGAGGATTCGATTATCTTTTATTCCCACTCTTGCCGGAGGGTCTAAAAGAACTAATACATCCTTATAATGCAATAGAATTTTTAGCAGCTTTACTCTACGGAGGGATTGTTGAGGAACTATTAATGCGTTTTGGGTTTATGAGCTTGTTGGTTTTTATTTTTTGGAAACTATTTGATCGAAAATCAGCAAAACCTTCGAACTGGGTCTTTATCCTTGCAATATTTGTTAGCGCATTATTATTTGCAATAGGTCACTATAGTGGAACTGCAAGTGTGACAGAAATGACCGCATTCATTTGGTTCCGAATGATCTTATTGAATGGTTTACCCGGCTTCTTCTTTGGCTGGATTTATTGGAAGCACAATCTAGAACTTGCGATACTTGCACATATGTTTGCTCATATTGCCATGAATTTTCTAATGTTGATTGTCTCCTTTTTTCTGTAAAAATATATATGGTGCATATACACTTTGAAAATTTGCTTGTGTAAAATATAACTATATGAGGAGCTAGACAGAAAAGGAGAAGGGTATATGAGTGAAAAAAGCAAATGGATATACTGCCCAATTTGTAGTTCAAAAACACGCACTAAAGTATATGCGAATACAATATTAATTAGTTTTGCTCTTTACTGTCCAAAATGTAAACAAGAAAGTTTAGTAAACATAAAAAAATTTAAAATTATCATAGTTAAAGAGCCAGACGCTAAGACGCAGAGCCGATATAACCTCAATATAAATCCTATATGGTTTTAATATGTTACTTCAAGCAACTGGATTTAATCGAATCATCAATGGGCTGCTACCTTCTGATCAAACAGTTGAAAATGGCTATACCGAAAAAGAAATCAGTGATAATAAATTATTTTCTTATCATGTTCTCAACGATACGATCTATAATCAGGTTTTGAGTTTATATGACGCTGTCAATGAGGTAAACAGCGTAGTCTTCCCTTCAGAAATACCTGTATTGAAACTAATATCCTCAGTTACTCAAAAACAAGGAGGAGAAGAGTATCAAATAAATCACTTAAATCGACTTGGTGCAAATGCTGAGTCCCAAATTATTGACGGCTCTCATGGATTCTATCAAACTAATGTTACAGATATCAGTGATGCCACAAGTAATTTCCTTAAAAAAATCAACTAGGGATTTATTACAAATACAGACTAAAGGGAGCTAGAAATATAATCTCAGCTCCCTTTTTATCTTTAGATATGAATGTACTTCAACAAACGCACCATGTTAGTGCAACGTCTTTGTATTGTTTAAGTTTGTCACAAGCAAAGCGAAGATTGTTTAAGCTTGATTGAATTCTTTTTACATATAAATGTTCAGAACTATCATTTGGATTTAATTCAGAAAGATTAATATCAATTTTCCCATCACGACTAAACTCAGTAAATGTCTCCATTGCAAATTTATATGTCTTTGTTAATTCAATTTCAAAGGAAGATGAGGAATCTCTGGTGAAATAAATTAAAGATTGTGGAAAGATGTTCTTCAACGAAGGTGCAGTTTAGTTGAAAAGAAATACTATACTATTTACATTATTACGAGAAAAGATGGTGGGCTAATGGAACAAGTTCTAAAAGAAATATTGTCTCCAAGTAATCAATATAACGTTCAAATTTTTAAACGTAAGGATGGTTTTTTTACCATAGAATTATATAGGTGGCAGGAAGACTACGAATATGAGTATTGGAGTCCTATTAAATTTTGATCAAAGGTACTGGTACTGGAATATTAGAACGAGAAGTTCACGTTTTCCATATCCAAAATCAAAGAATAAATAAGGAACTTGTTGAAGTACCAGTTGAAGTTCTTGTTGATGATCCGATTGCAATAGTGTTAAAAAATGTGAAGACTAAGTTATTACCTAACAAAGCCATTATTAGAATTGGAAAAAAGAATTTTAAAATTAATATTAAACATTTAAACCCGAACATTTATTTCCTGATATATACTGGCAATCTTATCTATTTTGAAATAAATGACAATCAACTTATTGCGAAAATAGGGGGTCAAATTTCTCCAACAGGTGGGAGTAGAGGGGATATTACATATATGTATAAGGATAAAATGTATCAAGCGAAATTAATTAAATTTAATCCGATTGAATAATCGGGGTACTTTAATCGAAGAAGATAGCAAAATCAGAAGCAACAATCTTTGAGAAAACAGCTATATTAAAAGAGCATGCTTAATATAATTTATGGAATATTTCCCCATTAAAGGGAGCTTTAATGGAGGAAATATCATAGAAATGATTAATCTTTTTTTATAGAAGAATGATTCAATAAAATATATAAAGAGCACGTTTAGATTAAATTTTTTAAAAACACGCTCTTTCTTTTTGCTTGTTTATCAAGGCTATTAGGTATTTTAAATTCTTAATATAAGCTACAGGCTTTCAACGATATGTTGAAAGTAGGATTGTGAGTTATTGTGGAAATTTAAAATTAATTTTACGTTCTTTTTCATCCCAAATAAGGTGGGCATTAAAAATATTCTCACCTTTTTTAAATCCTTTTATCAAATCTGTTTCACCAGCTGCCAAGAGTTTTTTCATATTAGATTGTGAAATAGTTTTTCTTAAAAGTTTCTTTGAAACCGAGAATTTACAATTAGCTGTTTTATAATTTGAACACCCATAAAAAGTGCCATGATCTATGATTGACCCCTCGCAAAGGATACATTTCCCAACAACTGTTTTTTCTTTATTATATCTTTTATTGTACGGATTATTTGCAGTGATTTTATAGACTGCATTTTGATTAAATGCCCATTCCTTTTCACGCTTTTTAGCATCTGAAATCAATTTGTCAGCAAGCTTTTTTACTTGTTCCAAAAATACTTTAGGAGAAGCGTTGCCTTCACCTATTTCAGAAAGTCGTTGCTCCCATTTGGCTGTCATTGAAGGGGAAGTTAAGATACTTTCACCTAGTGCCTCAATTAGTAATATACCTTTAGTTGTTGCAAAGACTTGGTTTTTCTTAACTTCGATATAGTTTCGATCTTTTAATGTACCAATAATTCCAGCGCGTGTAGCTTCAGTACCTAATCCTTCCGTTTTCCATAAGACCTTTTCTAATTCCTCATCTTCCAAATGTTTACCAGCTGTTTTCATTACGGTAATCAAATTACCTTCAGAATAACGATTTGGTGGTTGAGTTTCCCCTTTTTTTACGTTAGCTTTTGCAACGACACCTTGCTCATTTTCATGTAATGGGGGGAGCAGTTCATCTTTGTCTGTAGGTGAGTTATCTTTAGAATGATAAATAACCTTACGCCAACCTTCTTCCATTAGCACTTTGCCCTTAGAGATGAATTCTGCACGTTTATCAACAAGTGAATGAATCGTTGTGTAAGAAAATATGGCATTGTTGTAATGTGCTGCGATGACTTGTCTTGCAACTAAATCATAAATCCTTTCTTCTTCTGTACTTAGCATTGCTACGTCTGGTATTTGCTCTGTAATAATAATTGCATGGTGATCGGTTACTTTTTTTTCATTCACATATCTTTTATTATTCATAATTGAAATTGTCGGTGGTGGAAGAAGACCTTTATATTTATCAATTTTACTTAAATGCTCTAGTATCTTTGGTAGTGTTTTTGCTTCTTCATTCGTTAAAAATTGTGAATCAGATCTTGGATAGGAAACTACGCCCTTTAAATAAAGTTTTTGCAAAATATCCAGTGTATTTTGTGGTGAGAATTTATAGGCCTTGTTTGCTGTAGCCTGTAATGCAGATAAGTTGAATAACAATGGAGGAGCGTATTCCTTTATTTCCCTTTTAATACTATTAATTTCTACATTTTTATTGATACAGAAATTAGCAATAGCAATAGCTTGTCGTTCTTCTTGAACCCTTGAAATGTTATCTTTGTGCCATTTTGCTTTTAACATTTTTCCATCAAAATTAAACTCTGTTTCCACTTCCCAAAATGGTTCTGATTTAAAATTCGCAATTTCATGTTCTCTCTTTACTATTAGTGCAAGTGTAGGTGTTTGTACACGACCAATTGAAAATACATCTTTCACGCCATTTCGTTTGAGGAGTACCGTGTATAATCTGGATGTGTTAATGCCAATTAGCCAGTCTGCACATGAACGACTTAGTGCTTCAAAATAAATATCGCGTGTTTTCTCTTCTGGTAGTAAATTTGCAAACCCATTTTTTACAGCGTTTTCTGTTAAAGATGATATCCATAGACGTTTCATCGGTTTATTAACACTGCATACTCTTAAAATGGTGCGGATAATCAATTCACCTTCACGCCCAGCATCACCACCAATAATGATTTCTTTAATGTCGGGTCTTTTTACTAAACTTTTAATCACATTGAATTGTTTATATTTTGAATTTGTCACTTTATATTCGAATCGATCTGGAATAATCGGTAATGTTTCTAAAGTCCATTTCTTCCATGTTGGATTATATTCCTCAGGTGCTTTCAATTCACATAGATGTCCTATCGCCCATGTAATTAGTGCTCCATCTGGAAAATATGTGTTAGGCTTAACTTCAAAATAACCAGCTTTTTTTGTAAAAGAAAAGGGGGCAGCTAATTTTGCTGCTTGATCTGGTTTCTCTGCAATTACTATTTTCATATATCCGTCTCCTATTAATAATAATTACAACTTCTTGTATAATAATTATAAATTAATTTTCAGTATAACGGTTATCTAAATAATTATGTCCATCTTTTATTAGGAGATCTAATGTTAATGACTTATAATCTAAGCTTTTATACATTGTAATTAAGTCCAATATAATTATGTCCATTACTATTTAGATAACCTACAGCAAGTGTCGTTTTAGAGGAAAGTTTAGTAGAGAAAACTGCAAAGGTATTGGACAAACTGAAAACAAGTCTACCGTATGAGCATGAAATCCAATATTCTAAAAAGAAACGTGTTTTTGACAACTCGAAAGTAGAAAGTCATAGTGCGATTTTACCGACATAGTATTTTGTATCAATAAAATTTTTTGGATACTATTTTTATAAATCCAAATTATAAAAATACAAAGGATTTTCTTTTCTATTTGGAAGTTCATAAAAAATAATATGAATAGTGACATCTATTTAGTTAAAGGAGTAATGTTCAGCAAATACAGGAGGTTATTGAATGGAAGTACTAGCAGATGTTTTAAATAGAAAGGGCGCTAGAAAGGCTAGTGATATCCCGAATGAAGTTTTAATGCTGCTGAATCAAGGAAAAATAGAGAGTGTTAATTTAACGGAATGGCAAGCTGTTCACCATATTACTTTATTAAAGAATGTTCTACCATCCTTAGGGCTGGAAGAAAAATTAGAATTTGTTCTAACTGAAATTGAAAACCAAAAAGTAGAAACAGGAATGAAGGCAATACGTTTAATTGGAAGTTTATTAGATACAATCGTGAAAGAAGAAAGTGCTACTAACAAAGAGAATATCATCAAAAAATGCTCTCATCATGTTTCGGATAGTGTACGATGTTGGGCAGCATTTATGAATAAAAGTAATGATCTTACTTTAGAAGAGAAATTGTTGTATATCAAGCTTTTTGCTGCAGATCATCATTTTGGTGTTCGGGAAATTGCATGGATGTCCATTAGAGAGGATCTTTCAGCAAATATTGAGAATAGTGTAGATTTGCTATTTGAGTGGGCAAAAAGTGAGGATGAAAACATTCGTAGATTCAGCTTGGAATCAATTCGTCCACGCGGGGTATGGACCAAGCATATTGAAATTTTAAAAGAAAATCCATATATCGCACTCCCTATTTTAAATTTATTAAAATCAGATTCGTCCAAGTATGTTCAAGATTCTGTTGGAAATTGGTTAAATGATGCTAGTAAAACACAACCAGATTGGGTCAAAAATCTTTGCGACGAATGGCAAAAAGATTCTCCATCAAAGGCAACAGAGAGGATACTTAAAAAGGCTCAAAGAACGATTGTGAAGAGTTAGCACAATCCTATGCTTTATTGAATTTCACCCCAATTGTTAGACTCGCCATCAATTGGGGTATTTGTATGAGATTTTTTATTCAAATATTATTTTACGAAAGGATAATAAGTGCATAAATGTAACATGCGGCTGATCCAAAACCGCTCGGATAGCCCAAAGAACAGCTCAGGCCCCAAGAAATCGCTCGGGTAGCCCAAAGAACAGCTCAGGTCCCAGAGAAAACCGCTCGGGTAGCCCAAAGAATCGCTCAGGTCCCCAAGAAAACCGCTCGGGTAAGCCAACGAACAGCTCAGGTCCCAGAGAAAACTGCTCGGGTAGCTCAAAGAATCGCTCAGGTCCCAGAGAAAACCGCTCGGGTAGCCCAAAGAGTCGCTCAGGTCCCCAAGAAAACCGCTCGGGTAAGCCAAAGAACAGCTCAGGTCCCAGAGAAAACTGCTCGGGTAGCTCAAAGAATCGCTCAGGTCCCAGAGAAAACTGCTCGGGTAGCTCAAAGAATCGCTCAGGTCCCAGAGAAAACCGCTCGGGTAGCCCAAAG
>NZ_JBXAPF010000007.1:190384-221160 GCF_058803665.1 Lysinibacillus sp. GW821-FHT14F06
AAGAGTCGCTCAGGTCCCCGAGAAAACCGCTCGTGTAGCCCAAAGAATCGCTCACGTAAGCCAAAGAATCGCTCAGGTCCCCAAGAAAACTGCTCGTGTAGCCCAAAGAGTCGCTCAGGTCCCCGAAAAAACTGCTCGGGTAGCCCAAAGAGTCGCTCAGGTCCCCGAGAAAACCGCTCGGATAGCCCAAAGAACAGCTCAGGTCCCCAAAAAAACTGCTCGGGTAGCTCGAAGAATCGCTCAGGTCCCCGAGAAAACCGCTCGTGTAGCCCAAAGAACAGCTCAGTGTCCCTAGAAAACCTCTGCCAATGTTTAAAATAGCACAAACATCACTATTTTCTCTGCATATCATAATGAGGTAAGCGTTTTCTTTTATTTATAATAGAAGAAAGCCATTACATTTCTGTCAAAATGGGAACAAAATCAGGGGTAGAATCTTGCAAAAAATTTAGTAAAGCTATTACATGTCCTAATGACGATAATTTCCGAAAACTAGACGATTTAAGCTAATTCAGACAAAGATTTGTACGAATATATGAATTTCATAAAAAAAATTTGTAAAAACCTTAACTATTTCATATGAAATCCGTATAATAAATCAAACAGTGCGAAAATTGTCCATTTTCTATCGGTAAATTGCGTGAATTTTTTAAATTGTATTGACGTGAGGAACGATAATTTGTACACTGTGTACATTCAATTGTTTTTTGGAGGCATACAATTACTTTAAATAGTTAGGATTTGATAGATATGATCGTATGTAAATTTGGTGGAACATCTGTAGCAAGTGCAGAACAAATTCAAAAAGTAGCAAACATTGTAAAATCTAATCCGGCACGTAAAATCGTTGCCGTTTCAGCACCAGGGAAACGCTCTGGGGATGATATAAAAGTAACTGATTTATTAATTCATTTAGCAATGGCAGCCGTAAAAAATGAAGATACTGAAGAGAAAGTCCAAACTGTGGTCAACCGTTTTAAGGCAATTGCAGATGGTTTGGCATTAGATAATGCCATTTGTGACGTGATTGCGGAGGATTTACGTGAACGTGTACAGGGCGATAAATCCAATAAGGAATTATTTATTGATAGCATTAAAGCGGCAGGTGAAGACAATAATGCTAAGCTTATCGCAGCCTATTTCAATTCAATTGGTATGCCGGCACGATATGTAAGTCCAAAAGAGGGATTAGTGGTCAATGATTTACCAGAACGCACTTATGCATTACCTGAAGCATATATCAATTTAGCACCACTTAAAAACACAAAAGAAATTATTGTTTTCCCAGGTTTCTTCGGTTACACTAAAGCGGGCGTATTGCGTACATTTGACCGTGGTGGCTCTGATATTACAGGCTCTATTCTCGCAGCAGCTGTGGAAGCAGAGCTTTATGAAAACTTTACGGATGTGGATTGTGTGTTCTCTGCGAATCCGAAAGTCGTGAATGATCCAGTGGAAATTAAAGAAATTACGTATCGCGAAATGCGCGAATTATCCTATGCAGGCTTTTCCGTGTTCCATGATGAAGCGTTGATGCCTGTCTACAAGATTGGGGTGCCAGTTAACATAAAAAATACAAATAATCCATCAGCCCCAGGTACTCGTATCGTACCAAGCCGTCCTGCAACAGGTCGTCCAGTTACAGGTATCTCGGCAGACAGTGGCTTTTCAACTTTATATGTCTCTAAATATTTAATGAATCGTGAAGTAGGCTTTGGACGTAAGCTGCTACAAATTTTAGAGGATGAAAATATTTCATATGAACACACACCATCTGGTTTAGACGATATTTCTGTCATTATGCGTTCCAATCAATTAACACCAGACAATGAAGCACGCATTTTGACACGCGTGAAAAATGAATTGCAGGCAGATGATGTGCAAATGCGTCATGGCTTTTCAATGATTGTTATTGTGGGCGAAGGTATGCGAAACAATACAGGTTTAGCTGCACGTGCAGCTACGGCGATTTCCAAAACAGGTGCAAATATTGAGATGATTAATCAGGGTTCATCTGAAGTAAGTCTAGTTTTCGGTGTACTCCAAGAATTTGAAAACAAAATTTTACAAGCACTTTATGGAGAATTTTTTGCACATGTGCAAGCATAAGGAAATAAACACTAATCCTTACCTGGATTAGTGTTTTCTTTTTAGCTAGAATACGGTAAAATCGAGGACGTACATAGATAGGAGGGCTTTCTGTTGAAAAATTTATCATTTGGTATGCTGTTATCAGTGATTGGGATACTATTTGTTTGTCTAACAATCATGGATGTTTTACCATCCTCGACAAAAACTATGAAATTTGTCTATATCGGCATTGGTTGGATATTTATCATTGCTGGGTCCGTTATTCGTTTTAAAAATTTAAAACAAAGACAATGAGTCATATGAAGAAATTAAATTGTTTTAAAACATAAATTTATGATACAATTTCAAAGAAAATAAATAGTTTGAGTAGTATGAAGTTGTGATGCTGTACAAAAATTCAGAAGTTTCAAATTTGAAGTTATTTATTAATTTAAAAATGGACAGTACAAATTCTTCTTTGTAAGAATTTGTTTTTTTATGGCTGCAATCATCATAAATAATTGTACTAATTTTGAGTTTACTAGGAGGCGATATAATGCCCATACTTCGTAAGGAAGATATTCATATTTTCGAACATTATGTTGCTCTACAAGCAGCTTCACCGATGAAGGTCGTATCCTCAGCTATGCACAATCCAGGCTTTGGCTATTACACACATTTCATGAATCGATCAGTGCCATATACATATGATGAACGGATGCCACATTTGGAATTACAACAATTTTTACAAAATGAGGGCTTTCCAAATGATAACACAGTGGCAATGATGACTGCTGTCTATGCTAAATTTGCTACAATTCGGGAATTTACTGATGAAGGAATCCACCTAGTCATTATGATAACGGCTGGACTCGGCAATGCCGTAGATATTACGCGTGCCTATCATCGGCAGGAGCAGTATCATGCGGGTACAATTAATACTTGGGTCCTGATTAATGGAAAACTATCAGATGAGGCATTATTTCAGGCGATGATCTCTACAACAGAGGCAAAGGTTAAGGCCATTTTTGATGAAGGTATTATTGACCCTACAACTGGTACACAAGCTACTGGTACCTCAACAGATAGTTTGCTTATTGCCTCAACAGAGGAAGGGGAGTACCATCAATATGCGGGTCCAATTACGATGCTAGGCAAAGTTATAGGTCATGGTGTGTATACGACAATGCGAGAGGCAATTCAAAAATATAAAAAAGATAAAGAGGAGAATTCAAGATGATGGCATTGGTCATTGCCTGTATCATCGGGCTTGTTTTTGATTTATTAGTGGGTGATCCTCCTAAATTGCCTCATCCAGTTCGTTGGATTGGAAAGCTTATTCAATCTCAAACGGAATTATGGAATAAAGGGAAGATGAGAAAATTCCGTGGCATGGTCATGGCACTTGCTGTTGTGGGCACAACCATGTTTGTAGTGACAGCTATTCTATTAGTAAGCTACCAAATTAGCTTGCTATTGGGAATTATGGTGGAAGGGCTTCTTATTGGTATTGGACTGGCTCAGCGTAGCCTAAAGGATGCTGCAATGGCAGTATATGAACCTCTTGTTAGGGGGGATTTTGCAGAAGCTCGTGAGAAGCTATCTTGGATTGTTGGCCGTGATACCGATAATCTAGGTGAGGACGAGATTGTGCGTGGTGTCGTGGAAACCGTGTCAGAAAATACAAGTGATGGTGTAACAGCACCATTATTTTATGCTTTTTTATTTGGTGCCGTTGGCTTATGGGGCTATAAGGCTGTAAACACATTAGATTCGATGGTTGGCTATAAAAATGATAAATATAAAGACTTTGGCATGTTCTCTGCGAAGCTCGATGATGTTCTTAATTTTATTCCGAGTCGTATCACAGGCCTACTCATTGTATTGGGTACAAAAAATGAAACAGATGTATCCCTTAGAAAACGCCTAAAACGTTGGGCACAGGATGCAAAGAAGCATCCCAGCCCAAACAGTGGCTATTTAGAGGCAGCAACAGCTGTGCAATTAGGGGCACAGCTAGGTGGTAGAAACACCTACCAAGGGGTTGTTTCACACCGAGCAATTATGGGGGAAAAATTAATCCCCTTAACAAAGGAGCATATCGCAACATCTGTTGTACATATGAGAATAGCGACATTGCTCTTTACACTTGTTATGTTAGCAGTGGAGGTGTTAATATTTGCAATTACCTAATCATGGAGCGAATCCACAAAATGTCTATCGGCAATTAGGGCTCGTTATGCCAGAAGATGTCTATGATTTTAGCGAAAATGTTAATTCTGCAGGGCCACCGCCATTTGTGGAGGCACGCTGGCGAACATTTTATCCGCTTATTCAACGATATCCTGATCCAGATGGTGAGCCATTCCTTACAAAGGTTGCAGCTTTTCATCATGTGATAAAAGATTCTATTTTACTTGGTAATGGGGCATCTGAGCTTTTTACTGTATTGGCTAGACGCTATGCTTGTAAGCGTGTTATCATCGTTCATCCAACTTTCTCTGAATATGAACGAACATTGCAAGCAGTTGGCGCAAATATTGTGCCGATTATCGTAGAGGATATTGTTCAATATGCATTACCGATGGAGAAACTAAAGCGAGAAATGGTAAATGCAGATGCTCTTTATATTTGTACGCCCAATAATCCGACAGGTGTGCTACCTCAAAAAGTAGAGCTAGAACAGTTAATTATTCATGGAGCAAACGTAAATTGTGAGCTTGTTATTGATGAAGCCTTTATAGACTGGGTGGATGAGGGGTACTCTTTAATCGGACACGTAGCGAAAAACCCTCATGTGCTTGTTGTACGTTCGATGACAAAAATGTATGCTATTCCAGGGTTGCGATTGGGCTATTTAGTTGCGGACCCAGCTGTTGTAGGAGAGCTAAAGGGTATGCTTGCCCATTGGAATTTAAATGCCTTTGCACTTGTTATAGGCGCAGGCTGTTTAGATGAACAACACTATTGTCAGCAAGCTATTACCTATGCAAGGAACCAGCGAGAAACATTACAATGTTATTTACAAGAAAATGGTTGTCAGGTAACAAACAGTGTAACCAATTATATATGTTTTGCATTACCTAAACATCAGTCAGCAGATGCCTTTTTTACGTATTGTTTATCGAAGGGTGTTGTACTGCGTCATACTAAAAATTTTCTAGGATTAAATGGCGAATGGTTCCGAATTGGTATAAAAGATATTACGGCTATGACTTATTTACATAACTGTTTGCAGACTTGGTTTAAAGCAAATTAGGAGTGAGAAGAGTGACAACATTTTATCTAGTAAGACATGGTGAAACGATGTGGAATAAGGAGCATCGTTTACAGGGGTGGTTAGATTCACCATTAACCGAAGTGGGTGTTTTACATGCAGAAAAGCTACAAAAATATTTAAAGAATATATCTATTGCTGCAGCATTTAGTAGTTCAAGTGGCCGGGCAATGGAGACGCTGCATATTCTTGTTGGTGATCGCCAGCTCCCAACATTTTATGAAAACGATTTACGAGAAATTTATTTAGGAGACTGGCAGGGTAAAACGGTTGAGGATATTCTAAAAACACACTGCTCAGAGTATGAATTATATACGAAATCCCCTGCTCAATTCGTTGCTACTCATACTGAAAGCTTTGATGCAGTGACAGAACGGGCAATGTTTACCCTTAAGAAAATTGCAGAAAAATATCCACAAGAAAATGTCTTAATTGTTTCTCATGCTGTCACAATTAAATGCATTATTAATGCCATTTTAGAACGCAGTATAAATCAGCTATGGGCAGAGCCGTTTATCAATGGTACAAGTGTTACAATAATTGAACATGTTGAACAGCAATGGCATGTGAAAGAGATAGGTACCATTAATCATCTGCAATAGGAGGTGTTTACATTGCCATTGATTTTCATAACTGGTGGAGTACGCAGTGGTAAATCCCATTTTGCAGAAAAAACGGCGATAGAGCATTATCAGACGAAAGCGGTGCAAGCATTGCGCCTTATTTATATTGCGTCTGGAATTGCACTGGATCGTGAAATGGAGAAACGAATACAACGTCATCAGGCTGATAGACGGACTCATCGTATCCATTGGCTGACTATTGAAGCCCCATATAAGATGGTAGCTTCGCTCCAAAGTCTAAGGGATGGTGATGTTGTATTATGGGATTGCGTCACAACATGGCTAACAAATGCATTCTATGAGGGCTTTGATAAAGGAAAGCCGTGTGTAGACCAACCAGGCTGCTTAGAGGAGAAGCTAAGTGATTTAAAAATAGCTGTAAAAGCATTACTTGATAAAAAGATCACGCTTATAGTTGTATCCAATGAATTATTTGATGAGCCTCCATATCTTAATGAGGAGGTAGAATTATACCGACAAATGCTAGGGAATTTACATCAATGGTTTGTTTCGGTGGCAGATGAAGCCTATGAAATAAATTATAGTATCGTAAAAAAATGGAAATAATGTTCTTAAACTAAAATGAAGGAAGGCAAAACGATGAAAAATTTCTGGCATAGTCTATTACTTGCATTTCAATTTTTTACGGTTTTGCCAGTACATAAAGAATTATCTTTAACAAAAGGAACTGTTACAGGGATGTTCGCCTTTTTACCATGGGTAGGTGCATTAATGGGTACTGCAACAGCGGCAGTGATCTATAGCTTAACGGAATGGACGGCGAGCAGTGAGATATTACTGTCCTTTGTGATTATTGGACTATTCGCTTTATTCACTGGGGGTTTACATTTAGACGGTTTTATTGATATGGGAGATGCCTATTTTTCGTATCGGGATCGTGAGAAGCGGCTTGAAATTTTGGATGATCCGCGTGTGGGTGCATTTGGTGTACTTTCTGTGTTATTTTTAGTGCTTGGAAAATTTGTGATACTGCATGAATTATTCGTACAGCATAAGTTCGCACTCTGGATGCTTATTTTTGTTCCATTATTAACGAGAGTAGGAATGAGCTTTTATTTTATGTCACTGAAATGTTCAAAAGAAAAAGGGCTTGCCTACTTTTTTAAATCCCATATTAAGCAACATGTACTAGTTGGTTTCATGCTTGTCTCATTAATTGTAGCCTATACAATCATCTTCCTTATTGTAGGCTTTACATTTGTACCAATAGTGCTTCTAGCGGTTTTAGCTATGGCTCTTGTGGTTTTTCGGCAATTTACACTACGCAACTTTGGCGGCGTTTCTGGTGATTTACTTGGCGCTTCCATTGAGGGAATGGAGGTTGTATTGTGGGTAACACTGTTATTGTGCGTTTAATGAGGCATGCACCAACAAAAGAAAATTTGGAAAAGCGTTATCTTGGCTGGACGGACTCATCATTAGCTGATACATCTAGACTACCAATAGTAGATAAAAATGCTATGAAAGTATATGGCAGTGATTTACGACGTTGTAGAGAAACGGCTGCTCATTATTTTCCGAATGCTGCTTACATAGCTGATTGGCGATTTCGAGAGTCCAATTTTGGGGAGTTTGAAGGAAAAACATATGAGGAGTTAAAATCTGATCGTCGGTATTGTGCATGGTTAGATGATCCTGTTTCGTCTCCTCCACCGAATGGGGAAGGCTTTGCTGCATTTTGTCAACGTGTGAAGGATGGTTTTTCTGCACTACCAAAGGATGAAGATGACTATTATGTTGTCGCACATGGTGGCGTTATTCGAGCATTGCTTGTAGAATTTGCCCCAATGGAGCAGTCCTTTTGGTCGTACAATGTACCACATGATAAATTGTTTACCTTAACATTTTCAAGGAAAGCTTGGGAGGAGGGAAATAGATGCATGTCTTTATCGGAGGCGCCTATAATGGAAAAACCGACTATGTTATGACATTGCTTGGAGATCAAGAGGTGGTGTTAGTTGATGGTTATCTGCCTAAATCTATCCCTGTGTGTGATGTATTAGTTATAAAAGGCTTGGAAAAGTGGCTTGTTACACAAAATCTTGAGGAGGATGAGAATCTTGTCAAAACCATGTTAACAAGACTACAGGCTCTAGAAGAAAATAGGACATTGTATATCGTAGTTACTGATATGGGGCGCGGGGTTGTGCCGATGGAAAAGCAGACAAGATTACTACGTGATACTTGTGGGCGCTTGTATCAAGCTTTATTTGCTAAAGCAGAACGTGTCGTGCGCATTTGGTACGGTATCGCAGAGCAAATTAAATAAGACAGAAAAGAGGAAATGGAATGAATCGACAAAGATTGACGAAGTTGACGTTCACTGCTATGGTAGCTGCCATTTGTGCTGTTGGAGCGATGATTAAAATTCCAGCAATTATATCGACTGCTGCGTTGGACTCTGCCCCTGCATTTTTAAGTGTCGTATTTTTATCGCCAGTATTCGCAGGAGTTGCAGGGGGCATTGGGCATTTTATTACAGCCTTAACGACTGGATTCCCATTCGGACCATTACATATAATTATCGCAGCAGAAATGTTTATCGTTGTCTGGATTTTTGGAATGATGCATAAAAAAGGTATGCATTTCTGGAAATGGCCTGTGGCACTTTTTTTTAATGGTGTGGTAGCACCATTACCATTTTACTTTATTATAAGTCCAGCATTCTATTGGGCGTCGCTAACTAGTCTTCCGTTGGCAACTCTTATTAATCTAGTTATTGTTGCAATTGTCATGCCAATACTCTCTAAGGTGTTTCTACGTAAGGACGGGCGAGTACATTGAGAAATGCAGTTAACATAGGTGGGCTTATTGCAACTACAGATAATGCTGCAGCAATTGGTGAAAAGCCACAAGATATTGTGTCCGCTTCAAATAAACTCACGGCTTACTTTACAGCACGTGTTACCTTTTTAGAGCAGCTTACAGCAAATGCTTTACCTAAGCATATTATATTAGCAAATTTTTCTGGAGATACTGCATGGTCTAGTTATGTAGCTGGCATACAGCAGGTTTTTGAGGAGGCTGGTCTAATATGCCCGCAGATAGATGGTAGTACGGAATCCAATATGCCAACTTTACAATCGGCTTTATCAGTTACAATGCTTGGCGAGCCGCAAAAACGTACATCCAATGAACTTGAGCATCTTTGTTGGTATACGTATGGACTGCCACTTGTAGGAAACGAAGTCCTTGCGCAGCCCGAGGATGTTGCACAGCTTCAAGCTATTTATCGTGCATGGAATGAGGATATCGTTCAGCAAGTTTGGCCAGTCGGATCAAAGGGCCTGCAAGCAGAATTTACTCGACTTTTTGGCAGCATACATGTTGAAAGTGACTTAAATATTGAGAAAAGTGCTGGGCCTAGTACAGTGGTATTACTTGGGATACATTCAGAAAAAGAGCAACTGGCACAAAAAATTTTTTCTAGAAATTTTGAAAAACTACGTAAAACTGCATTGTAATTGGGCTTGCTTCGAGAAAAAGTAACGCTTTAAAACTTGCAAGGGGCGAAACACCTATTGCAACACTAAACACAATATGTTAGATTTGTTTAGGAGTTAAAACACAATATATAGTATTTTGGACAAGCGGTACCAATATGGTTTAAAAGGGAATTCGGAGCAAGAGTCATCTTTAGCCGAAGCTGTCCCCGCAACTGTAAGTGCTGACAAATGATCAAGAGGCCACTGTTTTAAAACGGGAAGGTGATTATTTGAAAGAGGCATGAGCCAGGAGACCTGCCGCATTGTTCAAGACAGCAACACATTCTTCGGGGGTTGAGAAGTGGAGGCGAGAGATTTGCACACTTCTTTGTGTGCCTGTCCTTCATTTCCATTTCTGATTTTACAGCGATCATGTAACCGATAAGATGTTGCATGATCGCTTTTTGTGTTGTCTGGAGATAGAAAAGGAGAGAATATGTACAATGACAATTCAAATCGAGCAGCAAATGACTAAGTTAATGAAAAGCTACACGGAAGATGAGCTTGAAAGCTTTGTCAGGTTATCGGATCGTTGGCTGCGAAAAAATGATAATGCCACATTTGAGGCATGGGCAGATGCAATGATTCTTCAAACACTTAGTCTGATTGACGAGGAGGAGCCATACTGGACATTTGTAGCCGCGCACATCTATTTAGAAAAATTATACGATCAATTTGCGATGCGCCGTGGTGTTTCACCAAAGGATGTTTATCAGGTTTTCCCAGCACAATTAGCACGTTATACAGAAGCTGGCTTGTATCATAAAAGCTTAACAACAAAATATAGTGAGCATGAGCTTCAGGAATTAGCAAGCTATTTAGAGCCTAGCCGAGATGAGTTGTTTACGTATATTGGCTTAAAGACATTAATGGATCGCTATGTGGTGCGTGATTATACTAAAACACCAGTAGAGCTTCCACAAGAACGCTGGATGGTCATCGCCATGACATTAATGCAGGATGAAACAGAAAATCGTCTTGAAAAAGTTCGAGAAGCTTACTGGGCGATGAGTAATTTATATATGACAGTGGCAACACCCACATTATCAAACGCAGGGAAGACACATGGTCAGCTGTCGAGTTGTTTTATTGATACAGTGGATGACAGCTTACAAAGTATTTACGATACGAATACAGATGTGGCAACACTTTCTAAATACGGCGGTGGTATCGGTGTATATATGGGCAAAATCCGTAGCCGCGGCTCGTCCATTAAAGGCTTCAAGGGTGCCTCAAGTGGGGTACTACCATGGATTAAGCAATTAAATAACACAGCCGTCTCTGTTGATCAGCTAGGCCAACGTCAAGGGGCCATCGCTGTCTATTTAGATGTTTGGCATAAGGATGTTTTTACATTTTTAGATTTACGTTTAAATAATGGGGATGAGCGTTTACGTGCGCATGATATTTTCACAGGACTGTGCTTACCAGATGTATTTATGGAAGCAGTGGAAGCACGTGAAGATTGGCACTTATTTGACCCACACGAAGTACGTGAGGTGATGGGCTTCTCATTAGAGGATTTCTATGATGAAACGAAAGGCAATGGATCCTTCCGAACGAAATATGCCGAATGTATCGCTAACCCATTATTAAGCCGTGAAGTCGTCCCTGCCATCGATATTATGAAGCGAATTATGCGCTCACAGTTAGAAACAGGCGTACCTTTCATGTTCTATCGAGATGAAGTGAACCGCATGAATCCGAATAAGCATGAAGGAATGATTTATAGTTCAAATTTGTGTTAATTGTAGCACCTTCAATCAGAAATGATTGTCGAAAACTCCGTTAAACGGGGAAAGTCACTCAGTGATAACCCACCGTGCTAAATCTTTTGATTAAATATTTGGAGTTTTATACAACAGAACAAATATTCGTTTTTAGGAGTGGTTGTTATTTCTAAAGAATATGGGTTCATTTATGTAACGACAAATAAAATAAATGGTAAAAAGTATATTGGAAAATGTATATATGGTCGCGTAAATAACTGGGAAAATTATTTAGGATCAGGAGTATATTTGAAAAGAGCCATTAAAAAATATGGTAAAGAAAATTTTGAGAGAAAAATTATTTGTAATGCTTATTCCGAGGAAGAATTAAATGAATTGGAAGAATATTATTTGAATTATTTTGATGTTGTCAACTCTACTGAATATTACAACATTAAGATTACGTCAATTGGTGGAGATATCTTTACTTTTCATCCAAATAAAGAGGCAATTAGGAAACAGAGAGTTAAGCAAATGACTGGTGAAGGCAATCATCAATTTGGAAAACCTAAAACGAATAAAATGATTGAATCAGTGAAAAAAGCCAACTCAAAACATATCATCATTGATGATGTTCATTATGAATCTGTGACATCTGCTTCAGATCAATTAAAAATAGGAATTAGTACAATCAATTACAGACTAAATTCAGATAATTTTCCAGCGTATAAACGAGTAATGCCGAAAAAGGAACTTAAAATTAATGGCTACCCTTGCAAAGTGGGAAATCAAGTATTTGATTCCATAACAGAAGCTGCTAAGCATTATGGTATTTCAACACATGCAATGAGATACAGAATGAATTCTCAAAATTTCCCTGACCATATTTTACTAAATCAAAAGTAAAAGCCTAACGACTATCGAAAGCATAGCTCATTGAAAAATATGAGTGAAGAAGCGAGTAGAGTACCCCTCAAGCGAGGCCCACTAAAGGGATAATTCATAAAGGGAAAAGCGGAGCATCCTACAGGTAGAGCTGAGGATGATGATATAGTCTCCTCTGCATAGTGATATGCAGCAGTTCTTAAAGGAACGGATTAGGTTTAGCGAACCTAGTTGAAGAAAAGGACCGAAATATTCCAAAATATGTCACCCACTGAATTTGAATCCATCACACTAGAAGATGATGTCATCGTGACTCGTCGCAAGCCTGGAGATTTTGTGGTTTGTAACTTGTCCTCTATTAATCTAGGAAAAGCTGTACCTGCCAATGTATTAGAACGTTTAATTCCAATTCAAGTACGTATGTTAGATAACGTTATTGCCTTAAATACTATTCCTGTGAAGCAAGCAGAACGCACAAACTTACGCTATCGTGGTATTGGGCTTGGCACATTTGGCTGGCACCATCTATTAGCGCTGAAGGAAATACAGTGGGAATCTGAAGAAGCGGTAGAATTTGCGGACAAGCTATATGAAGAAATTGCCTACTTAACGATTCGTGCTTCTACCGCATTAGCAAGTGAAAAAGGCGCATATCCTTTATTTGAAGGTTCTGATTGGCAAACTGGTGCCTACTTTGAAAAGCGTGACTATAACAGTGACAAGTGGAATGCTTTACGTGAGGCTGTGGCGAAAGAAGGTATGCGCAATGGCTATGTTATGGCGGTTGCTCCAAATTCATCAACATCAATTTTAGCGGGCAGTACAGCAACGATTGATCCGATTTTCCAAAAGAGCTATTCAGAAGAGAAAAAGGATTACAAAATTCCAGTCACAGTGCCTGATTTATCACCAGTAACAACTTGGTACTATAAATCTGCCTATTTCATCGATCAAAATTGGACAATTAAGCAAAATGCAGCACGTGCACGCCATATCGACCAAGGCATTTCACTTAATTTATATGTACAAAATACGATTAAGGCGAAGGATTTGCTTGCACTGCATATGAATGCTTGGGCCAGTGGTGTGAAAACGACCTATTATGTACGCTCAACATCTGTAGAATTATTAGAATGTGAGTCTTGTGCAAGCTAGGAGGATAAAATAATGACAACAATTACGAAACGACAAATTATGGATAAAGAGGCACCGAACCGTTCCACAGGGATAGTAAACGGCCGTTCCTCCAATATTTTAAATTGGGATGATGTGCGCTTTAGCTGGGCCTATCCGAAATATAAAAAAATGCTAGGCAACTTCTGGACACCCTTTGAAATTAATATGAGCAATGATGTCAAGCATTTTCCAGAGCTTACAAAAGATGAGCAAGAATCATTTTTGAAAATTATTGGACTATTAGCCCTTTTAGATAGTGTTCAAACTGATTTTGCAGGCAAAGTTGCCGACTATTTAACGGATTCAAGCTTAAATGCCCTGATGATTATTTTGGCACAGCAGGAGGTTATTCATAACCATTCCTATTCATATGTACTATCCAGTCTAGTCAACAAAGACGAGCAGGATCGAACATTTGATTTTTGGCGAACAGAACCCGTTCTTGAACGCCGTAATGATTTTGTCATTAAGGGCTACCGTGCTTTTTCAGAAGAACCAACAGTTGAAAATATGTTAGAAGCGATTGTCTATGATGTTATTTTAGAAGGACTATTTTTCTATTCGGGCTTTGCATTCTTCTATCATTTAGCACGTAATCAAAAAATGGTTGCAACGTCCACGATGATTAATTATATTAATCGTGACGAGCAACTCCATGTCGATTTATTTGTGAAAATTTATCAGGAGCTATTAGAGGAATATCCAGAATACGATACACCTGAGCGCAATGCTCGTGTACAGGATATCTTCCGAGAAGCAGTTCAGCTTGAAATTGATTGGGCCAATGAGGTCATTGGTGATAAAATTGAGGGCCTTGATGTGGAGGATGTTCACGATTATGTGCATTTCTATGCCAATGTACGCTGTAATCAGCTCGGTGTTGATCGTCCGTTTGAGGGCTATCGTAAGAACCCATTAAAATGGATTAAGGCGTATGAAGATGTGGATTTAGGCAAAACGGATTTCTTTGAGCAACGATCCCGTCAATATGTAAAAGTTAATGTAGAAGATAATGGCTTTGATGATTTATAAAATGAAACCACGTGAGCAATAGCTTGCGTGGCTTTTTTAGGTAGAGATTAGGTTGATATTGACGTTTTGTATACTTTTGTATACAATTGTGTGCAGAAAGAAGCTCTTATTAGTCTGAAGTTGAATGAAAGAGCGGTTGATTGCCACCCAAGCAAAGCAGCGGCGATCGGATAGTAGGAGAGGCTAACGATTAGACAGTGAATCAATTATACATAGGGATATACGGCTAGAACTAAACTTCTGGTTGATTGTACACTACATCAATACGTGACTCGAAAATTTCTATCAATTGGGTATGGATTTTTAGTTATAATGAAAAACGAATGATTTAACAGAGGAACGGAGACGAAGGAATGCAGGCAATTAAACAATTAGGGGGCTATTTAGGACCCTATAAATTTTTTACATTGATTGCACCACTACTGATGGTGCTTGAGGTAACAATGGATTTACTTCAGCCCACAATTATGCAGCATATGATTGATACAGGCATTGCTAATGGCGATAATCCATATGTGCTGAAAATGTTCATATGGATGCTAATAAGTGCGGTCCTTGGACTTTTTGGAGGAATTGGTTGTTCATATTATAGTTCAAAGGCAGCGATTCATTTTGCTTCTGATGTTCGCCAGTCATTGTATGAGAAAATAATGACTTATTCAGCAAAGGAACGTGATAATTTCACAACAGGAAAGCTTATTACGATATTAACGAGTGATGTGGAAAGTATTCAACGTGCGTTTATGATGACGTTGCGTATTTTTGTGCGTGGGCCACTGCTATTTATTGGTGCAGTTATTATTGTCTTTGTAACTGCTCGCGAGCTATTTTCCATACTGCTGATTATTGTACCAATTTTAATCATAGCCATGTACTTTTTTACGAAATATTCAGGTGTGCTATATCGCAGAGTGCAAGAGGCAATTGATGGTGTGAATACAAAGCTACAGGAAAATTTAGCAGGAATTCGTGTTATCAAAGCCTTTCGTCGTGAAACACAGCAAATTGAACAATTTAGTAAACATAATGATGCATTGACACAGCGTTTTATTACAGCCGAGCAAATTGTTGGTGTGCTTGTACCCTTTACTATGTTTGTGGTCAACCTTGGCATTGTCGCAGCACTTTGGCTTGGGGCACTTAAAGTAGAGGCAGGAACATTACAGGTAGGGGTTATACTAGCTTTCATCAATTATTTAACAATCATCTTGAATGGCTTGATGTCCTCAAGCATGGTGCTGATGCAAATTGCCCGTGCAATTCCTTCTGGCGAACGCATCATAGATGTTTTAAATAAGGAAGTTACAGTGAAGGAAGCAGAAAATGCAATTGCTACTGCAATCCATGGTGCAATTGATTTTCAAAATGTCAGCTATCGTTATTATGATACAGCTGAGGATGTCCTCAAAAACATTACCTTTTCCGTGAAACCAGGGCAAACAATTGGTCTCATCGGCAAAACGGGAAGTGGAAAATCCACACTAGTAAAACTTTTACCTCGTTTATTCGACCCTACTAGTGGTGAAATACGCTTGGATGGAAAGCCGCTAAAGGCGTATGCATTGTCAACTTTACGTGAGCATATTGGTTTTACATCCCAAAAAGCATTGCTGTTCTCAGGCGAGATTGAGAAAAATATCCGTGTAGGAAAGGAAAATGCCACATCTGTGGAAATACAAAAAGCATTGGATGCAGCGTGTGCCACTGAATTTGTGGAACGACTTGGTCAAGGCATCGCACACAAATTATCACAGGGTGCAACGAATCTTTCTGGTGGACAAAAGCAACGACTAGCCTTAAGCCGTGCGCTTATCAGGCGACCAGCTATATTAGTGCTGGATGATACAACATCCGCATTGGATAGTGCCTCCGAAAAACATGTACAACAAGCCATTCATGAACACTATCAACATACCACAACATTTATCGTCGCCTCAAAAATCGCTTCGATTCAGCAGGCAGATGTCATTCTTGTGTTAGAAGATGGTGAAATTGTTGGGCAAGGCACACATCAACAATTATTACAGAGTAATAAAACCTATCAAGCAATCTATGCTTCACAGCAAAAGGCTGGTGAACAATTATGAGTCAAAGTCAACCAAAGCAAATGAATTTTGGACGTGGTCCTCGTATGGGTGGTCCAGTGGAAAAGGCTAAAAATCAAAGGGTCACAATATACCGTGTATGGGAATATGTGAAGCAGCAAAAAATAGGACTGTATTTCTCTATATTTTTTGTCATCGCCTCTACGTTTTTAAGCTTAGTAGGCCCATATATGATTGGACATATCGTTGATGACTATATTATGAAAAAGGACGTTGCTGGAACGATTCGTCTTGGCATTGTCTTAGCCGTCATTTTTACAATCGCTTCTATTTTTACCTGGCTACAAACATACGTTATGATTCATGTAGCGATGAAAACCATCCGTTCATTACGAATGGAATTATTTAGAAAAATTCAAACACTCACACTTAGATTTTTTGATCAGCGTGCACTTGGTGATTTAATGAGCCGTGTCACGAATGATATTGATAATTTAAATACGGCCCTTGCACAAAGTGTGACCCAAATTGTTTCATCCGTTTTAACAGTGATTGGTGTCAGCATTGCGATGTTTTCTCTTAGCTGGCAGTTAGCCATTGTCACATTAATTATTATTCCTCTGATTGTTTTTACGACAAAGCAAATTGTGAAACGAAGCAGTAAAAACTATGCAGCGCGTCAACGTGATTTAGGCAAGCTTAATGGCTATATTGAGGAAATGATTACAGGGGCGGAAGTTGTCACACTTTTTGGGAAAGAAAAGCAAACAATTGACACATTCCATCAACAAAATGAAGATTTACGCAACTCGGCACAGCGAGCAGAAATTACGTCAGGTCTGCTTGGTCCAATTAATAACTTTATGAATAACCTGGGTCTAGCGGTTGTCATTGGCACAGGGGCATTTTTATCGGTGCAAGGAATTGTTTCAGTTGGTATCATTGCGGCATTTGTCACGTATACACGCCAATTTTTCCGTCCGCTAAATCAGTTGTCCAATCTATTGAATACCTTTCAATCAGCAATTGCAGGAGCAGAGCGTGTTTTTGAAATTTTAGATGAACCATCAGAGGTAGCAGATAAACCAAATGCAATTGATATCCAATCTTTAAAAGGAGATGTGATATTTCAACATGTGTCCTTTAGTTATTTACCAGGGAAGCCCGTTCTAAAAAATATAGGCTTTCATGCTAAAGCTGGTGACACTATAGCACTAGTTGGACCTACAGGATCAGGAAAAACGACTATTATCAATTTACTTACACGCTTTTATGATGTAGATAGTGGTGAAATTTTGATTGATGGTCAAAATATTGAGAATTATAAAATGGCCACAATTCGTCAAAGAGTAGGGGTCGTTCTGCAGGACACGTATTTATTTTCTGGGACTATTCGGGAAAATATTCGTTTTGGTAAGCTAGATGCAACAGACGCAGAGGTAGAGGAAGCGGCAAAAATAGCCAATGCTCATAATTTTATTAAATATTTACCAGCTCAGTATGATACACCAGTACATGCGGGAGGCGCAAATTTAAGTCAGGGACAACGTCAATTACTTGCTATTGCCCGGGCAATTTTGGAAAATGCAGATATTTTAATTTTAGATGAAGCGACATCCAGCGTCGATACGCAAACAGAGGTCGATATTCAAAAGGGCTTACAACATTTAATGCAGGGACGCACGAGCTTTGTAATTGCACATCGTTTAAAAACCATCGAGAGTGCTGATCAAATTCTCGTAATTCAGCAGGGAGAAATTGTCGAGCAGGGAAATCATCAGCAGCTAATGCAATATCATGGTATTTATCGTAATCTCCAACAAAAACTTTTACTAGAGCAAGTAGAGTAAAGTATCACAGTGGAATTTTATCTTCATTCAACAGATGTTTTTGTACCGAAATAGAAGCGTCAGGTTCAGAATACATTCACCACTATAGATATCAAGATGAATGCGGTTTATTCCTATTCAACAGGCGTATAAATTGCCACTGAATCAATATGCGGATAAATAGTTTTTATTAGATTGATGTCATGCTATGATAAATGAAAATACCACCATAGAAGGTGAGGTACCCACATGTACGAATTAAAAACACAAGAAACCGATCAAAGCGTTATTGAATTTATTGAAAATGTTGATAATCCTAAAAAACGGGAAGATGCTTATCGACTTTTGGATATTTTTACTGAGGTTACTGGTTATGAAGCAAAAATGTGGGGGCTAAGTATTATCGGATTTGGTAAATACCATTATAAATATAAAACTGGGCATGAGGGTGATGCACCCTTAACTGGATTTTCTCCGCGAAAGGCTAAAATCAGTCTGTATTTTGCACCAGATGATCCTGAGCGAGAAAATTTGTTATTGAATTTTGGTAAACATACAACTGGGAAATCCTGTGTTTATATTAATAAGCTATCAGATATAGATGTGGAGATTTTAAAATCGCTTATTAAACACACTGTAATCTATACTCAATCCATCTATCCAGAATAATAGGTAGGAGCTGTCTAAAAATTTTAGGCAGCTTTTTTTGATGAAAAATAAATTTCTACAAAAATTAATCAGAAATTTATTTTTACCGTGTATCCTTTCAAGTAACAATTGAAAGGAGCATTATATGAAAAAAATTAAAAAAGTTTTAGTGTATGTAGGAGCGTTTTTTTTGCTTGGTATAATTGCTATATGTATGTTTCATCAAATTCAGCTACATAGAGAAGCAACTATTTTGAAAAATAAGGGAACATTGGTTGAGGTCGATCACCATAAAATCAATGTCTATAATGAGGGGGACGGTGAGGACACCTATATTTTTATGGCTGGTTCTGGCATTGCCGCTCCCATTTATGAGATGAAAGGGCTTTATAGCAAATTCTCGCAGGAGCATAAAATTGCGGTTATAGAAAGAGCAGGCTATGGTTTTAGCGATGTTACAAATGATAAACGGGATATTGATACTATATTAGAGCAAACGAGAGCCGCTCTTCTACAAAGTGGAAATAAGCCTCCCTATGTACTTGTCCCACATTCAATCTCTGGTGTTGAGTCTATCTATTGGGCACAAAAATACCCTGAAGAAATCAAGGGAATTATTGCACTTGATATTGGTTTGCCAGGTCAATATGTGAAGCATAAAATGGGCATAATCGATACTTGGATGGTGAGGGGGATTAATCTATTAACGAAAATAGGCTTACATCGTCTAACATCTTCACAAGTTTATAACCCACAGGTAATAAAGCAAACCTTTTTAACAGATGAAGAAAAAGCTATTTATCAAGCGTTGTCCTATAAACAATTTTTTAATGATAATATGAAAAATGAGCTATTACAAGTCTACGAAAATAGTTTACAATCAGAAATGTTGCCAAAACCTCAGAATACGCCGATATTATTTATTGATGCGGTTGCAGAGGAAAATAAATATACAAAACAAAAGCGCAAGGATTACAAGTATTTTGCTGAGCAATTAAACTTGGCGGATATGAAAGAAGTAAAAGGTACTCATAGCATTTATTTATATAGACCTGATGAAATATATCAACTTGCTATGGTATTTATGAAAGATAAAGTAGACAGCAAAGAAAGGTCGATAAAATGAAAGGTTTTACGATTTTAATCGTAGAGGATGATCAAGTGATTGGTCATTTACTGCAAAAAATAATCCAGCGTGAAGGCTATGATGTAGTGTGGAAAACTAATGGTAAAGATATTAGGAGTATTATCCATCAAATTGATTTAGTTATTATGGATATTATGCTCCCAGGAGAAGATGGCTATCAGCTTACAACGTTTATTAAAAGCTTAGGCTTACCTATTCCTATTATCTTTCTGTCAGCTCGAAATGACATTGAAAGTAAGCTAGAGGGATTAACGGTTGGAGAAGATTATATGACAAAGCCCTTTGAACCGAGAGAGCTTCTTTTACGAATGCAAAAAATGCTCAAGCAGCATTATGGACCATTGACACAAATCCAACATCTTTTGATTAACACAGAGCAGCGTAAGGTTTTTAAGTATAATGTCCAGGAGGAGATTGTTTTGACTGCTATTGAGCGTAAAATCTTCTTTTATTTATTTGACAATCGAGATAGAGTGTTAACGAAGGATCATTTTATTGACTATCTATGGCCACTGGAGGAGCGAAATCAGAATATTATCAATGTCCATATTAAAAAAATTAGGACAAAAATGGATGATCCTACAGGTACTATTCTTCAAAATATTTACGGGGAAGGGTATCGTTTAAATACCTATATACGACAATGACATTAAAAACAAAATATCGCATTCTATTATTTTCAGCTATTATCAGTGTTCCAATTGTATTATTAGGAATAAGTGTGTTGATGTCCATAATCTATGAGTTCGCCTTTAAAACAAAAAATCAGGACATCCCATTTCATGAATCATTTGCCTATCCAATGATGCTAGTTGTGTTCTTTTTATCATTAGGTGTGCTAGCCTTTTTATTTTCGAAATCAATTAATTCATTGCTTACAAAAATTAATATGCTCCATCAAGCAATTCGTGACTTAGCAAGTGATGAAAGAACACCTCATACATTAGAAGTTGGCAGTGAGGATGAAATAGGACAGCTTATTAAATCGGTCAATATTTTAATCGAGCGAACAACCTATCGGGAACTAGAATTAGAGCAACAACAGAGTTTGCAGAAGGAGCTTCTTCAAAAGCTAAGACACGATATCAATACACCACTCACAGCGATTCGATTACAATTATTTTATTTAGAAGAAACACTTAAGGACCAACCAGATATGGTAGAGTCATTAAATGAGCAGATTTACTATATTGCGAGCTTAACCAATGAATTATCTTCACAATCTATTGATACAGTAGAAAGCTCCTATATTATTAAAGAGGAAGTGAGTCTGCCTAAATTATTGGAGACGATGATAAACAAATGGCGTTATTTATTTAACATTCAATCTATTGAATTAAGCTTTCAACTGAATGTAGCAGAATTATCATGGGTAAGTAATGAATTATGGTTACAGCGTTTGTTTGATAATGTGTTTCAAAATACTTTAAAACATTCCAAAGCAACAAAATTTACGGTTGTGATTGACAATGGAATGGTTAAGATGATGGATAATGGAATTGGCTTTGAAAAAAATCACAAACATTCTGGATTAGGGTTACAGATTATCGAGGATATCGCTAGGGTTCTTCAGCTACAATATACATTAGAGTCAAGTAAAGAAGGTACATCATTTTGTTTTGCTTCAAAAATGGAATAGTAAACTGCTTAGGGGTAAATAGTAAACAATAAAAATAATATTGAAATCGATAATAATTTATTGTAAATCAATAAAAGAGGTGCTACAATCAAACTTACAACAAATCCGTGATGAGGTGTATTTTTTGAAACGTGAAACACTCTTTTTAAAGATCGCTGTTTTTCTAATGGGATTGCCGGTTCTTTCCTTATGTGTATTTGTGGTGCCTCGAGTTGCTATGAAAGCCGCACAGCATTTTCCAAAAACAACTTTATTGGCTGTCATTGCTGTCTATGCTACGGCAATTGCTTATTTTGTTGCCTTGTATATGACCATAAAACTTTTAAGCTATATTGATCAAAATATTGCTTTTTCGGAACGATCAGTCAAAGCTTTAATTAATATCAAATACTGTGCAATCGTTATTAGTAGTCTATACTTGGTAGGCATGCCAATGATATACTATGTTGCGGAAGTAGATGATGCTCCTGGGCTTATTATCATCGGTATGGTCATCATTTTTGCTTCCTTTATCGTGGCGGTCTTTGCTGCAGTGCTTCAAAAGCTCTTAAAAAATGCCATCGATATCAAATCAGAAAATGATTTAACGGTTTGAGGTGACTACTATGGCGATGATAATTAATATTGATGTAATGCTAGCTAAACGGAAAATGAGTGTAACAGAGCTTTCGGAAAAGGTTGGCATCACGATGGCAAATCTATCTATCTTGAAAAATGGTAAAGCAAAGGCGATTCGATTTTCAACTTTAGAGGCGATTTGTGAGGCTTTGGAATGTCAGCCAGGGGATATTTTAGAATACAGACGAAACGAAGATAGTCAAGAATAATTACCTAAGAAGAGCTTGGTCAAAAATCCAAGCTCTTTTTTTAGTGTGTGATTCAATTAGCTATGCATGTGGCTTTCGTTGCAGCATTAAAAAGATGGCTAGTCCAATGAGTATCACTACAATCCCTATAGCCTGCTGGAGAGAGATCATTTCATCCAAAATAAAATAGGCGAGGATACATGTGCCAATCGTTTCTCCTAAAATACTCATGGAGATGATTGTTGTGTTCAGCCATTTCAACAACCAATTAAAGATTGTCTGACCTAAAATCGTTGCGATAAAGGCTAGCCCTAAAAGTGCCCACCATGTATCGGCTGAATAAGGGAAAAAAGGTTCCTGCATGATAAGTGCATAAACAGCTAAAAATACAGAACTACTGCCATAGCCTACAATAGAATAAGGAACAAGTGATAAATCCTTGCGTACCGATTGACCGATAAAAAAGTAAGCGGTAATAATGCCTGCTGCGATAAAGGCCAGAATATCACCGTAAAGTGCCTTGCCACTAATTTGAAAATCCTGCCAACCAATAATGAAGCAGCCAATAATCGCTACAAAACATCCAACAATGGCACCTTTTGAGAAACGCTCTTTAAATAAAAAATAACCACCAACTAAGGAAAATAAAGGCTGTAGTGTAACAATCACAGTAGAACTAGCTACAGATGTATATTCTAATGAGGCAAACCATAGTACATAATGACATGCTAAAAACAAACCAGAAATAATGCCAAGCCCCCATTGCTTTGTAGTCAGGCTGACAAGTTCATGGCGTAAACGTTTATTAAATAATAAAAAAGGTGCTAGCATAAGCATAGCAAAAAATAGACGATAAAATGCAGTAATGGCTGGCGGTGCATCAGCTAGTTTGACAAAAATAGCTGAGGTAGATAACGCAAACACGGCAAAGAATAAAGCGATGTAGGAAGATAATAAAGATCTCATGATGTGTACTCCTATGTAATAATTGTTAGGCCAAATTCATTATAGTGCACGATGAGCAAATAACCTAGCACTTTTAGAATAGAATGCCATCATCAGTACAAAAAAATATTTGTTAATGGCGCCAAATCATTGAGATAAATCAATTATGCCTCGGCATAATTGCGTCTGGAATCGGCTTTGTGTTTAGGCCTGCGTGATGCAGGTCAGTTAGCCGTTATCGCATGGATGCAATGATTTTAGGCTAACATAACTTCTTTCAGCAAATGTCTTTTGTACAGAAAGTGTAGCAGCAGATGTTTTATGCGCGTAAGCGTAGCGGCAGCGGCAACGGCAGGTACAGAAGTCTCCTATCTCTATAGGTGGTGAGATGCTACCTTTCAGTGCGTGTCCAAACACCCACTGAAATAGAGGAACTCAGGTGGATGTCACGGAATCGGAAAGGAGTTAAACCTTTTGCAAGAGCATAGCCATGTTAAGGTATGCTCTTGCAATTTTCAACTGGCTTCAAGTAATGACTCAATAATCTTTTTTAATTGAAAGATGGGTGAGTGTTGTTGATTATTTTTTTTATAAATAAAGACCGTTTCAATGACTTTATTAAGCTTTTTTAAATCGTAAAAATGAATGTTTGAATAATTATAAAGATGGATTAATTTTGTATTTAAAACAGCGATTGTATTGTCTATTTGTAGAAAATCGAGAATACTGCTGACCGATTTAATTTCTTTTATTGTAAACGGAATTTGCTCGTCTTTAAGCCATTCCACCATTGCACGCGAATACATGCAGCCTTTACTTAACACGAGCAATGTTACAGGTGTACGCTGCTTAAAATCAATCAGCTGCTTATTATTCGAAATCACTTCAAATGTTTCCGTCGCAATCAGGTCATAGTTTAAGTCAGGATAATGTTTAATCGGATTACTCGTTAGTGCACAATCCATCTCGGTACTGTGTACTTTTTGATTTAATGATGTACTGGATTCAACTGTAAAATCTACATCAATCAAACTATTATTGGTCTGGAGTGCGCTCATAATGGGTGCACCATAAATTTTGATTGTAGTATGAGAAGTACCGAAGTGGATGGTTGATTGAGCTGATCCAATAGCTTGTAAAAATTCCTCATACTCTTGTGCAACTAGCTTTAAAAAATGTAAATATTGTATTCCCACATCAGTAATTTTCAAGCCTTGCGTTGTTCGTTTAAAAACCTCTTGTCCAATTTCCGCCTCCATTTTCTTCACTTTTGATGTTAATGCTGATTGTGTGTAATTCGTCATTTCAGCGGATTTACTTAAATTCTGCCTCTCCAATAGCTCAATTTTTAAGGCGATTTCTTCTAGATTCATGTCTGTTGTCACACACCTATTAAATATTTTGATAGCCCCTATCATTTTCCTCCATTTTACGCACGTAAGTGACGAGCGTAAACTCTAGGTAAATAAAATTATACTGCACAAATAAAGTAGTGTAATGCTTTTGGAGGGTTTTATGAATACTTATTATAAATGGGTTATCTTACTAGTGGCTACACTTTCGCAAACAGCTGCAACATTTGTCACATATGGCATGGGACCAATTGCCACGTTCTATCAAATTGAATGGAATTTATCATCTTTCGAAACAGGGCTAATTGTATCAGCCGTCAATATAGGCCCAATTTTCTCGATGCTTGTTTTTGGCTACATCATGGATAAAAAAGGAGAAAAGCATATTATCGGTTGGGGCTCCATTTTATTAGGGCTGTCAGCATTTCTACTTGTCTCCGTCAACAATTATACGACATTACTTCTTGTATTAGTAGTTGTAGGGATTTGGTATGGTAGTGCACAAACTGGAGGTAGTACCGCCATTGTGAAATGGTTTCCAGACAAGCATCGAGGGCTGGCGATTGGCATTCGTCAAACAGGCATACCAATTGGTGGTGCCTTAGCATCTACTGTTCTAACGTATATGTACAATCATTTTTATCTATCCTCGGTTCACATTATGCAAGGCATTGTGGCAATAGCCGGTGGTCTATTATTTTTACTGATATATCAAGAACCTAAAAAACGTATAGAAATGGCAAGCTCATCTTTTACATTTAGTGATAAGATCAAGGCCATAAAAAATAATAAAGACTTATATCCGATTTATATAGTAGGAATCGTAATGATGACCTTACAAATGATTCTTATCGCCCATTTCATGGGATATTTACATGAGGAAGGGCATTATTCATTAACAGAGGCAGGTTTATATTTAAGCCTTGTTTTGCTTGGTGGGATGGTAGGGAGAGTAGGACTTGCGTGGATCAGTGACCAATTTGCACAAAAGCGTGAACTATTATTAATCTTGGTGATGCTAAGCACGGTGATATTTGCTATAAGTTTGCCATTCATTCTACACTTCAAGAACTTAATGATTGTTTTTAGTTTTCTATTCGGGTTTATAGCACTTGGCTGGTATTCTTTATTCATCACATGTGTGACAGAGAAATCCAATCCACATTATGTTGGCTTAACTGTGAGCGCAGCTTTAACCATTAATCAACTATTTATTGTGATTGCACCATCCTTATACGGCTTTTTGGTCACTATTTTATCTAGTCATCAGTTAGCAATGGACAGTATAGCAGGTATCGTTGCTCTCGGTGCTTTGAATTTATATAGATCTACCAACAAAACTCATGAATAATTGGGAATCGATTTAAACAGAGATTAATTTGTAGCTGTTATCCATTCCATTAATAGGATAAAATAGTGGAAAGAGGAATGCGCTGTAAATGGAGGTGTCAGGAGTGAAAGAAAATAGTTCGATTTGGATTAATGCAAGTATTGATATGGTTTGGCGAGCTATTACGGATGAACAGCAGTTATCACAATGGTATGCTCCAGGCTCAAGATGGGAAATTCCATGTTTGGCGGCTAGTGAAAAAATAATTTTCACATTAATGCCAAATGCTCATAATGGACTCACTGAAAAATTGCCAATGATATTAACAATCAAAAATGTCATACAGAATCAGGAATTTTCGTTTTACTTAGATATAGAAGAAACGTTGATTGCTATTTTATTAGAGGAAGCACAAAATGGTACTACTGTAACGTTTAATATGAGTGGCTATGAGGCATCACTAGCCAACCTAAAAGCCTTAATGGAAGGAAATTAAATAGTAGACTAATCAAGTTTCATGAAATTTTATTTTTCATGAAACTTTTTCGTTAGTCAACGGTCTAACTATAAATGCTTTTCAAGAAAGTGGAGCGAGGGGATGATAAGGGTGATAAAAGAGCAAAAGGATGCTCATCTATCTCGTGCTATGACAACTTATGGCGATTATTTATTGCGCATATGTTATACATATGTGAAAAATTGGACCGTGGCGGAGGATTTAGTTCAAGATACATTCGTTAAATATTACGAAAGAATGGAGCAATTTCGAGAGGAGTCCTCTGTTAAAACCTATTTATATCGAATAGCCATTAATAATTGTCATAGTTATCTTTCAAGCTGGCGCTATAAAAAAATTCAAGTCATTGATTTTTGGGGCAAATTCATAAGCCTTTCTGGTAATCCAGAGAGGGAAGTACTTGAAAATGAAGCAGGGGCAATGCTTGTTGCGTCTATCGAGCAGCTGCCAATTAAATATAAAGATGTACTACTATTATTTCATTTTGCTGAGTTTTCATTAAAGGAAATTGCGAATCTGTTAAAGCTACCTGAAAATACCGTTAAGTCAAGATTAAGGCGAGCGCGTCAAATGGTAGGACTGACGCTTATGGAGGAGGGGTTTGAATATGGATCAGATTCGTAGTGCCATAAACAATTTGTATAAGGATGCTACATTTTCTCAGGAGCAACAGTTAAAAACCTTTCGAAAAATCAATGAAAAAACAACTAGAAAGTCGTGGGTGCCTCTTATTCTTACAATCTTTATTACAGGATGTCTATTGTTTGGTTTGAAGTCAATGCTTGAACAACATGACAATGTTATACAGTCTGCATCAGCGGTTATTTATCCAGAAAAGTCTGGTGTGGTGAAAGATTATACTGCATTACAACGACCCTGGATGGTAGTTGGGTTAATTTCGAGCCTCTTATTATTTAGCTATGCCTTATGGGCAATCATGAAAAAATGGTATTGGCGTTTACTACTATGTATCATTATCATTATTGCCATTTTGGGGAATATGTCTGAACGAATTGGAGATCGTGTTTACGTACAAAATGAAGCGGAAATTCAACAGGCAATACACTGGGGTCCATTCCAATTGATTAGCAGTACAATGCTTGACGCGATAACGATTCCCCCATATCGATTGGGTTATTTTTCAAGTGATGAAATTAGAGAGATTGCCATTTTCAAGCATGATGGAAAAGGATATGTATTAGATCATATTATACAAAGTGGTTCAAATATGAATATTATCTACTTTCCAGAAACCCATTATATTGTGATACCTTTATTGGAAAATCATACTATCGAAAAATTAGTTATTGACACTGGATCAAAGCGTATGGAGATTGCCATTGATTCAAATAGTGCGCAATTAGTGCCAGTGGAACTAGAAGCGACCGTTACGCCTTCACAGCTAAAAATCGATGTATATGATCATGAAGGAAATAAATATTCACCCTACGAATCCTCAGATATTTTCTCGTATTGAATCAATCTTTACTACGTCTCAGGTCTTAGACGAATTTAAAGCGGAGGGTCGTTTTTATTATTTTGCATTCCTATATAATGAATTTATTGGTAAATTATATAGCGGGAGGAAATAAAATTGAAAAAAATGATTGGAATTGGTGTAATGATGGGTGCTTCATTATTGCTTTTATCGGGGTGCTACTCAGTTTTCCCAGAAAAGACCAGAGATGAAACGATCCTTGTGGAAAAGGATAAGGCTGAAAAGTTAGAGGTTGATATCAATCTTGGTGTAGGAGAATTAATTGTTAAAAAAGGCGCCAAGGATTGGATTGAAGGTACCGCTCAATATAATATTAAAAAATTGGCACCACAGGTACATTACGATCTACAAGGTAAGACAGGAAATGTAGAGATTGAACATAAAGGCTCAACAAACATTCGTCTTGGAAAAATGAAAAATACATGGGATATCGTACTTAATGAGGATATTCCAATGGATCTCTCTATTGAAACAGGAGCTTCAACAGCAGAGCTTGATTTACGAGGTCTGCAGCTGGAAAAATTAGATATTGAAACCGGTGTTGGTGATTTACTTGTGGATTTAAGTGGTGATTGGAAGAAAAGCTTCGAAACAAACATTGAAACAGGCGTTGGTGCAGCTACTGTCATTTTACCATCATCGGTTGGGGTAAAACTAACAACAGAAGAAGGGTTAGGTTCCTCAAGCATAGAAGGCTTACTTTCAAAAGGAAAGGGTGTCTATGTCAATGAAGCCTATGAAAATGCAGATGTTGTATTAGAGGTCAGCTCGGAAATCGGTGTTGGCGATGTAACCTTTAAATTGGATAAATAAACGTTTAGTAGGCTACTTAAGAGGGTAGTCTACTTTTTTGTTGTTGACAGAAAATAGATAAATAGAAGAACCAAACTGATGGATAGAAAAAAGAAATGACGAAAGTGAAACCTTTTGTGTTTGTGAATGACTCTAATTATTGAAAGGAGGGAAGCAGCATGGAACATGATATTGCTATCGTCAAACAGGCTATTGCAGGGAATAAGGAAGCGTTTGAGCAGCTACTCATTTTAGAGGAAGAAAAGCTATTTTATACCGCGCTTTCTTATGTTGGCCAAAAAGAAGATGCACTGGATGCGATTCAAGAGGCAGCATGTAAAGCCTATTTAAGTGTTCACCAACTAAAGCAACCGGAATTTTTCACCACATGGTTATTTCGCATTTTAATCCATGAATGCTACCGCTTACTTAAAAAAGGGCAAAAAATGATCCCCTACGAAGAAAGTGAATTATTAAATCGTTTACAACATGAAGAAAATGTCATTGTGAATCCAATTGACTTACCAGAAGCCATAAAGCAATTAAATCATTCTCAGCAAATGGCCATTATTTTATTTTATTATCATGATTTGCCGATGAAAGAAATTTCAGAAGTAATGGATAAGCCTGTTAGCACGATTAAAACATATTTACATCGTGGAAAAAAACAATTAAAGCGACAATTAGAAAGGAGTGCAACGTTCAATGAAAAAGTCATTTAATGAAAATGGAAGTCTTCCAGCATTCCCAAGAGATGAGGTACGTGCAGCAATTGCAAAGGGCGTACAACAAGCAGAGGAGCAAACAAATATGAGACAAACACCTTTACAAATTAAAAGAAAAAGTAAACGTAAACCATTACTATATGTAGCAAGTGCCGCAGCTGCATTTAGTATTATGGTTGGTTCCGCCGCATATGTATCACCAACATTCGCAAGTACATTATCGCAGCTACCAATCGTCGGATCGGTATTCAGTAACTCTGGCTTCCTTGGGCTAAAACAGGCAAGTGAACAAGGGCTAACAAGCACTATTGGAGAAAAACATACAATTAATGGTATTTCCGTTACGATAGATGAAGTCCTTTATGATGCGTCTAATATTACGGTAGGGCTTACAATTGATTCTGAAAAGGAATTAAGTGAAAATTACTTCGGGGCAGGATTTGATTATACGATTAATGGTGAAATCCCTAAAACAGGTTCAGGAAGCTATGGAGAAAAAGTTTTAAGTCCAACGGTTCGTACAGGTATCGCAAGATTTGATGTGAAGGAGAACATGCCGGATTCCTTTGAGTTAGGTTTATTGTTAAATGGTAGGAAAGGAGAAAGGTGGGAATTTGAGGTTCCTGTTACAAAGATTACGGATACTATTTATGTTCCTGTCAATCATCAGCAACAAGTAGAGGGCATTCAACTAGATGTGTCCAAAATTTCATTAAGCCCAACAGGTATAGCACTTAACTATAAAGCTGGTGAAAAGGGTACATTTGATAATCCACAAGTAAGTGCATCGTTTATAGAATTCCGTATTACTGATCAGAATGGCAAGGAGATTACATCGCATTCAGGTGGGGGAGATGGTCATTTCGATAATGATGTATGGAACTTTAGCAGCATCAAGTCCTTTGACCCGATTTCAGACGATGTTCAAAAATTAACGATTACCCCTTATTTAGCGCTTCCTTCAGGCGGAGGTGGTGTACAAATTGATAAGGATGGTGCAGAAACAAAAATACCATTTGATAAGTCAGCACTAAAAGAAGTGAAATTCCAACCATTCACAGTAGAAGTACCTAAACAAACTAAATAAACATTCCAGCGTCAAATACAACCTTTTGTATTTGGCGCTTATGTTGTTGAAATACTATTATGTCAATGAAATCAAGGTGACAAATTAAAAAGTATAGCCCTTTTTCAAAACGAGGGGTTGATCTCCGTTCCGACTGAG
>NZ_JBXAPF010000008.1:0-183871 GCF_058803665.1 Lysinibacillus sp. GW821-FHT14F06
GGAAGTGTGGTGACACATGGAGCTGACGAATACTAATCGATCGAGGACTTAACCAACATGTTTGAAGCATTCAATGCGCCGTTTATCCAGTTTTGAAAGAACAACAACTTTCATATAAGGGTTTCAAGATACGAGTAGTTCGAGGAAGCAATGGAGAGAGAGAAGGAGCGTACTCAAGTACGTGACTGACTGAACGACTGAAGCTGACGAAGAAATGCGATGTATATTGAAAGCCGAAAATAGTCTAGTGATGATGGCAAAGAGGTCACACCCGTTCCCATACCGAACACGGAAGTTAAGCTCTTTAGCGCCGATGGTAGTTGGGGGCTTCCCCCTGTGAGAGTAGGACATTGCTAGGCAAAGACAGTCAACTGTGCGTTGGCTGTTTTTTTGTTGTTAAACTAAGTCATAGTTGTCGTCTTAGGATACAGCACTGATCCTCAAGTCCTCTCGAGCAAAAGTAGTTAAGTATATCCTTTGAATCAGCCACTCAACCATGCATAGATATGCCGATGCCGCAAACATAACGTCATGTGGTATTTACGGCAAGCATATATTGGATGTAAACAAACTCTTTAAAACATATATTCTTTATAGAATAAAAGGTCTATCAAAATATTACTTCAAATTCCTCTTCTGTTTCCTCTTGTTTTTTATCACTTATATCCACAATTAATTTATCATCAAGTGATTTATTTTTATTTTCCTCTAGCTTTTCAGTAATTCGCTCCTGAATATTTTGAATCCGTACTTCTAAATCCGATAGTTTATCGTATTTACGATCTATAAAAATACCTCTATTAGCATCTAGATTAACTTCACTTTCAAGTCGATTATCCTCACGTGTTAATGCATTTTTGGCCAGATGTAATCTTTCTGCCTGTTCAAGAGACACAGTTTTCGATAATATATCTTCATTTACATCTGCTGAGTTATTTTTGGCTGCTACGCTGTCTACATTAGGCTTTTTCTGGGAATCTATTTGTTGCTCTGCTATTTGTGCATCGATATCGGCAAGGTGCTTATCGAATTCCTTTAACTGTTCTTTAATCGCAGCAATGTCGCCACCGTTATTTAATGTACGCTCAGTCAAATTGTTTTTCATTTCTTGGATGCTTTCACGTTGTTTCATTAAGCTTTCAATAAGGCTTGTTTTGTACTGCTGACCATTAAATAAATTCTGCGCTTGTTGGCCGATTGTTAATGTGTCTTTCTGATTGAAGCTTTGTTTCTCTAATGAGTTCTTTTTAGTTGCTGATATAGAAGCTGTCTTATAAAGACTTAATGAATCTGGACCAATTGAAATTTTCATTTTTTCACCTCTTTCATAAAATATATCGGATTTCATTGTAATGTTTATACCTGTATTAGAAAATATAACTAAAATTGGATGATGCTATGGGTAATGTGAGAGCTTTGGAACCTAAAGTGGTTTCTTTTTTGTATTGTGATATCATAATTATGTGAATGAAACGAAATTGGAAGGAAGAACAACTTGGGAAAAAGACAAATTTGGTATGAGGTAGAAGAAAACGAGTCAATTGAAGATTGTCTGGCAAGAATGCGACAAGATGGTTTTATAGCAATTGGCAGAAAAGAAGAACCGATTTTTCACTTAGTTAATGGAGAACCTACGTTTTTACGTCAAAAAATACAATTTAAAGCGATGCTCTATCAAGAATCTGAATAGTTTTGACTAAAATCCGAACGTTTGCAAATTGCTAAAATAAAATGTTCGCATTTTTACATTGACGATAGTGAAATCACTTGTTAAAATGTGAGAAGGAAAAACAAATAAGGTCCCACATATATGCTAGAGGATTGGCTCTAGTGTCTCTACCCGGCACCGTAAATGCTGGACTATGCGGGAAAGCGCTTTTGGCATATTACGGAAGGATATGTACAGAAATGTACTTTTGCATATTCTTTTCTTAATAAGTCCTCAAGTAAACTGCTTTCACGTATAGGGTAGAGTAGTTTATTTGGGGATTTTCTTTGTTTAACTTATTTTAGCAGGTGTCCAAACATCCGTTGAAATAAGTTAAAGCCTCCAGCGAATGTCACGGAAATCGAAAAGGAGTTCTATTTAGGAAGTTCGCCTAAAATCATCGCATCCATGCGATAACGGCTAACTGACCTGCATCGGTAAAAAACGCCACGTCCTGTGGCTTTACCGAAATGACCGACATCATGTCGGCCCTCATGCAGGCCTAAGCACAAAGTCGATTCTGGACGCAACTATACTGAGGCATAATTCATAAAGAAAAGAATTGCAGTAGCTATTTGAAGAATAGAGGCTTGCACAATATTTTGATCATTTTTCTATCGTTTAAAAGGAGCGACAATTCATGAATCCGAAAATCGGTGTCATTATGGGGAGTTCAAGTGACTGGGAAACAATGAAACATGCATGTGATATTTTAGATGAATTACAAGTACCATACGAGAAAAAGGTTGTGTCTGCACATCGTACTCCAGATTTAATGTTTGAGTATGCAGAGTTAGCACGTGAGCGAGGTATTCAAGTGATTATTGCAGGTGCAGGAGGGGCTGCACATTTACCAGGGATGGTGGCAGCAAAAACGACGTTACCTGTAATTGGCGTACCCGTACAATCTCGTGCTCTGAATGGTCTTGATTCTCTATTATCAATTGTCCAAATGCCTGGAGGTGTACCTGTAGCAACAGTTGCAATAGGCAGAGCAGGAGCGACAAATGCGGGTTTGCTTGCAGCGCAAATTTTGTCGATAACAGATACAGAGCTTGCTACTAAACTAGATGCTAGAAGAGAAACAACAAAGCAACAAGTATTGGAAAGCACAGGTGACTTGGTGTGACAAAGATTATTTATCCAGGGCAAACGATCGGTATTATTGGAGGTGGGCAGCTTGGCCGTATGATGGCACTTGCTGCAAAAGAAGTTGGCTTTAAAATTGCCGTTCTTGAACCAACAATGGACTCACCATGTGGACAGATTGCGGATATCCGTATTGTGGCACCATACGACGATGAGGCTGCTTTAGAGGAGCTTGCAGAAGTAAGTGATGTGATCACTTTTGAGTTTGAAAATATCGATTATGATGGACTAAAACGTTTAACACAAATGGCTTATGTACCACAGGGTGCAGAATTAGTACGTATTACACAAAATCGAGTGACTGAGAAGGAAGCAATAGTGAAAGCTGGTTGTCCAGTAGCACCTTATATTGTTGCAAATACTTATGAGGAATTAGTAGCCAATATTGATACGATTGGTTATCCTTGTATAGTCAAAACAGCAAGAGGTGGTTATGATGGCAAAGGACAGCAGCTTTTAAAATCAGTACAAGACCTGCCATTAGTGAGAGAGCTTTTCTCTCATTCCCAATGTATTGCTGAGGGATTTGTACCTTTCGTTAGAGAAATATCTGTCATAGTCCAAAGAAACGGTAATGGTGAATCATACTGTCAGCCAGTTGGAGAAAATATTCATGTACATCATATCTTACATGAAACCATTGTGCCAGCCCGTATAAAAGAAGAAACAGCTCAGGCTGCAGAAAGAGAAGCTTTGAAAATTGCTGATTACTTACATTTAATCGGAACGCTTGCGGTAGAGATGTTTGTATTAGAAGATGGTGGCATTATTATTAATGAATTAGCACCTAGACCTCATAACTCAGGTCACTATTCAATAGAAGCGTGTAATGTCTCACAGTTCCATCAGCATATTCGTGCTGTATGTGGTTGGCCGCTACGAAAACCACAACTTTGGGCACCATCTATTATGGTCAATGTTTTAGGGCAGCATGTCATGCCACTTAGTAACTCAATTGCTAAATATCCTGAATGGTCAATACATCTTTATGGGAAAGCTGAAGCTAAAGTGAACCGTAAGATGGGCCACGTAACGATTATGACAAAAGACTTAGAGAAAACACTACAACAAATCGAGAGTTCTGGCATTTGGTCAGAATAGAAGGAGATACGCGATGATTGAACGTTACACAAGACCCGAAATGGGTGCAATTTGGACAGAGCAGAATAAATATCAAGCTTGGCTAGAAGTTGAAATTTTAGCATGTGAGGCTTGGGCAGAATTAGGAGACATTCCAAAAGAAGATGTAGCTAAAATACGTGAAAATGCTTCATTTGATGTTAATCGTATATTAGAGATTGAGCAAGAAACACGTCATGATGTTGTAGCATTCACACGTGCTGTCTCTGAAACACTTGGTGAAGAGCGAAAATGGGTGCACTATGGTTTAACTTCTACTGATGTAGTTGATACAGCTCTTTCTTATTTGATTAAACAGGCAAATGATATTTTACACAAAGACATCGTGAATTTCATTGATATTATTGCAGCAAAAGCAAAAGAGCATAAGTATACGGTCATGATGGGGCGTACACATGGTGTTCATGCTGAGCCAACAACTTTCGGTTTAAAACTAGGTTTATGGTATGAAGAAATGAAGCGTAACCTTGAACGCTTTGAAGCAGCAGGGAAAGTAATTGAAACAGGGAAAATGTCTGGAGCCGTTGGAACATACGCCAATATTGACCCTCGTGTTGAACAGTATGTTTGCGATAAATTAGGGCTAACAGCATCACCTATTTCAACACAAACATTACAACGTGACCGACATGCACAATATCTAAGTGCTTTAGCGTTAATCGCAACTTCCATAGAAAAGTTTGCTACAGAAATTCGCGGCTTACAGAAATCTGAAACACGCGAAGTGGAAGAAGCCTTTGCAAAAGGGCAAAAAGGGTCATCAGCAATGCCACATAAACGTAATCCAATCGGTTCTGAAAACATGGTTGGTATGTCTCGTTTAATGCGTGGCTATATGGTAACTGCATATGAAAATGTAGCTTTATGGCATGAACGTGATATTTCACATTCATCTGCAGAGCGTGTTATTTTACCGGATGCAACGATTACTCTTAACTATATGTTAAATCGCTTCGGTAATATTGTGAAAAACTTAACTGTATTCCCTGAAAACATGAAACGTAATATGGGTCGTACTTTTGGTTTAATTTATTCTCAACGTATCTTATTAGCACTTATCGATAAAGGATTAGTGCGTGAGGAAGCGTATGATACAGTACAACCTTTAGCGATGCAGGCGTGGGATGAGCAGGTTCAGTTCCGTACGTTAGTCGATGCAAGTGAAAAAATTACATCGTATTTAACGAAGGAAGAGCTTGATGAGTGCTTTGACTACAACTACCATTTACAGCATGTTGATATGATTTTTGAACGACTAGGACTTAACTAATATTTATTTAGCCTGCTTAAAATGAATATTAGAGCCACTAGCGGATATATCAGAATTGAATCATAACGGTTCAATTCTGAATAATTCGCACGTATTTCATAATATCCAGGGGGAATAACGATATGACTAAAGGTCAACTTTTGTATGAAGGTAAAGCAAAAAAATTGTATACAACTGAGGAGCCAAATGTGCTGCTTGTTGAGTACAAGGATAGTGCCACAGCATTTAATGGTGAGAAAAAGGAAGAGATTGAAGGAAAAGGTGTTTTAAATAATCGTATTACTTCATTAATATTCGAAAAATTACAAGCAAACGGAATTGCGTCACATTTCGTAAAACAATTGTCTGATACACAGCAGCTTGTAAAAAAAGTAGAGATTATTCCGATAGAGGTTGTAGTTCGTAATATAGCGGCAGGTAGCTTAGCGAAACGCCTTGGCTTAGAAGAAGGAACACCATTAAAACGTCCAATCGTTGAGTACTATTATAAGGATGATGAGCTGGGTGATCCGTTCATTACAACGGAGCATATTGATGTACTGGATCTTGCAACGCCTAAAGAAGTGACAGCTATTTACGATGGTGCTCTAGCTGTTAATAAAGTTTTGCAGCCAATCTTTGCGGATGTTAATGTTACGCTAATCGACTTTAAATTGGAGTTTGGACGTGACTATGATGGAAATGTGCTATTAGCAGATGAAATTTCACCAGATACATGCAGACTTTGGGATACAACAACGAATCAAAAGTTAGACAAAGATGTCTTTCGTCGAGACCTTGGTAATTTAACTGAAGTTTATACTATTATACTTTCTAGACTCGGAGGCAAATAACAATGAAAAAAGTTAAAATTTACGTAACATTACGCGAGAGCATTCTTGATCCACAAGGCTCAGCTGTACAAGGTTCTTTAGTAAAGATGGGGTACGCTGAAGTAGAAGATTTACGTATTGGTAAATATCTTGAACTAACAATTAAAGATACAGAACGTGACATTGATACTCTAGTAAAAGAAATGTGTGAAAAGGTTTTAACAAACGTTGTAATCGAAGACTACCGTTACGAAGTCGAGGAGGCTAACTAATCATGAAATTCGCAGTACTCGTATTCCCTGGGTCCAACTGTGATATCGATATGTATCATGCGATTAAAGACGAGCTAGGTGAAGAAGTAGAATATGTATGGCATACAGCAACAGATCTAAGTGGCTTTGATGGTGTATTAGTACCAGGAGGATTTTCATACGGTGATTATCTTCGTTGTGGTGCAATGGCTAATCAATCTAACATTATGACAGAGGTTAAGAAGGCAGCGGATGCTGGTAAACCTGTACTAGGTGTATGTAATGGATTCCAAATCCTAACGGAAGCAGGTTTATTGCCAGGCGCATTACTGCGCAATAAAAACTTGAAATTTATGTGCCGTACAGTACAGCTAAAGGTTGAAAACAACAATACATTATTCACGAATCAATATGAGCCAGGTCAAATTATCAATATCCCTATCGCACATGGTGAGGGTAATTACTACTGTGATGAGGAAACTTTACAAAAATTAAAGGATAACAATCAAATCGTGTTCACTTACTCAGGTGAAAATCCAAACGGTTCTTTAGAAGATATCGCAGGGATTATAAACGAGCGCGGCAATGTATTAGGGATGATGCCACACCCAGAGCGAGTTGTTGATGCACTTGTGGGCGGCGCAGATGGTCTAGCTGTATTTAAATCAATTGTGAAGCAGTGGAGGGAAAATCATGTCAACAACTAAGTTTGAGCCAACAGCACAGCAAATTAAAGATGAAAAGCTATACGCTGGTATGGGGATGTCAGACGAAGAATTTGCAATGGTAGAAGGTATTTTAGGACGACTACCTAATTGGACAGAGACAGGTCTTTTCTCAGTAATGTGGTCTGAGCACTGCTCTTATAAAAATTCAAAGCCAGTGTTACGTAAATTCCCTACAAAAGGTCCTCAAGTTTTACAGGGACCAGGTGAGGGTGCAGGGATTGTCGATATTGGTGACGAACAAGCAGTTGTATTTAAAATGGAATCACATAACCACCCATCAGCGATTGAGCCTTATCAAGGTGCTGCGACAGGTGTGGGCGGTATTATCCGTGACGTTTTCTCTATGGGTGCACGTCCAATCGCAATGCTAAACTCACTACGCTTTGGGGAATTAAAATCAGCGCGTGGTAAATATTTATTCGAAGAAGTAGTTGCTGGTATCGCAGGTTATGGTAACTGTATTGGAATTCCTACTGTAGGTGGAGAGATTCAATTTGATCCTTGCTATGAAGGTAATCCACTAGTGAATGCGATGTGTGTTGGTTTAATTGATCATAAAGATATTCAACGAGGAATTGCTGCTGGTGTAGGTAATACAGTGATGTATGTTGGTGCAAAAACAGGTCGCGATGGTATCCATGGTGCAACATTTGCTTCTGAAGAATTAACAGAGGAATCAGAGAACCAACGTCCAGCGGTACAAGTAGGGGACCCATTCATGGAGAAGCTTTTACTCGAAGCCTGTTTAGAGGTTGTTAAATCTGACGCTCTAGTTGGTATTCAAGATATGGGGGCGGCTGGTCTTACGTCTTCTTCAGCAGAAATGGCTTCAAAGGCTGGTTCTGGTGTAGAAATGAACTTAGACTTAGTGCCACAACGTGAAACAGGTATGACAGCGTACGAAATGATGTTATCTGAGTCTCAAGAACGTATGTTATTGGTTGTGACAAAAGGTCGCGAAGATGAAATTAAAGCGATTTTTGATAAATATGATCTAGATGCTGTAGCAATTGGTCGAGTAACAGATGATAAAATGCTTCGTCTATTACACAACGGCGAAGTTGTTGCTGAAGTGCCTGCTGATGCACTTGCAGAAGATGCACCAGTTTATCATAAGCCATCTGCAGAGCCTGCTTATTATGCAGAGTTCCAAGCGTTGGAGAACACAGAGCCAGCGGTAACTGATTACAAAGAAACTTTAAATGCACTTTTACAAGCACCTACAATTGCTTCAAAAGAGTGGGTTTACGATCAATACGATTACCAAGTGCGTACATCAACAGTTGTTACACCAGGTTCTGATGCTGCTGTTATTCGTGTACGTGGTACAAATAAAGGGTTAGCGATGACGACAGATTGTAACTCTCGCTATATTTATCTAGATCCAGAAGTGGGCGGTGCTATCGCAGTAGCTGAAGCAGCTCGTAATATCGTTGCCACTGGTGGTACGCCACTTGCTATTACTGATTGCTTAAACTTTGGTAATCCTGAGAAACCAGAAATCTTCTGGCAAATTGAAAAATCAGCTGATGGCATTTCTGCTGCTTGTACAGCCTTAAATGCACCAGTAATTGGCGGTAACGTATCCCTTTATAATGAACGATCAGGCGAAGCGGTTTACCCAACGCCAACAATCGGTATGGTTGGACTTATTGAAGACTTAGCTCATGTAACAACTCAAGAAGTAAAAGCTGCTGGAGATGTAGTATTTGTGATTGGTGAGACAAATACTGAGTTTGGTGGATCGGAGCTTCAAAAATTATTAAACAATGGGGTTATCTCAGGTAAAGCACCAGCTATCGATTTAGAAGTTGAGGCTGCACGTCAGCAAGCATTACTAAAGGCTATTAAAGCTGAACTTGTACAATCTGCTCATGATGTGGCTGAGGGTGGTCTTGCTGTTGCCATTGCTGAAACAACATTTAGTGCAAATGGTCTTGGTGTTGACGTAACATTAACAGGTTCTGCGACAACGGCATTGTTCAGTGAAACACAATCTCGTTTTGTAGTAACAGTAAAAGAAGAAAATGCAGCTGCATTTGTAGAAATCGTCAAAGATGCACAGAAAATAGGTATTGTAACAAATGATGCACTTGTTAAAATCAACGGGGACAAAGGTGTGCTTGTAGAAGGTACAGTGGAGGAATTCCGTTCTAATTGGAAAGGAGCAATCCCATGCTTGCTGAACTCAGAGGCTTAAACGAAGAATGTGGGGTGTTTGGAATTTGGGGTAACCCAAATCCTGCACACCTTAGCTATTACGGGCTTCATGCTCTTCAACACCGTGGACAAGAAGGGGCTGGAATCGTTGTTTCAGACGGACAGCATCTTCGCGCGGTGAAAGGCGAAGGACTAGTTAATGATGTATTCAACGAAGATAAATTAAAGGCAGTGAACGGCAAAGCGGCTATTGCGCATGTTCGTTATACAACTGCTGGTGGTGGCGGTATTGAAAACGTACAACCATTATTATTCCACTCCTCAACTGGTAGCCTTTCAATTGCCCATAACGGTAACTTAGTCAATGCGACACATTTAAAACAGTATTTAGAGCGTCAAGGCAGTATTTTTCATTCTAGCTCTGATACGGAAGTGCTGGCGCATCTTATTAAGAAAAGCTCACATTCGCCATTCCGTGCGAAGGTGAAAAATGCCCTCTCCTTATTAAAGGGTGCGTATTCTTTCTTAATCATGACAAAGGATGAAATGCTTGTTGCACGTGATCCACATGGTTTACGTCCGCTATCTCTAGGAAAGTTAGGAGATGGTTGGGTGGTAGCTTCTGAAACTTGTGCATTTGATTTAATCGGCGCAGAATTTGTTCGTTCTGTTGAGCCTGGTGAATTATTAATTATAAACGATGAAGGTGTAAAGTCAGATCGTTTTGCAGAAATGGATAAACGTGCAATGTGCGCAATGGAGTATGTTTATTTAGCTCGTCCTGACTCAGATATTGATGGAATAAATGTTCATATGGCACGAAAACGTATGGGGAAACAGCTTGCTCGTGAATGTGCACATATTGAGGCTGATGTTGTAACAGGTGTACCAGACTCAAGTATTTCTGCAGCAATCGGTTTTGCTGAGGAAAGCGGTATTCCTTATGAGTTAGGTTTAATTAAAAATCGTTATGTAGGCCGTACATTTATTCAACCAACTCAGGAATTACGTGAGCGCGGGGTAAAAATGAAACTTTCCCCAGTTGTTCAAGTTGTGAAGGGGAAAAGAGTTGTGATGGTAGACGATTCAATCGTACGAGGTACAACTTCACGTCGTATTGTAAAAATGTTGAAGGATGCAGGTGCAGCAGAGGTACATGTTGTGATTTCTTCACCACCAATGACAGATCCTTGTTATTATGGCATTGATACGTCGACACATGAAGAATTAATCGCATCTAGCCATAATGTAGATGAAATCCGTGAAGCAATCGGTGCAGATACATTAACATTCCTTTCTGTTGAAGGTATGGTGGAAACAATTGCACGACCATATGAAGACGAAAATCGTGGACTATGCCTAGCTTGCTTTACTGGCAAATACCCTACAGAAATTTTCCCAGATACAATCTTACCACATGAAAAAGAACTATTACGTTAAGAAAAAAATTCAATCACGCCTAGCATTGCAAGACGCAGGTGTGCCAAGGTGATTTGGATGATAAGGAGGATCTCTGCGTGTCAAAAGCATATGAACAAGCAGGTGTAAATATTGAAGCAGGCTATGAAGCCGTAAAACGAATGAAATCTCACGTTGAACGCACAAACCGTCTAGGTGTGATGGGTACGTTCGGTGGCTTTGGCGGTATGTTTGACTTGTCAGAACTAAATCTTAAGGAGCCTGTTCTTATTTCAGGTACAGATGGTGTTGGGACAAAGCTTAAGCTAGCCTTTATGGTGGACAAGCATGATACGATTGGCGTGGACTGTGTAGCTATGTGTGTGAACGATATTGTGGCACAGGGTGCTGAACCACTGTACTTTTTAGATTATGTTGCACTTGGTAAAGCTGAACCAGCGAAAATTGAACAAATTGTCAAAGGTGTTGCAGATGGCTGTGTACAATCTGGTGCAGCATTAATCGGTGGTGAGACGGCAGAAATGCCAGGCCTTTATGAAGAGGATGAGTATGATTTAGCAGGTTTTGCAGTAGGTGCATGTGAAAAATCAGCTATCGTTACAGGTGAAAAAATCACTGAGGGTGACGTGCTTGTTGGGATTGCTTCAAGTGGTGTGCATTCAAACGGTTATTCTTTAGTGCGTAAAATTGTTTTTGCGGATAATGATTATGCAGTAGATGCAATTGTGGAAGGCTATGAGGATCTTGGCCCTATTGGAGAAGCCTTATTAGTGCCAACAAAATTATATGCAAAACCTGTACTTGCAGCTTTAAAATCAGCAGACGTTCATGGCTGCGCACATGTAACAGGCGGTGGCTTTTATGAAAATCTTCCTCGTATGATGCCAGAAGGGTTAGCAACTGAAATTGACTTAGGTTCATGGCCTGTATTACGTATTTTTGAGTTTTTGAAAGATAAAGGTCAGCTTGAGGATAAAGATTTATATAATGTCTTTAACATGGGCATCGGCTTCGTTTTAGCGGTACCTGCGGATGCAGCAGAAAAAGTGATTGCTACAGTGGAAGCTAATGGTGAAAAAGCATATCAAATCGGTCGCGTTGTCAAAGGCGAGGGTGTTGTATTTAATGGTTCACATGATGGGAGTTTAGTGTAATGACTGCACCTACTAAAATTGCCGTTTTTGCCTCAGGCAGCGGCAGTAATTTTCAGGCCATTCAAGAGGCAATTGAACGTGGAGAGCTACATGCAAAAGTCGAGCTTGTTGTGACAGACAAGCCTGGCGCGTTTGTAGTGACACGTGCCGAGAATTTTAGTATTCCAGTACTAGCTTTAAATCCAAAAGAGTTTGCTTCAAAAGCAGATTACGAGACAGCTATTATCGAGGCTTTACAGGAATGTAATGTGGAATGGATTGTGCTTGCTGGTTATATGCGACTGATTAGTGAAGTATTACTGTCAGCATTTCCACAGCGTATCGTGAATATCCATCCGTCATTATTACCTGCTTTCCCAGGTAAGGATGCTATTGGGCAGGCAATGGAACATGGAGTCAAAATAACAGGTGTAACTGTGCATTTTGTAGATGAAGGTATGGACACAGGTCCTATAATTGCACAAGCAGCAGTTGCCGTTATTGATGGTGACCGTGAGGCAACAGAAGTGGCTATTCATAAGCAAGAGCATGTACTATATACAACAGCTTTACAGCAATTGTTTAAGTAAACTATTGATGAGGAGTTAGGGCTACTCACTGAATACCTAACTCTACTCTATCAATAATTGTAAGACATTTTCGTGGCAGACACGATAAAAATTAGGAGGATATTGTTGTGACAAAACGTGCATTAATCAGTGTTTCCAATAAAGATGGTATTTTAGAATTTGCAAAAGAACTAGTAGCATTAGGTTATGAAATTTTATCAACTGGTGGTACAAAAAAAATGCTACAGGACAATCATGTTGCTGTAACAGCAGTTGATGAAGTAACTAAATTCCCTGAAATCTTAGATGGTCGTGTAAAAACATTAAACCCATTGATTCACGGTGGTTTATTAGGAAAATTCGACGATGCTTCTCATCAAGCGCAAATGAATGAGCATGGAATTGAGCCAATTGAGATTGTATGTGTTAATCTTTACCCGTTCGTTGAAACAATTTCAAAGCCTAATGTAACATGGGATGATGCTATCGAGAATATTGATATCGGTGGTCCAACAATGTTACGTTCTGCAGCAAAAAACCATCAATATGTCACAGTAATTGTGGATAGCAATGACTATGCAAACGTGTTAGAGGAACTAAAAGCAAACGGTACAACAACAATTGAAACACGTCGTAAGCTAGCTGCAAAAGTTTTCCGTCACACAGCTGCCTATGATTCCTATATATCAAACTACTTAACAGAAGAAGAGTTTCCAGAGAGCTTAACAATGACATATGAATTAAAGCAAAATTTACGCTATGGTGAAAATCCTCATCAAAAAGCGGCATTTTATCAAAAACGTCTCGGCTCTGACTTCTCATTAGCTTATGCAACGCAATTACATGGTAAAGAATTATCATACAATAATATTCAGGACGGCAATGCAGCATTACAAATTGTCAAAGAATTTGAAATGCCAGCAGCAGTTGCGGTAAAACATATGAACCCTTGTGGTGTTGGTACTGGTGTTACACTAGAGGAAGCATTTGATAAAGCATACGCTGCTGATTCTACTTCTATATTTGGCGGCATTATCGCATTAAACATGGAAGTGGATGCAGCAACGGCTGAAAAATTAAGTCATATATTCTTAGAAATTATTATTGCACCTGCCTTTACTCAAAATGCACTTGATATTTTAATGCAAAAGAAAAATATTCGTTTGTTAACAATTCCTTTTGAGCAAGCAATACAAGATAGTTTCAATGTAGTATCTGTAGAAGGTGGGCTTCTTGTTCAAAAACCAGATCGTTACGGTTTTGCCAATGCTGATATCAAAGTAGTAACAGATCGTGAACCGACAGCACAAGAGTGGGAAGCATTACAGCTTGGCTGGTCGGTTGTCAAACATGTTAAATCAAATGCAATTGTCGTAACTGATTCTCAAATGACACTTGGTGTTGGGGCAGGTCAAATGAATCGTGTTGGTGCTGCTAAAATTGCTTTTGAGCAAGCTGGCGAAAAAGCAAAAGGTGCTGCATTAGCATCTGATGCGTTCTTCCCAATGAGTGATACAGTGGAAGCAGCGGCAGCAGCTGGTATTACGGCAATTATTCAACCAGGCGGCTCTATTAAAGATCAGGATTCTATTGATAAAGCAAATGAGTATGGTATGACAATGGTATTTACAGGAGTACGTCATTTTAAGCATTAATTAAAACATGTTAAATTTTAAGACCGAGATGTTGGTTCATCTCGGTCTTACTTACAAATAGGAGGATTTTCCCAAGATGAATGTATTAGTAATCGGAAGCGGTGGTCGTGAGCATGCTATCGCTAAACAATTTAGTAATTCCCCATCAGTTCGTAAGGTATTTGTTGCACCTGGCAATGATGGTATGCAAGCCGATGCAGAGGTTGTTGCTATTGATACGATGGATTTTGCTGGTTTGGCGCAATTTGCAAAAGAAAATGCAGTGGATTTGACTTTCGTCGGACCTGAGCAACCACTTGCTGAAGGGATTGTAGATTTCTTTATTGCTCGTGGTTTACGTGTATTTGGTCCAACAAAAGGAGCAGCACAAATCGAAAGCAGTAAATCGTATGCTAAGGATATTATGAACAAATACAATATCCCAACAGCGGCTCACGAAACGTTTACGGAAGCAGATAAGGCAATCACATATATTAAAGAACAAGGTGCACCTATTGTGATTAAGGCGGATGGCTTGGCTGCTGGTAAAGGTGTAGTTGTTGCCATGACACAGGAAGAAGCTATTGAAGCAGTTCAGGATATGATAGGTAATCAACGTTTTGGTGAATCTTCCTCTCGTGTTGTTATCGAGGAATTTTTAGATGGTGAAGAATTCTCATTTATGTCATTTGTTCATAAAGGTCAGATTTATCCAATGGTTATTGCTCAGGATCATAAACGAGCATATGATGGCGATAAAGGTCCTAATACAGGTGGGATGGGTGCTTATTCACCAGTACCCCAAATTTCACAGGAAGTAGTAGACGTAGCTTATAAAACAATCGTTGAACCAACTGTTCAAGGTATGGAATCAGATGGTGTATCGTTTACTGGGATTTTATATGCAGGGCTCATATTAACGAAAAACGGTCCAAAAGTAATTGAGTTTAATGCACGCTTTGGCGATCCAGAAACACAAGTCGTTTTACCACGTATGGTTTCTGATTTTGGTGATTTCATGATGGCTCTAATGGATGAAAGACCATTTGATTTACAATGGTCAGAAGATGCAATGCTTGGTGTTGTAATTGCTGCAGAAGGATATCCAGGGGACGTTGAAAAAGGACATGTATTACCAAGTTTAGAGAATCTATCGGCTTCACATGCCGTATTCCATGCAGGTACAAAGCTTGTAGATGACAAATTTGTTGGTAACGGTGGACGAGTTTTATTAGTTGGAGCAAAAGCATCTACTCTAAAAGAAGCGCAAGAAAAAGTATATGCAGGTATTGCAACTGAAGAATGGAACAATTTCTTCTACCGCAAAGATATCGGTTGGCGAACATTTAAATAAAATTTCATCATGCTTTGAAACTTATTATCGTTATCAAACGTATGATTTATAAGGGTAAGAGCCGTCTCGTATAGTTGAGACGGCTCCTTTGACTAAGAAGGATTTTGTGCTTTATTTGTAGAATTTCTACTGTCTGAGGAATTTTGATTTGAAGTGCTGGCGTCAGATTGCTTTAAAGCAGTTGGGTTTGATACTGACGAATTACCAGATATGGCAGAGGAGAAATCCTTCATGAGCTTGTCGATTTGCTCGGATGACATGGATGGATTAGATGTCATAGATTGATCAGATGACATAGAATTTTGTCCGCTGAGCATACTTTGCATAGAGCTATTCATGGCATTTTGCATATTGGAATTCAGTAAAGATTTTGTTGGGCAATATTTAAAGATACCCTCAGCCATTTTCATAGCACCTAATGCAATCAATAATCGACCTCCCGTACAGTTAGGATTTCTTGAGACCCTAGCGATGCCAAATGCCGTCATACTTGTACCCATGGCAAAGCGACAGAAGGCATTTTTTTCACTTAAATTAGCTTGTTGCATCATACTATTTCCTCCTTTAGTCATTGTGGAAAAAATAAAGCGGGGTGCACTTTGCTTTATGAAAGTGCTGTGTTACGATTGAAACAAGATGATTGCATAAAAGCCGCATTTTAAAGATAAAATGCACTTATGCAGTAGTAGTATGTGATATCACATTAGAATTACACAATGAAATTTTACGTAATTTAGGAAGGAGCGGATAGAATGGATCCAGTATGGAAAATTACAAAATTACGCCAACAATTAGCGGTAATTGATGGTAAAAAGGCACCGGATATTGTGTTAAAAAATGCACGGTATTTACATAGCATGCTCAAACAATGGGTAGTAGGAAACATTTGGATTTTAGGAGATCGAATTGTCTATGCTGGTGACAGAATGCCTCCTTTTATAGAGGGAACAGAGGTAGTGGATTGTACGAATAAAACAATTGTACCAGGCTATATCGAACCTCATGTCCATCCATTTCAGCTCTATCATCCACAATCTTTTGCTGATTTTTGCGGACAGTTAGGCACAACTGCTTTTATTTCTGATAATTTAAGTTTTGTTTTATCTTTAGAAAATAAGAAAGCGTTTTCAATATTGAATCACTTGAAAAAGCTTCCGTTTTCTTTTTACTGGTGGACACGCTTTGATTCACAAACTGAGATGGAGCAGGAGGAAGAAATTTTCTCTAATACATCAATCTTAGAATGGTTAGAGCGGGATGATGTTCTACTTGGAGGAGAATTAACGGGCTGGCCAAGATTGCTGCATGGAGATGACCAAATGCTCTATCGTATGCAAATGGCTAAAGGATATGGCAAAAAAATAGAAGGACACTTTCCTGGAGCATCAGAAAGAACGTTAGCCCGCATGAAATTACTTGGCGCAGATGGTGATCATGAAGCAATGACAGTGGAGGAAGTGGAAAGGCGTATTATGCAGGGGTATGCTGTAACACTGCGCCATTCTTCGATTCGCCCAGATTTACCGCATCTCTTAAAAGGAATTGTAGAAAAAAAGCTTCCTATTTTTGATCATTTAATGATGACGACGGATGGTTCAACGCCTTCCTTCCATCAGGATGGTGTAATGGATAAATGTATTCAAGTAGCTTTAGATGCAGGAGTATCACCAATAGATGCCTATCAAATGGCTACTTATAATGTGGCACGCTATTATAATATGTCCAACTTACATGGCTTTATCGCGACAGGACGCTTTGCTTCTTTGAATATATTACAAGATGAATGGCATCCAGTTCCTGAAAGCGTACTATCTAAGGGTATCTGGCTAAAACGTGATGGACAGCGAGTGCATAAGCTTGCTGCTATTGATTATTCAGCTATTCCAACGTTTAATTTAGGGTTTTCGTTAAATTCTCATGATTTCCAGTTTTCAATGCCTTTTGGAATCGAGCTTGTGAACGATGTAATTACAAAACCATATAATTCATTAGTTACTAGAGAGGGACAGCTTGCTGATCATGATGAGTGCTACTTAATGCTCATTAATAGAGACGGCAATTGGCATGTAAATACGATGATTAAAGGCTTCGCGACTAGTGTTCAAGGATTTGCCTCATCTTACTCCAATACAGGTGATATTTTACTTATTGGAAAAAATAAAGAGGATATGATAAAAGCCTTTGAGGAAATGAAGGCAATGCAGGGCGGCATTGTCCTTGTAGAAAAGGGAGAGGTTATTGCTTCTATTCCTTTGACAATCGGTGGTCTACTTTATGATGGAGATGTAGAGGAGCTAACAAATAAAGAACTAGCTTTAAAACAAGCATTAGCTGAACGTGGTTATCGCCTAGGTGACGCAATCTATACTTTATTATTTTTACAATCTACACATTTACCTTATATCCGTATAACACCAAAAGGGATTTTTGATGTTATGAAGAATAAGTTATTATTACCAGCAGTTATGCGCTAGCTGTGTTTTCACTTTAGCGTAATCATAGTCCAATTACAGTTTGTGTGATTGTTTAAAGGAGAGAGAGTAATGCTTGTGTTTAAATCAAAAAAACTATTCATCACTATGGCATTTAGTGCCTTGTTGATAGGAGGATGTTCAAAGGATTCCTCAGAAGTAAAGGAAGACGAAAAGAATAAAGCTGAAGAAGAGCCAGTTATTGAGGAGCCTGTAAAAGAGGAAGCATTTCTTGCGCCGTTAACAGGTGATGTTGTTAAAGAGGAAATCACACAACGTCCAATTATCGTGACGATTAATAATCATCCAGCTGCACGTCCTCAATCGGGAATAGCAGCAGCAGATATTATTTATGAAATGCTGGCAGAGGGTGATGTTACTCGTTTTTTAGCCGTCTATCAAAGTGAGTTACCAGAAAATTTTGGGCCTGTTCGTAGTGCAAGATCCTATTTTGTCGATATCGCTAAAGGCTTCGATGCTTTTTATGTAGCTCATGGTTATAGCCCGGAAGCTAAATCAATGCTTGAGAATAATGTAATCGATAATATTAATGGCATGAATTATGATGGTACACTCTTTAAACGTTCAAAGGATCGTGTTGCACCACATAATTCCTATATTACATCTGAGAATTTATTAAAAGGTGCTAAAAATATAGGCGCTTCAATGATTTACAGTGAAAAAGTGCGTCAGGCTTTTTATGAACCTGATGAACGTGGTAAAATAGGCATTGAAACAAGTAAAGTTGACATTTACTACGGAAATAGTGAGTATTTCCACAATTCGTATGTGTATGATCATCAAAGTAATCATTATGGACGACAATCGGCTGGCGTTGACACAAAGGATATATTAACAGGCGAAGCATTATCATTGGCAAATGTTCTATTTTTTGAAATGAATCATCGAACTATTGATAATGTTGGACGCCAAGAAATTGATTTAACTTCTGGTGGAAATGCGTACGTATTCCAAAATGGCTTTATGAGAGAAGTTAAATGGGCTAATATTGATGGATTACCGATGGCTGTAGAAGAATCTGGGGAGCTTGTTAAATTAGTACCAGGAAAGTCATGGATTCATTTCGTACCAGCTTCACCAGGGTTACAGGCAATGGTGAAAACGCAGCCTTAAAGGGAGGAAAATTGCATGCAAATCGAAAAAATTCGAGGGCATCAAACAGATCAATTGTTTAAAGCAGTGTTAGAGCTGAAAGACATCGAAGAATGCTATAAGTTTTTTGATGATTTATGTACGATTAGTGAAATTCAATCACTGGCACAACGTTTTGAAGTTGCGCATTTATTACGTTTAAAGAAAACCTACGAGTCCATCAAAAAGGAAACAGGTGCTAGTACAGCAACTATTTCTCGCGTACGACGTTGCTTTGATTATGGGAACGATACATATGATGAAATGCTAGGTCGTTTGTATCCTGATGAAAAACCATTTCAAGCACCAAAAGAATAGTAGGTAAAGAGGCTGGGTAGAGTTTCTGCTCAGTCTTTTTCATTTTTTTGTCGTCAGTCATAAGCTATACTTGTAAACGAATAGATAGAAAATGATAGGTGGTAAAATAAATGGATTATTTAGAATGGAGACATGTGTTTAAGCTCGATCCAGCTAAGGAAATTACAGATGAGGCATTAGAAAAAATTTGTGAATCAGGAACAGATGTCATTTTAGTTGGTGGAACAGATGGTATAACATTAGACGGTGTATTAGATTTGCTTGTTCGTGTAAGACGCTTTGAAGTACCGATAGCGCTTGAAATTTCTACAATCGATTCGGTAACTCCAGGCTACGACTATTACTTTATTCCGACAGTGTTAAATAGTGATGATCCTAAATGGATTAAAAACTTACACCATGAAGCTATAAAGGAATATGGGGATATCATGGTATGGGATGAGCTAGTAGCTGAAGGCTATTGTATATTAAATCCACATTGTAAGGCTGCTGAGGTGACAAATGCGAAAACAGATTTATCAATAGATGATATTGTTGCTTATGCACGTCTGGCAGAAAACTTTTTTAAGCTACCAGTATTTTATGTAGAATATAGCGGAACTTATGGTGATATTAATGTTATTAGTGCTGTGAAGCAGGAGCTTAATAATACACGATTGTTTTACGGTGGTGGTATTACTTCTACTAAACAGGCCGCAGAAATGGCAAAATATGCGGATACAGTAGTAGTAGGTAATATTATTTATGATGATTTAAAAGCTGCACTTGCGACTGTTAAGGCTGTTAAAAATACGATATAATTTAAGAACAAATGTTTGTAAGGCGGTGCAAAATGGAACAGTTAACAAAAAATTTATTAGCAGGTATGAATCCTGAGCAGGAGAATGCAGTCAAAACGACTGAAGGACCGCTTCTAATTATGGCGGGTGCGGGATCGGGAAAAACGCGTGTACTAACACATCGTATTGCGTATTTAATCATTGAAAAAGAAGTATATCCATCAAAAATTTTAGCCATCACTTTTACCAATAAAGCGGCACGAGAAATGCGAGAGCGTATTGATGGCATTCTTGGTAATGGGACGGGTGATAGTATGTGGGTATCCACATTCCACTCGATGTGTGTACGTATTTTACGACGTAATATTGATCAGCTTGGAATGTCACGTAATTTTTCAATTTTAGATTCCACAGACCAACTATCAGTCATTAAAAATGTGATGAAGGAAGAAAATATTGATTCAAAGCGCTTTGAACCTCGTGCAATTTTAAATGCAATTAGTGCAGCAAAAAACGAATGTATTGCAGCAGAGGATTATGTCGCCCAAATCAATGAGCATAATCCCTACGAAAAAACGGTTGCACAAGTTTACAAAGGCTATGAAAAAAGATTACGCCGCAACCAATCCCTAGATTTCGATGATTTAATAATGACCACTATTACATTGTTCAAGCGAGTCCCAGAAGTGCTTGAATACTATCAAAATAAATTCCAATATATTCATGTTGATGAGTATCAAGATAGTGCGACACGTTGCTAATTGAAAAGATTAGCCACTAACGAATGTTAGGAGAACTAAGAATCAGAAGAGTCGAATGAAGAGGTAACGCTCAGAAAGGCTCGCCTAATCCTCCGAATAGCGTAGTTTTGTGCAATCAAAGCTAGGTTATAAGCTCGGTGAAGTCAGTTGAATATCACCCTAATCGAAAGAAGGAAAGCGGAATAGAGGTATTCTGTGTGATAGATAGGCTGGGGTTCTATAAGAAAATCTATGGTTAGAATGTAAATTATACAACTATTTACTGACGAAATTCCGAATGTACGGCTCTAGAGGTATAGCCATTCGAAAGGGTGGTCCGTCACGCGCGGGTTAGTGAGGTGGAGTAAGATTTGTCTTTATGAAACACCTTATGATGTTACAGGCATCATCCAGCTAACAGGGTTAGAGGAATGACCTAAGGATTTTATATGAAAAGATATGATTCTTGGAACGTGGGAAGCTGGTTACGTGGAGAGATTGCACTCAGTGAAGCGGTATGAGGGAAAGCTACTATGTATGTATAACCTCATTTTAAGCACAGTGAAAGTGATGGCACAGTACCAGTGAAGCCGTGATAATAAGCGGTGGAGGGATAGCCATTAGTTAGTTAATTGAAAAAACAGGCTATATTTCGTGACTAATAGGCTCAAGTAGGACTAAGAGAAACGAAATAGTAGAATGAAGAGCAATTAACTGATGGAACGCCGTATGAGAGGAAACTCTCACGTACGGTGTGAATGGGGGGAAAAGCTAGAGACCACTTCAAAGGCTTACCTATCCATATCCAATAAATCCCAATATTTACTTGTGCAGTTATTGGCTAAAAAATTTAAAAACATTTGCGTTGTAGGGGATTCAGACCAATCAATTTATCGTTGGCGCGGAGCAGACATTGGCAATATCCTGTCCTTTGAAAAGGATTATCCAAATGCAAAGGTTATTATGCTTGAACAAAATTATCGTTCAACAAAACGCATCCTCCAAGCAGCAAATGACGTCATTCAGAATAATACAACACGTTACCCGAAAGAACTGCGTACAGAAAATGCAGAAGGTGAAAAAATCGTCTTGTACAAAGCGTATAACGAGCAAGAGGAAGCACAATTCGTTATACAAACAATCCAGCAGCTTATGAAAAAAGATAATCGCTCATTCGATGATTTTGCGATTTTATATCGTACAAATGCACAGTCACGTGTAATGGAGGAAGCGCTTGTTAAATCCAATATAGCTTATCAAATTGTTGGCGGTACAAAGTTCTATGATCGTAAAGAGATTAAGGATTTACTGGCTTATTTACGTCTGATTGCCAATAATGATGATGATTTATCGCTTGCACGTATTATTAATGAACCAAAGCGTAGTATTGGTGCCACCTCCTTTGAAAAAATGGCGCGCTATGCAATTGAACAAGATCGTTCAATTTTTGATGCCATGAATGACCTTGTATTTATGGGGCTAACAGGCAAGGCTGCAAATTCAGCAGAGCAATTCTATGCAATGATTAAAGGCTTTACAGAGATGCAGGAATATTTATCGGTTACTGAAATGGTAGAGCAGGTGATCGAAAAATCCGGTTATCGAGCAATGCTACAAAATGAAAAAACGATTGAAGCAGAAAGCCGTCTAGAAAATATTGAAGAATTTTTATCAGTAACAAAAGCATTCGAGGAGCGTACTGATGATAAGAGCTTAATAGCCTTCTTAACAGATTTAGCACTTATTGCAGATATTGATGCATTGGACAAAGAGGATACATCCAAAGGCAATATTATTTTAATGACGATGCATGCCGCAAAGGGTTTAGAATTCCCTGTTGTCTTTATCATTGGAATGGAAGAAAATATCTTCCCGCACTCTCGTTCACTTGATGATATGGATGAAATGGAAGAAGAACGGCGTTTAGCGTATGTTGGCATCACTCGTGCAGAGGAGCGTTTGTATTTGACATGTGCACAAAGCCGAACGATTTTTGGTCGTTCTAGTTATAACAATGCCTCTCGTTTTTTACGTGAAATTTCAGAGGAGATTACAGAGTCTATTTCCAAAGGTGGCGCGAAACCTGAAGTTCCATTTGCTGCTAGTAGCCGTTCAGCAGGCAATTATCAAAGGCGAACACTTGGAGACATTCAGAAAACGCAACCTGCAACCTCTCGATTACAAGCAACTGGTGGGGACCAATTTGGCTGGAAGGCTGGAGATAAAGCAGTTCATAAAAAATGGGGAACAGGTATGGTTGTCAGTGTAAAAGGTGAGGGTGATGGTACAGAGCTAGATATCGCCTTTCCACAGCCAATCGGCATTAAGCGATTACTAGCACAATTTGCACCTATTGAAAAAGCGTAAGCGGAGGAACTAAAATGAACGAAATCGAGCAACGCATTGCAGAGTTAAATAAATTATTGCATGAATATGGTCATGCCTACTATGTGTTGGATCAACCTGTCGTAGCAGATAGTGTCTATGATCAATTATTACATGAGCTTATTGCGCTAGAAGAAGCAAACCCATCATTAATTTACCCAGATTCACCGACCCAGCGAGTTGGTGGTGCAGTGGTAGAGGGCTTTAAAAAGGTAACGCACGATTATCCTATGCTAAGTCTTTCTAATGCTTTTAATGAAGCTGATTTACGAGAGTTTGACCGAAAAGTACGCCAAGCAATTGGTGATCACTTTTCTTATGTTTGCGAGCTAAAAATCGATGGTCTTGCCATTTCCTTGAAATATGAAAATGGTGTTTTTGTACAAGGCGCAACGCGCGGAGACGGTGTCGTAGGAGAAGATATTACAGCGAATTTAAAAACGATTCGCGCAATACCTTTGCGTTTAAAGGAACCAATCACGATAGAGGTACGTGGTGAGGCGTATATGCCTAAGAAATCCTTTGAAGCATTAAACACTCAACGTTTTGACAATGGAGAGGAGCTATTTGCCAATCCTCGAAATGCAGCTGCTGGCTCTTTACGTCAGCTAGACCCTAAAATTGCTGCAAGTCGTCAATTATCAACATTCATCTATGCTATTGGCGGCGATGGTGAAGTATATGGCATCGATGGTCATGCAGAAATGCTTGATTATTTAGAGGATTTGGGATTCCCTTCCAATAAGGAACGCCAGCGCTGTTCAACAATTGAGGAGGTATTAGCCTTTATTGATAAATGGACAGAAAATCGTTCGAATTTAGCTTATGAAATTGACGGCATTGTGATTAAGGTGGACCGTTTTGCTCATCAGGATGAACTAGGATATACAGCAAAGAGTCCACGCTGGGCAATCGCCTATAAATTCCCTGCTGAGGAAGTAGTGACAACATTACTTGATATTGATTTAACAGTTGGTCGTACAGGTGTTGTGACGCCAACTGCCATTTTAACGCCTGTTCAAGTGGCGGGTACAACAGTTCAACGTGCATCATTGCACAATGAAGATTTAATCCGTGAAAAGGATATTCGTATAGGCGATACAGTCATTATCCGAAAAGCTGGTGACATTATTCCGCAAGTTGTAGGAGTGCTTCTAGAGCAACGACCTGAGGATACAGTGCCTTACGAAATGCCTAAAAATTGCCCTGTCTGTGATAGTGAGTTGATTCGTATAGAGGGCGAAGTAGCATTGCGTTGTGTAAATCCTGCATGTTTTGCACAAATTGCTGAAAGTATTAAATACTTTGTATCCCGAAATGCGATGAATATTGATGGTCTTGGTGATAAAGTTGTTGAGCAATTATTGCGCGCGAAATTAATTCACGATGTATCTGATTTATATCATTTAACTGTTGAGCAACTTGTTGAGCTTGAGCGTATGGGTGAAAAATCAGCAACAAATTTAGTGCATGCTATCCAGGCCTCAAAGGAAAATTCAATGGAGCGCTTATTGATTGGATTAGGGATACGACATGTTGGTGAAAAGGCTGCAAAAATAGTGTCCGAAACATATGGAACGATGGAGGCAGTGATGGTAGCAACAGAGGAGCAGCTAGTTGAAATTTATGAGATTGGCGATAAAATGGCCTCTTCGCTTGTCGAGTATTTTTCAAATGAGGATGCACGTGCAGTGATTGGTCGTCTAGGAGAAGCAGGCGTCAATATGATATATAAAGGTAAAAGGGTAGAGGTAACTGTAGGAGATAATCCTTTTGCAGGTAAAACAATTGTCTTAACTGGTAAACTTGAGCAATTGACACGTAACGAAGCAAAGGCGAAAATAGAAGAGTTGGGCGGTATTGTTACAGGCAGTGTCAGCAAAAAAACAGATCTTGTAATTGCAGGCGCTGATGCAGGTTCTAAACTAACAAAAGCTGAGCAGTTAGGCATTGAAGTTTGGAATGAGGACAGCCTGATAGAACAACTTAACCTCGTTTAACAATTTAGGTGATTATCATAATACTTGATGAACTGTCCTAACCAGTTTGACAGAAAGCCAAGGTATTCTAATAGCAGATGCCAGCTTTCTGTTTACATAAGAACAGATTCATCAAGTAGAAATTGAATTTCAGTAAAGGAGTATTAAAATAATGAAGTCATTTCGACTCATTCCAGCAATTATCGCTGCTACAATGCTAGTTGGCTGTGTGCCTACTAAGAAGGGGACAGAGCTTACACAGGAGACACAACAGGAAAAAGCGGAAACAACGGTTATTCCAAGCTTCAAGATAGATGAATCCTACTATGGTGCGCTAACGCCTTACAAAGAAAGCGCTAGCCGAGGATTGGTAGTTTCCAATTTATATACAAAATATGATATGAAGGAAGTAGAAACAGGCTTGATGCGTCTTTCTCAAAATGAGTTTGACACAGAGAATTTTTTCTTCCAGGAAGGTCAATATTTAGCTAAAAGTACAGTGACCGATTGGCTAAAGCGTAGTTCCCAAATCAAGGATGGTTTAAATCCTCCTTCAACGGAATCTATGCCAGCAGAAGAGCGTGCAAAGAAGGCACCTATATATTTATCGCATATTGTTGAGCAGAATTATTTAACGAAGACAAAAGATAATAAAGTGAAATTAGGCGGTATTTCGATAGGACTTTCCTTAAACTCTATTTACTATTATCAAAAAGTAAAATATGGGGAGTATTATGAGGAACCAATACCAGAGTCAGCTCTTGTTGAACAAGGCAAGAAAATGGCTACTGAAATTGTGTCTCGTCTAAGAGCTCGTGAAGAATTGAAGGATGTCCCGATTGTAGTAGGCTTATTTAAACAGAAAGCTAACAATGATATTATTCCAGGAACGTATTTTAGCTATGGCGTTGCAAAATCTGGACAAAACGATGTAGCAGATTGGCAAGCGATTGATGAAGAATATGTCCTATTCCCAACAGATGAATCGAAGGATGTTTATCGAGAGGATAGCAAAAACTTTAAGAAATTTAAACTGGATATCGATAAATATTTTTCTAACTATACGAGTGTGATAGGAACAGGCTTCTATCAAAATAAAGATATTCAAAAGCTAAAAATTGAAGTACCCATTCAATTCTTCGGTCAAGCAGAAATTATGGGTTTTACCCAATATCTAACTGGTGTTGTCATGAATTATTTCGAAAATATCAATGTTGAAGTAAGTATTACTTCGATAAACGGTCCAGAGGCGTTAATTATTAAGAAACCGAATGATAAAGAACCTTATGTGCATATCTATGAATAAACTATAGTCAGCTCTGCGCTGGCTATATTTTTATGTATCCATCCAAAGAAAAGCTAGAAAACAAAGGTTAGAAATAACGAAGAAATGGATACACCTATAAAGAGACAACACTCTGCCACAGTAGTGAAAGTTTCTATATTTTTGGTGAAAGTTGTGATTTTTAATAGGAAAAATGTTATGATTATTTGCATGGTTAACTTTATTCAACCCTATTGTTATCAAGAAAAACAATAATTTGAATGTGTATTCGGAGGTGTAAAAAATGGCAAAATTAACAAAAGAGGAAGTTAAGCACGTTGCAAATTTAGCACGTCTTGCTATATCAGAAGAGGAAGCTGAAAAATTTGCTGAACAGCTTGGTAAAATCACAGATTTCGCAGAGCAATTAAACGAGCTAGATACAACGAATGTTGAACCAACAACCCACGTGTTACCATTAGTAAACGTTATGCGTGAAGATGTGGCAACAAAAGGCTTAGACCGCGAAGTAATGATGTTAAACGTAAAGGAACAAGAAGATGGTCAAGTAAAAGTACCAGCTATCATGTAATACTAAAAAATAGGAGGATTCCTCATGACGTTATTTGAACGTTCAGCAAAGGAGCTACAAGCTGACATTAAAGCGGGTAACTTAACTATCGCTGATTTAACAAAAGAAGCATATGAACGTATTGCCAAGCTTGATGGAGATGTACAAGCTTTCCTTGCTTCAAATGAAGAGAAAGCAACTGCACAAGCAACTGAAATGGACAAAGTGCCATTTGAAGAGCGTGGACCACTGTTTGGTCTTCCTATCGGTGTGAAAGACAACATCATAACAGAAGGCTTAGAAACAACTTGTGCTTCTAAAATTCTAGAAGGCTTTATGCCAATATATGATGCAACTGTAGTGAAAAAACTACGTGATGCCGGAATGGTAACGATCGGTAAACTAAATATGGATGAGTTCGCAATGGGATCTTCCAATGAAAACTCATACTATAAAACAACAAAAAATCCTTGGAACTTAAACCACGTACCAGGCGGTTCTTCAGGTGCATCTGCCGCAGCAGTAGCAGCAGGTGAAGTACCATTCTCACTTGGTTCTGATACAGGTGGTTCTATCCGCCAACCAGCAGCTTATTGCGGCGTGGTAGGGATGAAGCCTACATATGGTCGTGTATCTCGTTTTGGACTAGTTGCATTTGCATCTTCTTTAGATCAAATTGGACCAATTACACGTAATGTTGAAGATAATGCTCTTTTACTTGAGGCAATTGCAGGTTTAGATCCTAATGATTCAACATCTGCTAACGTAGAAGTACCAAACTATATAGCAGCTCTAACTGGTGATGTAAAAGGCTTACGCATCGCTGTACCAAAAGAATTCCTTGGTGAAGGTGTTGGTGAAGCAGCACGTCAATCAGTGCATGATGCGTTAGAAGTATTAAAAGGCTTAGGTGCTTCAGTAGAAGAAGTCTCACTTCCTCACTCCAAATATGCACTTGCTGCTTACTATATCCTATCTTCTTCTGAAGCGTCCTCGAACCTTTCTCGTTTCGACGGTATCCGCTATGGTTTCCGCGCAGAAAACGTTACAAATTTAATGGACCTTTATAAAGAAACACGTGCACAAGGCTTTGGTGATGAAGTAAAACGCCGTATTATGCTAGGTACTTACTCACTAAGTGCAGGTACGTACGATGCTTACTACAAAAAAGCACAACAAGCTCGCACACTAATCAAAGCAGACTATGACAAAGTATTCGAAGACTTTGACGTAATCATTGGACCAACTGCACCAACACCAGCATTCAAAATTGGTGAAAACGTGGATGATCCAATGACAATGTATGCAAACGATATTTTAACGATTCCAATCAACCTAGCTGGTGTACCAGCCATTTCAATCCCATGTGGCTTAGAGAATGGACTACCATTAGGCTTACAAATTATTGGTAAATACTTTGACGAAGCAACTATTTACCGTGTAGCTCATGCTTTTGAACAAGCAACAGAGTTCCATAAACAAGTTCCTCAAATTTGGGAGGGAAAATAACATGAACTTTGAAACAGTCATTGGTTTAGAAGTACACGTTGAGTTGAAAACGAACTCAAAAATCTTCTCACCAGCACCAGCTCATTTCGGTGCTGAACCAAATACAAATACAACAGTTATTGACTTAGGATATCCTGGTGTTCTGCCAGTGCTAAATAAAAATGTTGTAGATTTCGCAATGCGTGCAGCACTTGCACTGAATATGGAAATCGAACAAGAAACAAAATTTGACCGCAAAAACTATTTCTATCCTGACAATCCGAAAGCTTATCAAATTTCTCAATTCGATAAACCAATCGGTAAAAATGGTTGGATCGATATTGAAGTAGATGGCTATACAAAACGTATCGGTATTACACGACTTCATATGGAAGAAGATGCTGGTAAGCTTTCTCATGCTGGTGACCACTCTTTAGTTGACTTTAACCGTCAAGGTACACCACTTGTAGAAATCGTATCTGAGCCAGACATTCGTACACCAAACGAAGCATACGCTTATCTTGAAAAATTAAAATCGATTATCCAATATACGGATGTGTCTGACTGTAAAATGGAAGAAGGTTCACTACGATGTGATGCCAATATTTCTATTCGTCCATATGGTCAAGAGGAATTTGGTACGAAGACAGAGCTTAAAAACCTTAACTCTTTCAACTTTGTTCGTCGTGGTTTAGAGCATGAGGAATTACGTCAAGCGGACGTTCTTCTTTCTGGTGGTGTCATTGAGCAAGAAACGCGTCGCTTCGATGAAAAAACAGGTAAAACAATCCTTATGCGTGTAAAAGAAGGAACAGACGATTATCGTTATTTCCCAGAGCCTGACTTAGTTCGTCTATCAATTGATGACGAATGGCTAGAGCGTGTAAAATCAGAAATTCCAGAGCTTCCAGACGCGCGTAAAAAACGTTATGTTGAGGAAATGGGTTTAACATCATATGATGCAGGTGTTCTTGTTATTTCAAAAGAAATCTCTGACTTCTTCGAGGCTATGACAGCGAACGGTGCAGATGCTAAGCTTTCTGCCAACTGGTTAATGGGTGATGTTTCTGCTTATTTAAATGCGGAGCAAAAGGATCTTAAAGATACTGCATTAACGCCAGAAAATCTTGCTGAAATGGTGAAATTAATCACTGATGGTACAATTTCTTCTAAGATCGGTAAAAAAGTGTTTGCTGAATTAGTAGAAAATGGCGGCTCAGCACAAGAGATCGTCAAAGCAAAAGGTTTAGTTCAAATTTCAGATGAAGGTGCATTACTTGCGATTGTTACAGAGGTTCTAGACAATAATGCACAATCAATCGAAGACTTTAAAAATGGTAAGGATCGTGCTATCGGCTTCTTAGTAGGTCAAATTATGAAGGCTACAAAAGGCCAAGCAAACCCTCCAATGGTCAATAAATTATTACAACAAGAAATTGCAAAGCGTTAAAAAAAGATGGTACTAGGCTATAGCCTTAGTACCATCTTTTCTTTTATAGTTTAGTTTCCACTAAATCTCCATCCCGATAAGTGAATGGCGATGGGTAGCGTATGTATTAAATACTTGATCTCCAACTTTCATTCGTTGAGCTTTCGTTAAAATTTTTATTTAATCATGCAAGTTGTTGCTGCTCTATATAAACAGGATCTACGTGTTATCAGAAAGGGTCTTGTGGTAATTGAATATGGTGCCGTTTTCCGAAGTACCCATGATTCATTACACTTTGGAATTACGAAAATTATTATACCTTCTCTTTTATTTATCTCTTTTTTCTACGATGTTCTGTAATATAATAGCTTATCTATAAATTTTAGGTTATAAATAAAGAAGTTCATTATTTTTATAAAGCTTTACAGTTGTCTAAAAAGAGTATTCATAGCAAAATATAGAATAGAAAATAAAACATTAGGGGGATACCTACAATGAAAACAGAGCAACAATATTTTGATGAAGCCATTTCAATTCAGCAATATATGGATAATATGACGACACTAAAAGAGGAGAGTTTTCGCATTTATGATGGGTTCGAAGTGCCAACAAATGATGGTTTTGTAGAGCTGCTAAAAGACAAGCAGCCTAAGATTTTAACGATTACAGAGGATTGGTGTGGTGATGCTATGCTAAACAATCCGATTATTCGCAGAGTTGCAGAAGCGGCAGGCCTAGATATGCGAGCTGTACTGCGTGATGAGGATACAGATTTAATTGATCGCTATTTAACAAATGGCGGGCGTGCTATTCCAATCTATCTTTTATTAAATAATGCTGGACAGGTTATCGGAAAATGGGGACCTCGTGCACCACAATTACAGGAACTAGTAGTGAGCAAACGAGCAGGACTACCTGATAAAGAAGATCCTACATTTGAAGATGCACAAAAGGCATTATATGCGGAAATTCGTGAGGAAAATATAACGAATCAATCCTATTGGACATTTGTTTATGAGGATTTTAAAAATCAAGTGACAGCTGCGTGGGAATAGTCGTTAATGGAGTGCGGTGTGTCTAAAAAATAGTGCAACATTTCGGCGAATATTTCGTTGAATGAAATAGAATCTTATGAAGCAGGAAGGTATGTTATGAAACGTGCAAGAATCATTTATAATCCTACATCTGGACGAGAGGTATTTAAAAAGCATCTACCAGAAGTATTGGAAAAACTAGAGGTAGCAGGCTATGAGACATCTTGTCATGCAACAACTTGTGAAGGCGATGCAACCATTGCGGCAAAAAATGCAGTAGAACGAGGCTTTGATATTATTATTGCGGTTGGTGGAGATGGCACATTAAATGAAGTTGTTTCAGGTGTGAGCCCATTCGAAAAACGTCCAAAAGTTGGTTTAATTCCGATGGGTACAACAAATGACTTTGCTCGCGCTGTGCATATTCCCCGAAATATTGAAGATGCTGTAGATATTATTATACAGGGTGATACGTTGCCAGTGGATGTAGGTTTATTAAATGGGGAACGCTATTTCATCAATATTTCTGCGGGTGGCCGCATTACCGAGTTGACCTACGAAGTACCAAGTAAAATGAAAACAATGCTAGGACAGCTAGCTTATTATTTAAAAGCAGTAGAAATGATTCCATCCATCAAGGCTTCCCACATGCGTATTGAATATGATGGTGAGGTTTTCGATGGAGATGCAATGATGTTTTTATGTGGCTTAACAAATTCAGTGGGCGGCTTTGAAAAACTTGCACCAGACGCAAGTATCAATGATGGATACTTTACGTTATTAGTATTGAAAAAAGTAAGCCTTCCTGAATTTATCCAGCTGGCAGCAATGGCTTTAAGAGGTGAGCATTTAAATGATGATCGAGTGATTTATAAAAAAGCAAGTGTGGTAAAAGTGACGACAGAAGATGAAATACATTTAAACCTAGATGGCGAATATGGTGGGGATGCGCCTGCCACGTTTGAAAATCTAAAACGCCATATTGAAATTTTTGTGCCACTTGCAGATATTCGTGAGGAAGATCGTATTTAAATTGAATAATTAAACCGAGGAGCTTTCTTGTGCTTAATCCAGTGCAAGAGAGCTTTTCTTTTGATTTTTAAGTGTGATTAATTGGAGGCTCAATTTGGATATTCTTCGCTCAATAGTGAAAGAAAGAGCTCAACAAGAGTACTGGACCGTTTAATAGTGAGAGGAAGAAACGCAAATAAGGGATCGCATCGTTTTCAATCTAAGGAAAAGTAGCTCAAAAAGAACGGCTCAATTGTGGAGAGAGGAAGCTCAAAATAGAGATGATTCCGCCTAATAGTGAAAGGAAGACTCTCAAAAAACATGCTACTCATGAATGGATTAAAATAACTTAAGTTTCAATTTTTTTCATCTAATTATGGTTCTAAAAAACCGCTCTATAATATAGTATTAATTTCTATAAATAGGTTAAAATTCATGGTGATCATTGATTGTGAATGAATTAAGAAAAATGTTTGGCAAATGTGCGTATATTACTTGAACAAAATTTGAAACCTTTATAATAGGCTGAAATTTCGGTCCATTTTAAAGGTTTTTTTCGTTGTAATAGTGGAAAATGAGGGTATAGCTAAGGGAAAGGAAGTGTTGCCTTTGTATAAGTCACAGGAAAGAAAGCTCATTTGGCTAAGCTTCGGTGTTGCAATTATCATGCTACTTTCCATACTTGGAAGAATATTCGGAAGTTAGGGGGCAATGAGATGATTAATGAATCAGCAGTCTTTTGGAGTAGAGCATTAACTGAGCTAACATTATCGTTCCATATTATTTATGCAACGATTGGTGTTGGTGTTCCGTTAATGATTATGATTGCTCAATGGACTGGATATAGAAAGAACGATGAGCATTATATTTTAATGGCGAGACGCTGGGCACGTGGTTTTGTCATTACTGTTGCAGTTGGTGTAGTTACGGGAACAGCAATAGGCTTACAGTTATCTTTATTATGGCCTAACTTTATGCAACTTGCTGGTCAAACAATTGCGTTACCACTCTTTATGGAAACGTTTGCATTTTTCTTTGAAGCTATCTTCTTGGGAATTTATTTATACACATGGGATCGCTTTGATAGTCAGAAAAAGCACATGTTATTGCTAATTCCTGTAGCTGTAGGTGCATCCATGTCTGCTGTGTTTATTACAATTGTCAACGCATTTATGAATGCACCACAGGGCTTTGATATTGTAGATGGGCAGCTAGTGAATATTCAACCCTTTTTAGCAATGTTTAATCCAGCGATGCCAACAAAGGTAGCTCATGTTCTTGTGACAGCCTATATGACATCGGCATTTGTCTTAGCAGCAATTGCAGGATACCGTATGCTTCGAGGTTCTAAGCATGTGTACCATAAAAAATCATTATTATTACTTATGAAGATTGGCCTGATTTTCTCTATTGCAGCAGCAATTATCGGAGATTTCTCAGGAAAGTACTTAGCAGAATACCAGCCAGAAAAATTAGCGGCAGCTGAATGGCATTTTGAAACGGAAGATAAAGCCTCACTTATACTTTTTGGTGTGTTAGATGGTGAGGAAGTGAAATATGCCATAAAGGTTCCGTATGCCCTTAGTATATTGGCTCATAATAACCCAACTGCAGAGGTTATTGGCTTAGATCAATTTGCAGAGGAAGACAGACCACCACTTTATATTCACTATCTTTTTAATATAATGGTGTTTATTGGCATGTTCATGGTGCTTGTCTCACTGCTTTATGTAGTGGGGAAAGCACGTAACTGGCAGTTTATCCACACACGTTGGTTTAGATGGATTATTGTTGCAGGAGGACCGCTTTCCATTATTGCTATTGAAGCAGGCTGGTGGCTCGCAGAAGTTGGGCGACAACCTTGGATTTTATATGGATTAATGCGAACACCAGAGGGGGCAACTACGAGTGACCATGTAGATTTAATGATGCTATTATTTACTGGTGTCTATGCCGTATTGGCAGTAGGAAGTATTGTGGTATTGGTTCGTATGTTCAAAAAGAATCCAATTGAACGTGAAATTGAAGATCGCCATTCTGAAAAAGGCGGTGATTTCCTATGACTTTAGAGATTTTAGGTATATCAGTACTATGGATTTTCCTATTCGGCTATGTCATTGTTGCATCAATTGATTTTGGAGCAGGCTTCTTTAACGCCTATAGTCTACTCATTGGGAAAAATCATATTTTAACGAATATTATTAAGCGTTATTTATCGCCTGTTTGGGAAGTAACGAATGTCTTTTTAGTATTTTTCTTTGTCGGGATTGTAGGGTTTTTCCCACAAACAGCCTTTTATTATGGAACGATTTTACTTGTGCCAGTTAGTATTTCACTCGTGCTACTAGCAATACGAGGCTCCTACTATGCGTTTGAATCATACGGCTCAAGAGGTCATATCGGATACACACTGACATATGGTGTGGCAGGCTTACTTATCCCAGCCTCTCTATCCGTCGTATTTGCGATTGCTGGTGGCGGATATGTTGATATTGTCAATGGGCAGCCCGTCTTAAATTATTGGACGCTCTACACAAGTGCATTTGCTTGGAGTATTGTCGTTTTGAGCATAGCTGCTGTACTTTATATCTCAGCTGTATTTTTAACATGGTATGCCCATAAAGCAAAGGATAAGGAAGCCACAAACCTAATGCGAAAATATGCGCTTATCTGGGCCGCACCTTTAATGGTTAGTGCGCTAGGCATTGTGTATGAAATGAAATCCATCAACCCAGAGAGCTATAATCATATGGTTGAATTATGGTGGCTGTTTGCCATTTCAGCAATCCTATTTATTATTACGGTGTTATTAATATGGATGCGAAAAAAATATGGTCTTGCTGTAGGACTATTGATTGCACAATTTGCAGTGGCATTCTTTGCGTACGGTATCGCGCAATATCCATATTTACTGTACCCGTATTTAACAATTTACGATAGCTTCACAAGTACACAAATGGCGATTGCACTCGTGATTGCGTTTATTTTAGGTCTATGTCTGCTTATTCCGTCACTATTTTTATTGCTGAAGCTATTCCTATTTAACAAAAATTACGTGACAGGAAAAGAAGACAATCACGCATAGGAGGAAAGAATAATGGAGAAATTTCTTATGTTTTATGCGCCATTTATTGTAGTAATTCTAGGAATTGTCGCAGCATTCTGGTGGGCTCCCAAAGATCATCATATAGCAAAAGAGCAAGAAGAGAGTCGCGAATAGCGGCTCTTTTTTCGGCAGGGCGAGGATGGTCAATCAGGATAGCTCAGGTAAAGGGAAGAACTGCTCAGGTTAGAGAAGAATCTGCTCGGGTAAAGAGGAGACCTGCTCAGGTTGGAGAAGAATCTGCTCGGGTAAAAAAAAGAACCGCTCAGGTCGGAGAAGAATCTGCTCGGGTAAAGAGGAGATCCGCTCAGGTTGGCGAAAAAATTGCTCGGGTAAAGGAAAGAATCGCTCAGGTCGGAGAAAAACTGCTCGGGTAAAGGAAAGAATCGCTCAGGTCGGAGAAAAACTGCTCAGGTAAAGGAAAGAATCGCTCAGGTCGGAGCAAAAACTGCTCGGGTAAAGAGAAGAATCGCTCAGGTCGGCGAAAAAATTGCTCGGGTCGGAGAAAAACTGCTCAGGTAAAGAGGAGACCCGCTCAGGATGGAGAAAAAATTGCTCAGGTAAAAAGGAGAACTGCTCAGGTTGGAGAAATATCCGCTCAAGTAAAGTGTTGCTTCGCTCAGCTCGCAGATGTATCCACTTAGGTAAATTACGACAATAAGATTTACTCTGCTCATCAGATAGTTCCTACAATAATAAGCCTTGTTCTTTTTTCATCCGCCAACACATGCTACAATAAGAAGATTGAAATGGAGGATGTACGAATGTCAGCACCCGTGAAAAAGAATAATCGACTAACAGTTTATATAGAAGATTTAACACATGATGGCAATGGCGTCGCAAAGGTCGATGGCTATCCATTATTTATTCAAGGCGGACTTCCTAATGAAACGGCAGAAGTTCATGTGTTGAAAACCTTAAAAAATTACGGCTTCGCAAAAGTTGTAGAAATTATCAAGCCGTCCCCAGATCGTGTGGAAGCACCTTGTGACTATTTCCAGCAATGTGGCGGCTGCCAATTACAGCATTTATCCTATAAAGGACAATTAAAATGGAAAGAAAATATGGTACGGAACGTTATGCAACGCATAGGTAAAATTGATGCACCTGTTCTTCCTGTGAAAGGAATGGAAGAGCCTTGGCATTACCGCAATAAAGCACAAATTCCTTTTTCCACAAATGAAGCAGGACAAGCAATTGCAGGTTTTTATAAAACAAAAACGCATAGCATTGTCGATATGGAACGTTGTTTAATTCAAACAGGTGAGGCGGACGCTATTCTTGCGGGCTTAAAGAAGGAATTAACGAAAATAGGTATCCAGCCATACAATGAGCTATCGCATGAGGGAATGCTACGTCACGTAGTCATTCGTAAAGCTCGTGCAACTGGCGAAGTCATGGTTGTACTCATAACAAAAAAGAAAAAGTTCCCTCAAAAAGAAGCGGCTGTTGCGATAATACAAAAGCTTGTACCAAATATCACTTCAATAATGCAAAACATCAACAGCGACAAAACAAATGTCATCTTTGGTGATGAAACCATAAATCTATGGGGCAAGGATGTAATTATTGATTCAATTGGTGATGTACGCTTTGAAATTTCAGCTCGTTCATTCTATCAAGTAAACCCTGAACAGACTGAAGTTCTTTACAAACAAGCACTAGACTACGCTGATCTACAGGGTGACGAACGAGTAATTGATGCCTACTGTGGAATCGGTACTATTTCTTTATTCCTTGCTCAAAAAGCAAAGGTAGTTATGGGCGTTGAAATTGTTCCACAAGCTATTGAAGATGCTAAACGTAACGCAGCACTTAACAGCTTTACAAATACGTATTTTGAGGCAGGCCCAGCAGAAGAAGTAATTCCACGCTGGTATAAGGAAGGCAAAGAAGCCGATGTCCTAGTTGTAGACCCACCACGTAAAGGCTGTGATGAGGCACTTCTAAAAACCATTTTAGAGCAACGTCCAAAGCGAGTTGTCTATGTATCATGTAATCCAGCCACACTTGCACGCGACCTACGTATTCTGGAGGATGGCGGCTATCAAACACAGGAAATTCAGCCAGTAGATATGTTCCCGCATTCGACACATGTGGAGTGCGTTTGCTACATGGAATTAAAAGAATAAAAAACAAACATGAGGGGGCGCTTAAAACGCCCATTCTATGTTAATATGGTCATTGAAAACGATTATTTTATTGATTAGTTTGGCGACTATCAATCGTTTTTCAAGCTCTGTCTCTTGGTTATTCCAGTCAAAATTGGCTAACTGAGAGATAGTTTCTTTGATTTCCTCTAAGTTACTTTGTGATTGATTACTTTCAATTTCGGCTATATGTTTTAATAGATTAGTTCGATTTTCTTTTAGTTTTGTCATTCTTTGATTTATCATATCAAGTGGCGCATCATCTAAGCTGTAAAGGTCTATCAATTTAGCGATTTGTTTATCAATATTTACTAATTCTTTATGCAATGGTTCCGCCTTTTCGATAATATTTGTAGTGGAAGTATTATAATTTTCTACAAAACGCAAATTTATTTTTTTTATTTCATCAATAATATATTGCTCTAAAGGTTCTTTTCTTTCTCCTTGTTTTATACAATTAATGTCCTTTATTAGATGGTCACGTTTTGCTCTGGAGTAGCAATTATAATACCGCATACCATCTCCGTTTTTTAATCTACCACCTGTTCGGCCAAACATTTTTGCGCCACAATGACCACAATAAATAATTCCACTAAGCAAATAAGTATGTTTAAATGTTTCAGATTTTGGTGTCTTTTTCTCAATTAATGTTTGTACGGATCGAAACATTTCTTCACTAATAATAGCTTCATGTACTCCTTCGTATACGGTTCCTCTATGCTGTATTTTCCCAATATAAATGGGGTTTCTTAAGATTTTTCGCACAGTTGATTCATTGTTGATGACACCAGGATATTTTGTTTTAACCAAGCGAAAAACCTTATTTACTCCACTTCCTTTATAAAATTCATTAAATATCATTTTTACGCAAGCTGCATTATACTCATTGATAACGAGCAAACCATTGACATAATCGTAACCTGTTACAATTCGGTCTTGTCTGTTGCCACTCCATTTTCCCGATTTTGCTCTAGCCTCTCTCCCCATCATTGAGCGTTCTCTTATTTGTTCACGCTCAAGCTGAGCAAAGACAGATAAAATACCAATCATTGCACGTCCAAATGGTGTGGAGGTGTCAAAAGATTCGTTCATACTTACAAAATCCACATTGTTTTTCAAAAATACTTCTTCAATCAAATAAAGTGTATCTCTTTGCGATCTACTTAATCGGTCTAGCTTGTAAACTAGCACTAAATCAGCAGAACCTTGTTCGATTTGTTTAATCAATTCTTGCAAGGCTGGACGTTCCATATTTGCTCCAGAATAAGCAGGATCTGTATAAACTTTCACGACTGTATAGCCTTTTGCTTTCGCATAAGCACGTAACCGTTCTTCCTGAGCGCCTATCGAATAACCTTCCTTGGCTTGTTCTTGCGTAGATACTCGTATATAAAGAAACACACGTAAAGATGTTTTTTCGTTCATATTACCCCTTCTTTATTAATTAGTTTAAAAGAAAAGAGCTAAACGAATGAGTTTGCTCTTTTCATATTTAATGCTTAACGTTAAGTATTAATCTAAATTAACAATGTAAGTTACTACTTTACCATGTAGTCTCAAATCATCATATGCTTCATTAACTATATAATCTGTAAAGCTAGCATCATATGATTCAGGTCTAAAAATTAATCGTTCCCCATCTCTATAAAATCTTTTAACTGAGAAGTTATAACCATTGCTATAAACGATAATATCGTTATTGTCCAAATCTGTAATATTAATTGGTTTTACAGCTATAAGTGATTTATCAGGGATGATTTTATTCATAGAATCTCCGTTAACCCGCATAATAAATATTTCACTATCTCCTGCGTATCTTCCAAGTAATTCGTCTGGAATTGTGATGGTATCTTTGTTCAAAATTCCGTCTATGGTAATCGGTTCTCCTGCTGAAACTGGTATAGGAATATAATCATATTCAGATACAGCATGGTAAGCCTCTTTTTCATCCCAGCCCATTAGATATGCGGGGGAAAGATTTAATGCTTTACTTAGTTTAGTTACTATGGTATAAGGCATATCTTCTATTTCGTTTTTTTCATATCTATAGATAGTTGCTCGATTTTTCCCTATCATATCTCCTAGTTGATCGGCAGTAATTTTCAACTGTTTCCGTCTATATTTAATTTTGTCTCCCATGTTCATAGTATTTTCACCTCCAATTTCTATCTATTATTCTAAATACATTTTCGCATATATGCAACTTTTAGTGTTACATTAAATAATTTTATTGCATAAATGCGAAAGTTAGGTTGACAAAAATAATCCAAGCAATTAAGATATTGGTAATCGCATATATGCGACATCTTTCTTTGGAAAGGAGGATAATAAATGAATGTTAATGAATTGAAGAGGAAAATTATTGAAAATGGAATGAATGTTGAAATGATATCCTTAGCTATTGGGATGGACAAAAGTACATTTTATAGAAAGATGCGTAATCGAGGTGAAACATTTACTGTTAAAGAAGTGAATCTCATTTGCAAACAGTTATCTCTCTCTAAGGTAGAAGCAATGTTAATTTTTTTTGGTGATTATGTCGCATAAACGCGACTTTATGGGTGAGGCGCTTTGATACCTAGCCAACGAAGGTATAGTCGTAACTTATAGCTTAAATGACGGTAGCAACGTTAGGTTTTTTGAGTAGAGGTGAGAAGGGTGGCAAATTCTAAAAAGATTATTAATAGAGATAAAAACGGAAGAATCATTAAGGATTTATCTAAAGTGATGTTACCACAGGAACTTGAAATTAGTATTTTTAAAATTTTAAATCCTGAACTTCCAATCGAAGAAGTGAAATTTGTTTCTTAAAATCTATGCGCTGTGATACCGAGCCAATGACGGTATAGTCGTAACTTATAGCTTATGTGACGGTAGCAACGTTAGTAAGTGTAGAGGGAGGTGAGGGTGTGGGTGAAAATAAACAAGTATTCACCGTTGCAGCGATGAATACTGGTAAAGTTATGATTCTTTCGGATACGCAAGGAAATGAGCAGCTATGCCAGAATGGAGTGCCGATTTATACAGCGCAAATTCATCTTCATGCAAATTCGGAATCTGCTTTTCGTGAATCAAAAGCTCGTATTCAACACTTACGATGTTCCAAAGATGTTTTTTGATGTAGTCTATTGCACGAAGTTTAGCGCTCTCTCTATCACTAGAAATTACGCAAATATGCGCCTTTGCACCAGCAATATCTTTATTAATTTCATTTTCCTGCATAGGAACAATGTTAATTACAAACAAATAGTGATTTGGATTTACCATATGTATCACCTCGCTTTCTAGGTGAATTATACCAAATTATTAATCTAAGTGCTGAGGTGGTAGCCAGTGACGGTATATAGGTCCTTATAGCTGAAATGACGGTAGCGAGTTAAAGGAAACGAAAGGAGAACAAACAATATGAAACTTCAACCAGCAAGTGAAATGTTAAAGGTTGCTGAGAGCAACTTCGAAAAATTAAAAGCAACTGCTTTAAGCAGTAGTGATTATAAAAATCTAGTTCAAGGCATTGAGAAACGAGCTGAAAAAGGTTGTCGTGAATACACCTATCATAATAATTCCAATCAGCAATTCATTAGCATTTTCAAAACTATGTTACAAGAAAATGGTTATGAGATTTCTCAACATGTATCTGGCTTTGGTTTAACAATCAAATGGTAGAGGGTGAAGCGATGGACAAGCTGCAGGTTACACAAGAAATTGCTGATGCTGTAAAAGCGTGTGAAGGTATTCACGAAGCATTACTAATAAGTGAAATCGGAGGCGTATTTTACGGCAAAACAGCTTCCGATGTAAATGCTCAAAATTTAGCAGAGCTACTAAAGTCTCACTACACACTGGAAGAAGCGGTGCAAATTTGTTTTGGTGAATATGTAATTGTTAGAACGCCAGAAGAAGAAATTGCAGAGATTTACAACAAAAAAGTAAGTCGCTTTTGGGAAGTCCATCAGGATGGTGTAAAGCAAGGTATTCGTTATGTAGCTACAGCGTTTAATTTAAAAATAAAAGGAGTGAATTGTTAATGAAAGCAACAGGTATTGTACGTAAAATTGATAATTTAGGTCGTGTGGTTATTCCGAAAGAGACTCGTAGAACTTTAGGTATCGATGAAGGTGATTCACTAGAAATCTTTGTGAATGGTAATCAAGTGATTCTGCAAAAATATCAGCCAGAAACAGAGAAAGAAGATGTTATTTCTAAGCTGCATAAGATGACCGATGGTGCTGATCCAGATGTAATAGAAACAATTGATCGTGCCATTAAATTAATCCGTTAGGGGCTGAGAAAAATGGTTCTAGATGATGATATTACTTATGACAAAATTGGACGTATGCAGTATCATCCTGAATTTCACTTTTCGCATGGGAAACCATACAGCGAATCAGACCTCGAATACATTTGTAAGTTTTATGATTTTGATCATGCCAGGGCGTTGGCGTTTGCTATTGGAAAAACCGAGAACTCAATACGAGCGAAGGTAGACTTTTTAAAGAAAGAGGGGATGTTTAGACATTATAAAAATCTTAATAAGCATTGGTAGGTAGGTGAAAGTATGAATGACTTTGCTCTGGAAATGTTAGGTGAGTATTTTGTTGCTAACAATCTAGTAAATGAAGGTTGGGAGTTTCATGAATTTGTAGCCGAATGGCAAAAAGGTTTTATTGTTATGGAAAATAAAAAAGCGCGAGCACTCTGACAATGCTTGCGCCATGCTGATTACTTTTGACAGGAGCATCAGCACACATTCTGCTTTTTCATAAGCCTTTGTGATAAGTCGCAAGGGCTTTGAAATTACAAAATAATAAATTGCCGTACACTTTTGACCATTAAGCGCGGCTTATTTGACTATTGCCAAACAATCTAATTTTAGAATAGCACGTATTGCGGCAACTAGTCAATTAGCGTACTTGTAATGGGTATTAAGTTTACGACCATCCATAAATATCCAACGAGTGGTTAACAGATTAGGTAGGTGGCTAGGAGGATTACACCATGATGCAACAATATCGTGAGGAAGATTACGAAGAGTTATATGCAATAGATAGTGCTGCTTATGAAGATACTTTGGAGGAGCGTATTGAGAGATTACGTGATAAACAGATTAGCAAATATCGCGTAAAAACAATATTGAGTGGAGATATGCTGGAGGTCGAGGCCTATCCTATTTGGGCTATTCCGCAAGGTAAGCGAGCGAAAAAGGAAGAGAGTAGTAGAAAGGCTCAACAAAACCTGAATGATAAAAATACAAAAAAACGCTTAATCAGAAAGGCGCATGTGAACTTTACAGCTAGGGATATGTGGGCAACCTGGACTTATTCAAAGGAAAGATTACCTGCTGATCAAGATCAAGCTAAAAGAGATATGCAAAACTTTATTAGACGCTTAAAACGTTGGTTAAAGAAGCAGGAGCAATACGAGAATTTTGAATTGAAATATATCTATGTGACTGAGTTCGACAATACAGAAGGGAAAAAAGTACGTATTCATCATCATATGATTACAAACTTTCCGAATCGAGATGTTGCCGAGGAGCTTTGGAATAATGGGGGCATAGTGCAAACACGTAGATTGCAGCCTAATGATTTCGGACTAGAGGGATTGGTACGTTATATCACAAAGGATAAGAGTAAAAATCCTACAAAGCGTTACACAGTTAGTAGAAATTTGAAAGAACCTAAAATAACGATTGCTGATAGCAAAATGACACGTAAACGTGCTGAACGTATTGCGACTGAAGAAGTTTGTGCCCAGGAACTATTCGAAAAAATGTATAAAGGTTACAAATTCAACGACATCGAGATTAAATACAGTGAGTTTGTAAGTGGGGCATATCTGTATGTGCGGATGAAGCGGATTGATAATTCTTCCAAGAGAAATTTGAAACGTGGAGGCGATAGGGGTGAACGAAAAGAAGCACCACATTGAAATGATTCAAGAGGGGCAAATGAATATTTTTGAAGCGGAATATCAGGCAAAGAAACAGGAGGCGGTAAAGATGGTTGAACAAGCGATGGCAAAATTACTGGCAGAGCTTAGAGTGGATGGGGTGCATCCTTATGTTTCAGCAATAGGAAATTTTTTAATGGACCACATAAAAGATAATCCAACAGCAGCAGAAAAAATTATGGCGAAGGATAAAACTATTGTCGGTAGTATGAAGGCTATGCGAAAGGTAGCTGAAAAGCAAAAAGTTGACAATTGTGCGGTTTTAACACCTGAACAAGGATATGATGCTGTGCTTGATTACTTTGATATTAAAACAACAGGTACTACACCGGTGATTAAGTCTCCTGCACCAGTTATTCAAAATGAAGTCTCAAAAGAGTCAACTGATGTTTCGAAAATAGTGTCTACACCAAGATTTGAAGCATCTTTGGACGAGTTTTTGTGAGGGGGCTTGAATAATGGGAGAAAAAAAATTAACAAAACAAGAAGCAGAAATAGTATGGGCACATTATTCAGGAATTAATGAGAGAATAGTTGATTTTGCTACAAATGAAGCACTAAAGGGCAGTAAATACATTTTTATTTCGAGTGGAAAAATAGTAAGAGGCTATTGTACTCATTGCAAATCGAAGTTTTATATTGAATCAGCTTTACCAATTAAACAAAACACTTTCGGAGAATGTCCAAAATGCAATTCAAGTTGCCAATACAAAAAGTCTTGGGTTGGTCGTAAATATATGCATGATGCGGCTTACTTCCTTTGGTTTGAAAAATCACAGGTGAATCCCAATATGATTGTGGCGAGCTGGATATACTGCAAACGTGATTATAGCAAAGACTATGAAAATGTTACAACGCATTGCCAAAGGGAAAAACTATACACTTTCGAGATTGGGAGTAGCGCTATGTATAGTGTGTGGGGCTGGATAGAATCGGGTCTGTATAAAGAAAAATCTATACACAATAACCCACAAAAAAACTTACCCATGACCGTTTCTGTAGATAGTTTTCTTAATGCGGCAAAAGGGACTCAGTTTCAATATTCGGGTTGGGAAGAATATGGTATGTACTCTTTGTTAAAGTATTTAGATTTATTTTCTAAATATCCAAACATTGAAGTATTAACAAAGAATGGCTTCCGACATGTTGTATCTGCTAAAATGCACAATCAGCCTTTGTACAGAGCCATCAATTGGAAAGCTCATAAATTGCATGATTTCTTCAAAATGTCAAAACAAGATTTTCAAATGATGAGAGAATCACAGTCTACAGGCACTTATGTGATGCATGCTCCTGATTTTGCATTCGGCTGTTGGCTATGGCAGAAAGCTAGAAAAGAAAAATCCAAATTGTCATATGAGGAAATTATTAAACATGCAAATGCAGTACGTGTAACTCAAAACTTCAAAAGGTTTTGTGGCATAACAAAGTACAGTACGTTACACCGTATTTTCAATTATGCACAAAAACAATACAAACTAGATAGCAAACACTACCAACACCCAGAGCAAGTAATTATTACCTGGTATGACTATATAAAAGATTGCTTAGAACTTGGTATGAATTTAAAAAATGAAATTGTTTTATATCCAAAGAATTTAAGGGCAACGCATCAAAAAACATTGAAATTAGTGAAAGTTAAAAGTGATGAGATTGCTAACTTAAAAATCCAAAAACGTTACGAAGGATTGGAACATCTTCTCTTTGAATATAAAAATTTTGTGATCAGACCTCCAGAGAACTTTGAAGAAATCATTAATGAAGGGAAAGTATTAGAACATTGTGTAGCAGGGTATGCAGACAATCATGCAAATGGTAAGACATCACTTATGTTTATCCGGGAAGTGTCGGATCCGGACAAGCCATTTTATACAGTGGAGATTAAAGGAGACAGAATTGTACAGGTGCGAGGTTTTGATAATGACCCCGCAACAGATGATGTAAAACAATTTATCGATGAATTTAAAAAACAGAAACTTACTAATAAGAAAGTGAGGAAAGCGGTATGACTCAATTAATCAAAGAACGATCCGCAGATGTTATTGCAGCTGAAATCAATGCAATTAAGTTTCAAACGCAAAATATGATGCTCCAGGCTTCATCAGAAATAGGGAAGCGGCTTATTGAAGTGAAGGAACAGCTTCCACATGGTGAGTGGGGCAAATGGTTAAAAGACAATGTGGAGTATAGCCAATCTACAGCCAATAATCTAATGCAAATCCATCTGGAATATAGCGCAAATTCCCAAGCGTTTGGGAATTTGAGTTATTCAAAAGCGGTGGCGTTATTGGGTATCGATGCGGAAGAAAGGGAAGCTTTCATTCAAGAAAATGATGTAGATGAAATGTCTACTAGGGAGCTTCAAAAGATCGTTAAGGAAAAACAGAAGCTTGAAAAGGATATAGCCAAGCAAGAAGCAGCAGCTGCTAAAGAAAAGAAATTGCTTGAACAAGATATTCAGGAACTTAGACAGCAGCTTGAAGAGGCTCAACAACAATCAACTGATCATTCTTCTTCAGAGAAGGAGCTTAATAGATTAACACAAGAATTAGCGGTTGCTGAATCGAGGGCAAAACAGTTAGAGGAGAATTTGAAAGCCAAGCCAATAGAAGCGGCAACGGTTGAGGTGGTTCCTGAAGCAGTACAAAAAGAATTGGAGCAGTTGCGTAGCAAAATGAGCGAGTCAACAGATCCTGCAGAAATGAAATTTAAGATACGTTTCGAAACGTTAGTGAATGAATTTAGTGCAACTTTAGAAGTCGTGGGCCAAATAGAAAATGCCGAAACTCGTTCTAAGTATAGAGATGCTATACACAAGTTAATGGATAAAATGCGAGCGTCATTAGAAAAAGAGGCTAGCCATGACTAAAAGTATTAAATGTCTTGTTGAAGATATAGAGGAGGACAAGCCATCACGAGTAATTCATGCTATTGCAGGTGGCGATGCTGATCTCAAACAACCATATGTCATTGCTTTTGTTGTGAATGGCGCTAGAAAACAAAGTGATTACCTCCAGGTAATGTTACATCATAAACGCACGTCAGATTATCTTAAAAATTTGAAGCGGCATGAAAGAGAATCACTAACTACTTTAGGCGGTGAATGACATGCAGACCAGGCGAAATGGAATTTCAATAGACAATCCAAACGCAAGAAAAAAACATTACATTCAGGGGCAAATTTTTAAATTAGAAAAAAATCCGTTTACAAAATATGTAGAAATGCAGGGTATAGAAAATGATCACGTTTGCTATGAAATTTTCCCATATAAATACTCTCTAATAAAAAAGCTTGTCGCACAAGGCTGGCGAATAATCGAAGTCTTTGAAAGGGGAAAAAATGAATAGTTGAAAGGGGCAGGCTATGGCAAATACTACAGTCAGATGCTACTCAAAATTCATTATATCTGAATTAAGAAAACATGGGATTACTCGCGGTGGAGAGCTGAAATATTGCAAGGACAAAATTAGTAATGCATATCGAGGCAAGAGTTGTTTTGATAATTTCAGGCTTTCAGTAAATGGTCAAAATGACGAGGAATATAATCGCCAATTAGAAAATGGATGCTGTGGTTTCTATGATGAAACAATCCAACTCAATAGCGGTAGCATAGTTAGATTTGGATTTAATTACAGTCATTAAGTAGAGGTGAAATGGAATGTCAGAACCATTTTGGAATGCAAAACAAGGGGCACTTATCCAGTGCCCTGTTAAAAATTGTGGTCATATTGGTGTGGTAATTACAAAAGCGCACTGTCGCATAATACATGGCATGACACGAGCTGAAATAGAAGCGGAATACGGACTTCCTAAAACAGTTTCAAAACTCAATCGCAAGCAAATTGAGAAGTTGAAGAAAGAAGGAGCTAAGAGCACCTTATGAAAATGTCAGTAACAATTTCATGTGATTGTGGCAATGAAATGAAAATAGATGTAAAGAAAGATCAATATGGTTTGCAATTAATAGATTCAATAGATGTAACAAAAGCATTTACCTGTACATCTACAATAGATTATACATTCCTCATACACTGCAAGTGCGGCAATGAAGAGGAGATATTTTAAGTAGAAATTGTAACTAAAAGAAATTGCGAAAGAAGGAGGTAATGCAATGGAATTATTACAAGTTGGTGAAATAGTTGAAGCTAATGAAGGTTTTTTCTTCTATGACGCTTATTTTCCAAAGGGTTATAGATTTGAGATTGAGCCACAACATGTAGGACATGGTTTTGAAAAATGGGTAACTAAGGTTAAATGTGTGATGTGTAAACAAGAATTGAATTCTGATGGGTTTGAATATTTTGAGGGTGAAATTTGGTGTAAAGGTTGTTCGGAGTCGTATGGGTACAAAGATAAGGCACTTAGCCTTGGTGAATCAACGGTATTTACAGCTACGCAAATTGCTGAAGGCATGGAAAATTTAGCACTGTCAGGGATGAAAACAGAGCAGATTTTAGGGTCGACAGAAAGATTATTGAACCTAGCTACAGCAACTGGTATGGATTTAGGCATGGTAGCGGTTATTACAACGGATGTTATGTCAGCGTTTGGGATGAAATCGACAGAGGCAGGACACATTGCTGACGTACTTGCTTTTGCACAAGCCAATGCAAATACAAATGTGGAGCAAATGGGAGAAGCCATGAAATATGCAGTACAAAGGGCAAACCCAAACCAGATGGGGTGGACAATCGAAGAAACGGCAGCAGCAATGATGAAATTGGCGGACAATGGTCTTAAAGGTTCGATTGCTGGTCAAGTGTTTAGTGATTCTGTTGGTCGTTTGTCCAAGCCGACAAAAGAAATATGTAAAATTATGGATGATTTAGGTTTATCCTTTTTTGATGCAAATGGTGTTATGAAACCACTACCAGAAATTGTTGGGCATTTGGAAGATAAATTTAAAGGATTGACGATGAAACAAAAAGCAGTTGCTCTCACTACATTATTTGGAACAGACGCCTATAAACATTGGGCAATTTTGTTGGAATCAGGTAGTGATGTATTAAATAAACATACAAAGTCTTTAGAAATGATAGATTAATAAATTCTTGAAAGATAGTGTTCAATAAAGCGAGGTGTGAAAATGGAATCTTGTTGGTTGATTGAATTTACTGATGGTTACAAAATAATTCTTTCTGAATACATGTACAAAAAAGAGCAAGAGCGTCATTTTGCAGGTCGTAAAATCCTATGTAAGCAGCATTGGTTTGATTATAAAACATGCAGAGAGCGCAACAGGGGTGTTCATGCATTCGGCTTTGCAGAATAAATGATAAATATTGTTCAAAACGAAGGGAGAATAGAAATGAAAGAATTAAAGTTTAAAGCAATAACTAACGGTAGCATATGGCATGTGAATGCACTTGCTTGTTCAGACGATTCAGAGGCAATGGACTTGGTAGATCATTCAATCGGCGGGATGGATGAAATCAAAAACTTCAATGTTATTGATAACAAAGAAGTTACAGTAAGGCAATCAGTAGGTTTGAAAGATCGCAACGGTAACGATATGTATGATGGGGATTTAACCGAATTAGAAGTTGATGGGGAGATTCGGCGTTTTGTAGTACGAATTAAAACAGTGGTAAGGGAATTGGTTTCACATCCTTCATTTGACGATGCTACTGCGAAAGTACAAGTTACAGGTGTTGTTTTTGAATGGAACGGATTTGATCTCTTCCCTTGTGTGGATGAAAACGGAGTGCCAGACAACGAAAAGATGATAATTGTAGGGCATGTTGCTTAGCAATCGAAAGATTATGCAGTCTAAATAGGCACACTTAAGCATTTGACATTTGATTTTATAAATAGAAGGATCACCGGGAAGCCAGCCAGTGAAACTTCTAAAAAAGGAATTAAGATGTAAAGCTTAAATCACTTTACACTATATAAATATGACAGAGTCCATGTTTTGTTACCTATTTATGTATAAAGAAAACAACAAAAGGGTCACCAGGCTGGGGAGTGACCCTTAGAACGGAAATGTTAATACCCTGTATTCAAGAAAGTAGCGCCAATAATAATTAAAAGTATAAATAGAACAACAATTAAGGCAAATGATGAACCATTACCATAACCGCCGCCGTTATAGCCGCAGTTATTAATGCCACCAACATTTCCACCATAGTATCCCATAAGTATCCCTCCTTTCTTTAATATATAATATGTCAGCTGTAGAGAAGGAGTGGGGTGTTAAACCATTCAGCTATAGGCATAAAAAAATATATTTTTGTTAGATAAGACAATAAAAAAAGGTCACTTGGGATAGGAGTGACCTTTAGTAAAAAATTCAGGAGGTGTAAGGCTAAATTAGCTTTACCTTACTATTATTATGATGTGATAACTATGTTTGTATAGTGAATTGCCTGTGAAATAGATTTAAAAATAAAAAGGCCGTACTAATGAACAATATGAAGATGATGAAACGGAGGTGAATTAGTAATCAAAAAAATAAAATCAATAATTTAGAAATAAGGTGGCCATTTAATATGATAGAGATTTTAAAAAACATTGATGGGGAAGCAACACAGAAAGCGATTGAAAACATACTTAGGCAATACCGAACATTTATGCTAACGACTCCAGATGAATTTATGCCTTCTATAACTGCGAAATATACATTAGAGATGCCTACTTTTTCAAATGTTAAACAATCTAGCGTAGAGAATGCTGCCATTAAAAGCGTAGATGAATTTAAAAAATACGAGAAATTTTTTGGGTGGTTTAATCGAGGACTATGTAAGTTAACAATGATTGAGCGCCACATTATAACGTTAACATTTTTAGATAAAGAACCTATGTTTGATTATGAAGTTTATACAGAACTACGTATTTCCAAGAGCAAATACTACCGGGTTAGGAATAGTGCTCTATATAAATTAGCTATGGCACTAGGGGTTGAGGTGTATCAAGAGGATGAGGTGGTACAGTGAATTTCGTACAACCAATCCGAGACATAGAAAAAATAGAAGAAGTTAAAGCTTTCTTGGCCAATAAAAATAAAAGAGATGAATTATTGTTTTGCTTTGGTATTTACACTGGATTACGTATCAGCGACATTTTACCTGTTAAAAAGAAAGATGTTTATAACAAGGATGTTTTTTATGTCACAGAAATAAAAACTCAGAGGTCTAGGAAGAAAAGTCGTAAATATACCAACAGAAAGAGAGTTCCTATAGTTACTGAATTAAAAAAGTTATTACATGTATATTGTCAAGAATTGAAGGATGATGATTATTTATTCAAATCTAGGCAAGGGAGAAATCAACCTATTACTAGAGTAAGAGCATACGATATTTTAAGAGAAGCTGCATATGCATGCGGATTATCAGAGATAGGTACACATACATTAAGGAAAACGTTTGGTTATCATGTTTATCAAGAAGAAAAAGATGTTGCGTTATTACAGGATATATTCGGCCACAGCGCACCGTATATTACAAAACGGTATATAGGTGTTAATCAAGATGCGATTGATCAAGCATACAGTAATCTAAATAAAAAACTAAGATTTTAAACAAAAAGCAATCATTCTTAGATTGCTTTTTGTTTTGCTATTTTTCGGAAGGGAGAAAAGGTGAATAAGAAAATGTCACTTTAGTAGAGTAAAGACATAGCTTCAATTTAGAACTGTAAATGTCAAATATAAAAGTGGTGATAAAGCATTGATACATTTAGCTTTAATAACCATGAATGACGTTAACAGAATGTATGTTATGTTAAGGTGGTGGATGTGTGAATAAAGGTGTGGATAGACTGGAAAAGTATAGTGGAGAATAATAATGGAACAAAAATGAAACAAAAATGGGACACTTTTGAGACAATTTTGGGACACTTTTGGAACACATTTCAATTTTAGACGTGTTAGTATGTTAGTGTGCGATAACTGAATATGAATAAAACCTAAGCGATACTTTGACGATTTGTCAGGTATCGCTTTTGTTGTGGCTCTAGGTATAGCGTTGGTGTAGCGCTCAGTGTGTTGAGGATGAGGGCAATTGAATTGTGTGTGAATCGCGCACAATTTAAAAAAACTTAGGTTCTCCTAGCCAATAATGAAAGCATGCGGGTCTCGTGAGCCCCAAAATCTGGCTAGATATAAGTCGAAAATAAGTGTTCCTTCCATCCAGGTAGAAAAGGAGGTGAGAGAGTGAGTGGAACAGCAAAAACAAAACTAGATGAAAAAACCGTAGTGAATACCAAAACAATTTCAAAAATGTTCAACATGACAGAGCGTAATGTACGTTACTTGGTGGAGGATGGTGTCATTTCTCGTGTTACTCATGGTCGTTACGATCTTATAGATACAGTGAGTCGATATATTACCTTTTTGAAGATGTCCTTTGACGGAATCGATGAGGATAAGGTGATGGAGTCGCTAGAGTATGAGAAATGGTTACATGAAAAGGCGAAGCGGGAGAAGGCAGAGATTGAACTTGCTCATATAAAGAAAGAGATGCATAAAGCTGATGAAGTTGAGAAGGTTCAGAACCATATGGTAATGGCATTTCGTTCGAAAATGTTATCTCTACCATCTAAAGTGGCATTGCAGCTGGCCAATAAAGATGATCCAAAATTGATAGAGGCCATACTCGAAAGGGATATACATGAGGCTTTGTCGGAGTTAGCTGAGTATAATCCTTTGCAATATTTCTTAGAGGATGATGTAGAAGTAGAAATGGTAGGTGATGAGGATGGTTCGGAAACAAACAATGAACCTATTCAATAAAATTGCGAGTTTGGTAGCTCCTCCTCCGAAATTGACCGTATCACAATGGGCAGATAAACATCGTGTACTATCTAAAGAAGCATCTGCAGAACATGGTCGGTGGAATACGGAACGAGCACCTTATCAACGAGAAATAATGGATGCAGTAAATGATCCAGATGTAGATCAAATTGTTGTGATGTCGTCTGCCCAGGTTGGGAAGTCGGAGATTATAAACAATATTATTGGTTATCATATCGACTACGATCCAGCACCAATGCTTTTAATGCAGCCAACGCTTGAAATGGCTGAGGCCTATTCGAAAGACCGTATTGCTTCTATGATACGTGATACACCAGCACTCTCGAAAAAAGTGAATAGTCCAAAAGCAAAGGATGGTAATAATACACTTCTTCAAAAGAAATTTGCTGGCGGTCATTTAACACTTGTAGGAGCGAATTCGCCTGCAAGCTTGGCATCACGTCCAGTTCGTATAGTGTTGGCTGATGAAGTAGACCGATTTCCACCGTCAGCAGGGGCAGAGGGAGATCCTTTGGCACTTGCACAAAAACGAACCAAAACATTTTGGAATAACAAATGGGTGTCTGTTTCAACACCTACAATTAAGGGAGCTTCTAGAATCGAAACAGAATACGAAGAAAGCACGAAAGAACAATGGTGTGTAGCATGTCCAAGTTGTGGATATTTTCAAGCATACAACTGGCAACAAATACGTTTTGAAACAGTTACGATGGAATGTGTTGAATGTAAGATGCAACATACAGAAGTTGAGTGGAAATCTCGTCCTGGTCAATGGATTGCTCGAAATCCTGAAGCTTCAAAACGTGGTTTTCATCTCAATGCACTAGCTTCACCGTGGGAAAGATGGTCAAAAATTATTGCAGAATTTAAAGAAGCAAAAAGAAAAGGTATGGAAACGCTAAAAACATGGAAAAACACAACATTAGGTGAATCGTGGGAAGAACATAGTAGTGAACAAGATCATGCGAGATTAGTAGCAAGACGAAAACCTTATAATTGTGATATTCCGGAAAGTGTTTTGGTTTTAACTGCAGGAGTCGATGTTCAGGATGATCGCTTGGAAGTTGAAATTGTTGGCTGGGGAATAGATGAGATTAGTTGGGGTATATCCTATAAAGTGTTTTATGGAGATCCAGGACAAAAAGCTGTTTGGGATCAATTAGATACCTTTTTGTTAAAAGAATGGCTTTGTAATGATGGTGTTAAATTGACTATTTCTGTAACATGTATTGATAGTGGTGGTCACTATACAAGTGAAGTATATGATTTCTGTAAGGAACGAGAGCATAGACGTGTATTCGCTATTAAAGGTAGGGGCGGAAGCGGTGTGCCATTTATTAATAAACCGTCTAAAGTTGGCCGTCAAAATGTACACCTATTCTCTATTGGTGTAGATGAAGGAAAAGATTTAATTACATCTCGTTTAAAAATTGAATTTGAAGATAAACCAGGCTATTGTCATTTCCCTATGGAAGCGGAAAAGGGATATGATGAGGCCTTTTTTGTTGGTCTTACATCAGAGTATAAGAAAACACTTTGGGTTGGTGGTGTGCCAAAACAGAAGTGGGTAAAACGTACATCAGGTGTAAGGAATGAACCGCTGGATTTACGGAACTATGCAACTGCAGCATTAAGAATTTTAAATCCAGATTTGCAATATTTAAAAGACCATAAATTGAATGGTAGTGTATACACGCAAACAGTAAGGCGTAAAAAAAAAGAAGAACTATTTCGAAAGGTTTGTAGCTTATGGCATTTTCTGTGGAGGAGATAAAAAAGCGACTTCAGATGTGGCTTGATGCTGAAGAGGCTATTGCAAAAGGGCAAAGTTACTCTATTGATAACCAAAGAGTTGAGCGAGCAAATTTAGCACAAGTGCGTGAGCAAATTAAGTTTTGGAAAAAAGAATTAGCTGCAGCTGATGCAAAAGTGACAGGGCGTAGTCGTAGAAGGGTAATGAGAGTCGTTCCGCGCGATTTATAGGGGGTGTAATTAATAATGAATGCGCTTGATAAAATGATTGCTGCTTTCTCTCCTGAGCGTGCAGTAAAACGACTAGGTGCTCGTAGACGACTAGATATATTAAATACAGGTTATTCAAATAGTGGGGCGAGCAGAAGAAAAAAATCGTTACTTGGTTGGATTTTCAGAGGAGGCAGTACAAAAGAAGATATTGATGACAATTTAGACACTCTGCGTCAACGTGCCAGGGATTTGTATATGAATACTCCTCTTGCAACTGGTGCAATTAAAAATATTCGTACAAATGCAGTAGGAGCAGGGCTTATTTTAAATGCGCGAATCGATCATGAGTTTTTGGGGCTAACAGAGGAACAAGCAGATGAATGGGAAACAACTACTGAACGAGAATTTTCTTTATGGGCAGAGTCAATTTTGTGTGACGCTTTGCAAATGCACACTTTTTACGAATTACAACAATTAGCTTTAATTTCTTTTCTCTTGTCAGGAGAAGTATTTACAATTTTACCTTATCGAAAACACAGTCAACATATGTATAGATTGAGAATTCAATTAATAGAAGCGGATCGTATCTCTTCGCCTAATGGAAATAACCCTAATATTATCAACGGTGTTGAGTTAGGCACTTATGGAGAAGTAAAAGCTTATCACATTCTCAATCAACATCCATTAGCTGAGTCAAATACTGAAAAAAAAGAATGGATTCGTATAGAGAAATTTGGCGCCAAATCGGGTAGGCAAAATATATTGCATTTAATGGAGTCAGAGCGTCCTGAACAACGTCGGGGTGTACCTATTCTGGCACCAGTAATAGAAAGTTTAAAACAATTAGGTCGGTATACAGAAGCAGAATTAACAGCTGCATTGGTATCATCTCTTTTTACTGTGTTTATTGAAACGAAAGATGAAGATAATGGTCCAGTACTTGGAGAGGCAATTGTTGAAACAGATCAAGTGGATAAAGAGGATGTTTTAAGTTATGAACTAGGACCAGGAGCGATTATTGAGTTAGGAGAAGGAGAGAAAGCTAGTACCTCTAATCCTTCACGTAATAATGCATCGTTTGATCCATTTGTAGTGTCTATTTGTAGACAAGTAGGTGCTGCGCTCGAATTACCATATGAAGTGCTTTTGAAACACTTTACTAGTTCTTATTCTGCATCACGCGCAGCACTTCTTGAGGCGTGGAAAATGTTTCGAATGCGACGCATGTTCCTGGCAACTCGTTTTTGCCAACCGATATATGAAGAGTTTTTAACTGAAGCGGTGTTGCTAGGTCGAATAAAAGCACCTGGCTTTTTGTATGACCCTCTTATTCGAAAAGCTTACAGTGGTGCTGAGTGGAATGGACCGAGTCAAGGACAATTAGATCCGTTGAAAGAAGTAAATGCCGCAGTTATTCGCGTTGAAAATGGTTTTAGTACGCGGGCACGAGAAACTACAGAGCTTACAGGGTCCAATTATTGGAGTAACCATTCACAACGTATTCGTGAAGAAAAGGCGCGAAGAGAAGCTGGATTGGATGCTACGTATACAGAGTTGATGAAAAGTGCACTTCAACAAAAGGAGGTGAAAGAAGATGGCGAGGATTGATATACGAGGGGCAATTGTATCGGATGGTGAACAATGGATTTATGATTGGTTTGATGTTCCAGCGGTAAGTCCTAAACGCATTATGCAACAAATAGATAGAGCTATTTCAAATCGGGAAAAAGAGCTAATCGTTAATATTAATAGTCATGGAGGATCTGTATATGCAGCTTCTGAGATTTGGTCACATATAAAAAAATTCCCTGGTGATTCTGTTGCAGAAATTACAGGTGTTTGTGCCAGTGCAGCCTCTATTCCAGCATTAGCAACTAAACGCACGATAATAGCACCTGTAGGAGCGTTAATGATTCATAATGCCTCTGTGGTAGCGGAAGGCGATTATCGAGAAATGGAAGCAATGAAACAGCTTTTATTACAAACAAATGAAGCTATCATGCAAACATATAAAGAGAAAACAAAAAAGTCAGAAGAAGAGCTGAAGCAAATGATGGATGCCGAAACTTGGATGAATGCTCAACAAGCGGCAGAGCATGGATTTGTGGACGAAATTATGTTTGCAAAAGATATGGGTATTGTAGCTTCAACGAATACAGATGTAAGTGCTAATGGATTTTTACCCAAAGAAGTAATTGATAAGATGCACAATTTACGTGCAACTGATCCAAATTTGTTAGTAAAAAACAGTGCTTCGACAGGCGGCCTAGTACCACAGCCGGAAGCGGAAGGAGAAGATCGAGGAATGGACTTACAAGAATTACAAAACAAATATCCTGAGTTAGTAGAACAAATTCGTAATACAGCCAAGAAAGAGGCAGTTGCTGAAGAACGTAAACGTATTCAGGATATTGAAAATTTTGCACAACCAGGTATGGAGGACGTTGTTAATAAAGCGAAATTTGAAACTGGTATTTCAGCAGCTGAAACAGCAATGGAAATTTTAAATGCTCAAAAGGAACAAAATACATTGCAAATGAAAAATCGTATCGAGGATGCAGCTGGATTAAATAATATTGTTGCTGAAGAAGCTCCGAAAAAAAATGATGAAAATGAACTTGATGCTTTAGTAAATAAAGTAATGGGACCAGGGGTGAAATAAATGCCGATTTTAGAATATGAAAACTTATTAGCAGGATTCCAGTCAGATGTAGTTACAGAGCCTATTATTGTAGCACCTGAACAAGAGCTTTCGGTTGGTCAAGTATTTGCACTTAATGCAAGTGGACAAGCAGTTGCTATGAAATCAGAAAGTGTTGCAACAGATGCTTATGGCATTATGGCAGATGCGGTGGCTACAGCAAATGATGAAACAAAGGCAGCAGTTGGTTATAAACGCGGTGAATTTAATGCACGTAAAATCATTTTTCCAGATGGCGTTGATTTAGTTGCCTACAAAAAAGCATTAAGTAATATGGGCATTACTTTACGAAATACAGTACCTGCAGATCCACAAGGGGAGGAATAATCAATGGCAGTAAATTTATTTGAGACTCGTTCAATGTTAAAATTCGTGGAGCGTTTACCTCCAGTTCATACTTTTATTAAAGATACTTTGTTTAAAGTTCCCGATCTTTTCCCAACAGCAAAGGTAGACATTGATATTAAAAAAGGTCGTGCGAAAATCGCTCCTTATGTAAGTGAAAAAATTGGCGGAAAAGTCGTTGAAAATAGTGGCTATCGTACCGAAACATTCGAACCACCACTAGTTTCACCGACAACGATTACAACTGCAGCAGATTTACAAAATCGATCAATGGGAGAAAATTTATATTCTAATCGAACACCAGATGAACGTGCAGCAGAAAAACTTGTGAGAGATTTAAGAGATCTTGATCAAATGATTACACGTCGTGAAGAAGTAATGTGTGCACAAGCTATTTTTGATGGAGAAATTACTGTAAAAGGCGAAGGTGTTGATTACGTTATTTCATTCAATCATACAAATCGTGAAGCATTATCAGGTGCTAATTTATGGAGTACTCCAACTTCTCAAAAATATGCAGATTTAAAGCGCTGGGTTCGAAAAGTTCAAGAAACTGGTTTTGTTAACCCTGATATGGTGATTATCGCTCCAGATGTGACGGATGTACTTTTAAAAGACCCAGAAATGCTAAAGTTATTAGACATTCGAAATATCAATATTGGTGAATTTAAACCTGAGAAACTTCCGAATGGTGCGACTTATATCGGCAAAATTGCAGGTGTAGGTAATATTTATGAATACACAGCAACATATTATGATGATTTAGATGAACAAGTTAAACCGATGGTTCCAGCTGGCACAATTGCCTTAGCTTCGTCTGAAGTAGATTTTTCAATGGCGTATGCAGCGGTTACAATTGCAAAAGATGATGATTTAGTAACATATGAAGCTGATCGCGTTCCTGATTCTTGGACGGAAAAACGTCCAGCCCGAAAAATCTTACAATTAAGCTCTAAACCACTACCAATTCCAAAAGAAGTTGATGGTTGGTTCGTGGCGAAAGTACTGTAAGGGGGAATAAATGATGCTTAGAGCAAAACATCCTATTCGACATAACGATGTTGAATACAAAAAAGGTGCCATTATTGAGGGTCTTACAAAGCTGGAAGAACAACGTCTAGTACGATTAAAGTCAGCAGAGTATGTTATAACACCTGAAGAGGAAATGAAAAAGCAACAAGTGGCCGACGAAGCCAAAGTGATTCCTCCAGATGTATTTAAAGAATTACAAGAAGCACTCGATCAGGAATACAATGCTGAAGAATTAAAACGTGATGCTAAAAAAGCTGGCGTCGATTTAACAGGATTAACACGTAAAGACGAAATTATCGATGCTATTATTGAGCAAGGCAAAGCCGATGAGCTTTTAGAGGATGATCACAATGAGTAAAACGTTTAAAGACTTCGTTATGGAGGATTTGGACGTTTTTTTTAATGTGGATGAATTGGCAGAGGAGCACGAGTTAGAAGGAGAAACTTTGCCATTAGTCATTGTAGATAATAAGTCAAACAATGCTCTCACAGGTTTTCCAAGTGCTCAAATGTATGTATCTCAAGAGGTATTTAAGCAATTTAAAACAGTCTATGTGAAGGCCTCGGATTTTCATGTCCCTAGAATTGAAAGCATCATCGTGTTAGATGGAGAAGAGTACTACGTGGAGGATGCGAACGAGGGAAGTGGGGGCGTTATACGTATGCTGTTGAGCCTCTATGAAAGTTAGGTGATGTTTTAAATGATTGAAATTAATATTGTTCAGGTAGAGCAGTTAAAAGAGATATTTAAAAATACACCAGAGCAGATACCTATTGTTTTGTCTAGAGCTATAAATCGAGCAGGGCAAGCAGGGCGAACGCAAGCTGCTAGAGAAGCAAGGTCAAGGTATACAGTTCGACATGGTGATGTACTGAAAACATTAAAAATTAATCGTGCCTCAAGAGGGAATTTACAAGCTTCTATAAGCTCAAGAGGTGAGTTGATACCTTTAAGTTTATTTAATCCAAGAGTGACGAAAAAAGGTGTAAGTGTAGCTGTGAAAAAAGGAGAAAGGAAACAGTTAAAATCATTATTCATAACTACCTTAAAAAATCCTAGATATGGGGCAGGTGCTACAAATGTATTTGGGCGAGTCTCTACAGAGCGTTTTCCATTAAGAGGTCATTATGGTCCATCTATTCCTCAAATGATTGAAAATGAAGATTCTATGGCATCTGTTGAAGGAAGAATTGCCGAAGTTTTAAATGATCGAGTAAGACATGAGATTGATTTTTTACTAAGGGGGTAATTAACGATGCATGGAATAAATTTAGTGGATTCTTTAGTTAATTTTTTAGAAGAAATTTTAAAAGAATTAGAGCTACCTACAAAAATATCTGATGTTTATAAAACACCTAATATTTATGGAGGATATGCACCACCAAAACCAAATCAACGGAATGATGAAGATACGGAAGGGTATCCATTTGTTATAGTGCGGTATTTGGGCCAATCAGATGTGTTATACGATAAAAAAACTATAGCTGTACGTATCGTAATTGGCACATATAGCAAGGATGAGCAAAATGGTTGGCGTGATAATTTGAATGTATGGAACCGGATAGAGTTAGCGCTAAAAGAGACACAAATAATTGGAGCGTTTGCTTTAACTGGCAAAATAGAGGTGGATCTTTTTGAGGAGCAAATGCGCCCAACATGGCACTCTACTGCAATCATAGAGTTTGAAGCGCCACAAGTACAAAGGGATAGGAGTGTTTTACAAGATGAGTATTAAAATTGAAAAAGAAAAAGCGTCTCCAACACAAGTTGGAGATGCAATTAAAGAGGCATCTGCAAAGGAAAACGCAGATGTCCTTATTTATGTTGGTCCAACAGTAAAGCAGCTTACTCGCTATGCATCGTTTGTGGGTGGTAAACCAGAGCATTTAAAGGAACACTTTGAAAAGTGTAAGGTGCTTGAGAAATTGTTTATCCATACGAAAGATTTTGCAGCATTTGAACAGCAACTTACAGATGCGAATTCTGTTGAAACAATGTTATACAACAAAGTTCAAGATTATTTCCAAAGTGAGGTGAAATAAATATGGCATTTCGACATGGTTCCCGGGTTACTGAAGTTCCAACTTCCTTAATGACTCCTGTTGTGGCAACTGCAGCATTGCCTATTGTTTTTGGTACAGCGCCTGTTAACCTAGCCAAAACACCTCATATTAATCAAATCGTGGTGGCTTATTCATTTGGTGAGGCACAGGAGGCATTAGGTTATTCGGACGATTGGAAGAACTATACGTTGTGTGAAGCGATGGATGCAGCATTTCGTTTATTTAATGTAGCACCGGTTATTTTCGTCAATGTGTTAGATCCGGAAAAACATAATGAAACCGTCAAAGAAGTAGTACCAGTGGTCAATAAAAAAGCTGTCGTTAAAAAGACAGGGATTTTGATGAAAACTTTAAAAGTGAAAAAAAGCGTAGAAGAAAATGATCCGGTTTTAAAGCTGGATGAGGATTATGTTGTTTCCTTTGATGATGATGGTCAAGTTGTTATTGTGACTTTAATTGAAGCGACTCAATTACACATTGAGTGTACACGTATTGCGCCTGAGAAGGTAACAGCGAATGATGTTATCGGAGGTTCGGATATAAATACTGGCAAGTTAAAAGGCTTGGAATTGCTGAACAGTGTTTTCCCTAAAACAGGTATGATACCTGGCTTAGTTGTTGCACCAAAATGGTCCAAAGATCCAACGGTAGCAGCTGTTATGAAGGCGAAGGCATCTGTAGTAAATACCTATTTCCGAGCGGCATCCGTATCTGATATTGATACTGCAGAAGCAAATGTTTATACAAAAGCGATTGAGTGGAAAAATCAAAATAATTACACAGGCACTAATGAGTTTCCTGGTTGGCCATTATTGGGGTTAGGAGACAAAGTGTACCATTATTCAACGCAACTTGCTTTTCGAATTACGAAAACAGCGTCAGAAAATGGTGACTATCCACATGTAAGTCCATCTAATCAGTCTTTGCAAATGACAAAAATGTTAAATGAAGCAGGCGACGAAATTGATTTAGGGCCAGACCAAGCAGAGTTACTAAATAGCCAAGGCATTACAACGGCTCTTAATTTTATGGGTGGTTGGAAGTGTTGGGGAAACCGAACAGGCGCATTCCCTGCTAATACAGATGTAAAAGATATTTTCATTCCTGTTCGCCTTACACATAACTGGATTGCAAATACCATCATTTTAACAACGTGGAGCAAGGTAGATGCACCGATTACACGTCGCTTAATCGATAGCATTGTAGACACAATGAACATGTGGTTCAACGGTTTGCAATCACGCGGTGTCATTTTAGGTGGACGTGTAGTATTCAAAAAAGAAAATAATCCAATTCCAGATTTAATTAATGGAAAAATTCGTTTTAACTACTACGTAGCAGAGCCAACACCAGCTGAGGACATCGAAAATATTTTAGAGTTCGATCCAATGTATTACAACAATCTATTTAATTAATAGGGGGACATGTGAATGAGTATCATTCCAGAAAAATTAAATGATTTTCGGGTTTTCTTGAGTGGTAAACCTGACTTGAAGGGGGTTGCAGACTTGCAGCTCCCTTCTTTAGAGTACCTGACGGAAACCGTCAATGGTGCAGGTATTCTTGGGGAATACGATTCACCTGCCTATGGTCATTTCCAAAGTATGAAATTTACCATCAACTGGCGTGTAACAAGTGATGAATTATTAGATTTCTATAAACCTGAAGCTATTACGGTTGATTGTCGATTAGCCAATCAGGAGTATGATGCGGTAAAAGGTCGCCATCACTTTAAACCAAATAGGGTTTTAGTGCATGGATTGGCCACAAAAAATGATTTAGGAAAAGTTCAAAAAGGCTCACCTTACGATTCCTCTACAGAAATCGAAGTCCTTTATATGAAAGTAGAACGTGAAGGAACAGTCTTGTTAGAAGTCGATAAAATTAACTATATCTATATTGTAGATGATGTCGATTACACAGCTCGCCTACGCGAAGCATTAGGAATGGTCTAATTAAAAGGAGGAACAGACAATGAAAAACGAAAAACACAATGGACAAGAAATGCAAACAAATCAAGAGGTACGAAATCCAAATATAATCAACTTGGAAATTACAAAACCAATTCAGATAAATGGTAAAAAAACGAATGAGTTAGTACTAGACTTCACGGATCTTACAGGGAAAGATATTCTAAAAATCGATATGGAATTGCGAATGAATAATCGTCCAGGAGGTTTTGATAGTATCTATAATCAAGATGCACTATTGTTGTTAGCTGCACGTGGCATTGGTTGCGTTCCGGATGATTTAGAGGAATTACATGGTGTAGATTTTTTTGAGTTGTTGATGCAAGTACGACTTTTTTTCATCCAGTGATAGGTGACAAAGGCGGAGCAAAAGAATTTAGAAAAACATTTTTAGCATTGTCTGCGAACAATAACACTAGTATAGAATTTTGGCAATCTTTAAGTCTGATAGAGTTAAGAGCTTGGGGGGAAGCGGCTACTGAGGAGGTAGACAACGATGGCTAGAAAAGCATTGGAAATGACTATCGAAATTGGTGGACGTGTAGCGGGCACTTTAGGGAATGCATTTAGACGAGCAAATGGCGATATTGATGATTTACGTAATCGATCACGAGCAGCACAACGCGAATTGAATCGTTTAGGAAATGAATTCCGTCAAGGGCGAATTACTCAAACACAATATGCAGAATCGACAGCACGTATCACTGGAGAAATGCAACGACTAGAAAATTCCCAACGGCGTATTAAAGCAATTAGTGGCACTCTTCAAAGTGGATTTAATACAGGAAAAGCTGTAGCTGGTATTGCGGCAGTTGGAACAGCTACTGTAGCTGCAGGTGTAGCTATGTCATCACTTAATACAGCAGCAAATTTTGAACAACAAATGTCTAAAGTTTCTGCAATCTCAGGTGCAGCTGGTGCTGATTTTGATAAATTAAGGAATCGAGCAATAGAACTAAGTAAAACCTCCAAATTTACAGCCACTCAAGTTGCGGAAGGGGAGGAATTCTTAGCTTTAGCTGGTTGGAAAACCAATGCTATTGTGGAAGCTATGCCAGGAATGCTAAATCTTGCTGCAGCTGGTGCTATGGATTTAGGTCGAGCTGCAGATATTACGAGTAAACAAAATTGCTCGGTTGTGGAGAAATCCGCAGCATAAAACAGTGGGTGAATTCAGGGAAAACCTAAGTCTTACGAGATATGGCAATCCTGAGCCAAGCCGTTTGGAAACGAGCGGAAGGTGCAACGACTAGACGAAGTAACCTAACCCATTTGGTACGGTGAAACGTCCAAGAGCGCCCACCACCTAAACAAGTAAGGTTGTAGGTGAAGATATAGTCTGAGCCGAGGATGAAACAACATCCTATAATGCGGTGAAAGCCCCGGAAGTAAGGATAAAGAGCCTTACGATAACAAACTGGATACGATGCAAGCGTTTAGCATGAATGCAGATCAAGCTGGCCATGCCGCTGATGTGTTTGCATACGCACAGGCAAACGCAAATACCAATGTTGAGATGATTGGTGAAGCTATGAAATATGCAGCTCCTACCGCAAATCAATTTAGATGGTCGCTTGAAGAAACATCTGCAGCAATGATGGCAATGGCTAATCAAGGTTTGAAGGGTTCGATTGCAGGTCAAGCATTTTCAAGCTCAATGGGTAAATTAGCTGAAGATAACGGGAAAGCAGCGAAAAAAGCAAAAAAATTAGGCATGGAGTTTTTTGATGCTCATGGAAAAATGAAGTCTCTACCTGGCGTGATAAAAGAGATTGAAAAAGGTACAGCAGGAATGACTGATAAGCAGCGAGTTAATACGCTACAAACAATATTTGGTCTAGAAGCATTTAAACATTGGGCTATTCTGCTTTCAACTGGATCAGAAGAACTTCAAAAAATGACAACGGCATTGGAGAATTCTGACGGAGCTGCAGCGAAAATGTCTTCCACAATGATGGATAATTACGGTGGAGCTCTTAATAATTTACAAGCTAGTATCCAAACAGCTCAAATCGAGTTTATGTCGCCTGTCCTACCAGTGTTTCAAAAGTTTTTTGGCGGTATATCAGGTAATATCGAAGACAACATGAGTGTTATTAAAAAAGCTGGAGAAAAAACAGCACAAATCCTTAGTGATATTACCGAACCATTCCATTCAAAACCAATTAAACCAAAGATTCTGCCTAACATGGATCCAGCAGATACACGAGATATGATGATCCAATACGGTAAAGATATGAAGAAATACAATATGTTTAAAGATATGGATCTTGGTGATAAAGTAATTTACATGTTGGATACAGCTACTGACAAAATGGAAACTTGGTTAGGTGGTAGCGGCGGCGAAGCCATGACCAGAATATTCTCGAAATTAGGAGAAATCGCTTTTAAAGCTTGGCTCGGTGCATTTAGAAGTTCCTTAAAAGCTGCTAAAGATAATCTGATGGATGGAAACATTGGCGGAGCAGTTGGCATGGGTGCAGCTGCATGGATGATGGGTGGCGGTTTAATGGTGAAAGGGGCCATTGGGGCGGGTAAATGGGGTAAAGATATTTATAAATCAAGACGTGCTACTACTTTACCACCACCTCCAAGCCCAACACCAACGCCTCCAGCAAATCCGCCAAATCCATTGATTGGTCCAAGTCGTACCGGAACAATTACTAGGTATGGAGGAGGTCCGGCACCAGCGCCTTCACCAAATCCATTCGTTGGACCAAGTAGAACTGGAACAATCAATAGATATGGGGGAGGTCCGGCACCTCCTCCTGTGCCACCACCGAATCCACCTCCATCAAGAGGGGCTCGGATAATGGGGCAAGTTGGTAAAGTAGGTAAAGTTGCAGGGAAAGCATTGCTACCTCTCAGTATTGCAATGGAAGCCTACAATATCAGCAAGTCCGATGATAAAGTAAAAGCAACAAGCGAATCAGTCGGTGGACTTGCAGGTGGAATAGGTGGAGCCAAAATCGGTGCAGGTATTGGTACAGCTATTGCACCAGGTATTGGCACGGCTGTAGGCGGTATACTTGGTGGGGCTGTCGGCTATTTTGGTGGTAAATGGTTTGGTGGTAAAGCGGTCGATACTGCACGTGGAGGTAGTAGCGCAACAGCAACAAGCGCGCCTGCACCTACACCATCAAAACAAACAACTGAAAGCAAAGCGACAACTACTCAAACACTAGATACAACACAACTAAATGCATCTGCTACAAAACTAGCAGCAACGTTTGAGACAACCAATACAATGATGGCCAGCCTATCCACAAGTTTTGGACAAGTAAGTTCGACTGTCACAACTTCCTTTACTTCACTTCAAACTAGTGCTAGTACTACAGCTACTAATATGGATAATTTAACGATGTATTCAGGACAAGTAAGCACTGATTTTGTGACATCCTTCTACTCGTTGAAAACAACCACGGAGTTGTCTAGTGCGAATATGTCTACTTTAGCAGCAACCATTGGACAGGCTAATGGATGGATTAGTTCCATTCAAGGCATTCAAAGTGCTGCTAATAATGTAATTACAGCACTTAATAGCCTTAAAACACGTATAGATAATGTACAGCTACCAACTGGAGGCGGTGCTTCATCGAGGAGGACACAATATGAATAGTTATACTACTATCCAGAACGATACGTGGGATTTAATTGCATACAAATTATGGGGAAGCGAATATTTGCTTCCTCTTTTATTAGAGGCGAATCCGAAACACCGACATACCTTATTTTTTTCGGGTGATGTAGTGCTACATGTACCTGACATTGATACGGCTATTTATACAGCACGTCCTGCATGGCTAGGAAAGGATGAGGACTTATGAGCGAAGTATTAACAGCCAAACGCACATTTTTAGATCTGGACTATAATCATGAGAATATAAAAGAAGAATTAGAAAAGTATCTACTTGATTGGACATTTACAGACAATCTATCAGGTGAAATTGATGATTTAAATATTCGTTTGGAAGATAAAGATGCCTTGTGGTTAGGAAAATGGTTCCCAACAAAGGGCTCTTTATTAGAACCGACTTTAATTCGATCCTATTGGGCTGATAAACCCATAAAAACGAAGCTTGGGCGATTTGAAATTGATGACATATCAGGTGCCAAGTCTGTCATTACAATTAGTGCCTTGGCCACCTCAGAAGCAAATAGCCTTCGAGGTGAGGAAAAGTGCAAGGCATGGGAAAAAGCCACACTAAAAAAAGTAATTGGGGATGTCGCAAAAGCCAATGGTTTAAAGCTTATTTGGCAAACGTCTGAAAATCCTAAAAAAGATCGATATGAACAAGAAAATGAAACAGACTTAAAATATATTTTCCGTCTTTGTAAAGATGAAGGGCTTTGTCTAAAACTATCATCGAATACGATTGTCATTTTAGACGAAAAAGATTATGAGAAACAACCTGCAGTAGAAACGATCCGCAGAAACAGTAAAGGGACCGATGTGATTAAAGTGATTAATCGTTCCTTTAAAACGACATTAACAGATATTTATTGGGCTTGTCGGGTATCTAATCATGATACGCCCAAGAAAAAAACGGTTTCGGCTATATTCACAGCACCCAAAGCTCCAAAGGTGGGGCGTACTCTTGTGATAAAAGAAGATGTGAAAACGGTAGCGGAAGCTAGACGATTGGCAGAAAAAAAACTGCGCGAAAAAAACAAAGATGCCACAACCATGACTTTAGAGGTCATTTCCAGCATGCATATTGATGCGGGCATGACCTTTAATCTTGTGGATTTTGGCAAATTAAATGGTAAATATATTGTAACAAGAGTGGTCTATACGCAATTTACTGTAACGCTTGATTTAAGAAGATGTTTGGAGGGGTACTAATGAAAATGGAAGAGTGCATTGTATCCTCCGTCTATCCAGAGCGAGGTACTGTTCGTGTGAAACGTGAGCAATCGGATGGAATAGTTTCTCAGGAGTTGCCAATATTGTTTCAATGGACCCTGAAAAATCAAGAGTATACTATGCCATCAATAGACGAGCATGTTGTCTGTATTTTTAATGGATCCGTAGGCTATGTGTTAGGTGCTGTCTATAGTAATGTAACGGAGCCACCGGTGAAGGATGTCAATAAACACTATATCCGATTTGAAGATGGTACTTTTATTGAATATGACACAGCGGAACATGTAATGGATATAAAATGTGTCGGAAACATCTTTATTAAGGCAGACGAGGATATTTTCATGGACGCAAGAGAAATTCATTTGAACTCTGGAGGTCGATAATATGCCAGCAGCAATTAGAAAAGGTGATTGGTGCAAAGGACATCAGGATTGGGTACCGCGTAAAAATGATGAAGGTAGCCCGGATGTGTTTATTAATGGCATTCCAGCACATCGAAAAGAGGATCATTGGATGATTCATTGTAATTCTGCACCAGAGTGTCATGATAGTAGAGCAGCAGAAGGTAGTCCAAATGTTTTTGTCAATGGTCGACCATTATGCAGGGAGGATGACAAAACGTATTGTGGCTCGCCAATGGGGCTTACCAAAAGTCCCGATGTTTTCGTGAATGGTAGGTGATATTTATGGCTGTTATCGGCAGTTTTGGAGAAATTGTTTTTGAGGTGTCAGACAAAAAAATACAAACCTATGATGAATTTCAACGCACGAATAGCCCACGTTGGCAAGAACATGCCATTATTGGACAAAAGCCAATTTTAGAATTTGAAGGACCAGGTGTGGACACCATTTCCTTTACTGTTGTGTTACGAGCAGATCTTGGGGTAAATCCAGAGGAGCAATTGGTGAAGCTAAGGAAGTTTGCACGTTGGGGGCAGAAAGCGCTCTTTATACGTGGAAATCAACCAATCTCAACAAATTACTGGGTGATTGATAGTCTCATAGAAAAGCATCGTAACATCGATAAATTAGGAAATGTCTTAACCATTGAAGTGGAATTGAATTTAAAAGAATATGTCAATCAAACAGCCACTACAGAAGCCAAAAAAACAACGTCTTCCAATCAAAATGCAAATAATACAACAACATCTAAAAAAGCAACCGGCACTATGACCATTACAGTGAAATCAGTGCATATTCGTGGTGGTCCTGGTGTGAATAACAAAGTATTAGGGTATGCCATGAAAGGTGATACGTTAACGGTCTATGGTGAAAAGGATGGATGGTATTCATTAGGTGGTGGAAAGTATATTAGCGCAAATAATGCCTATTCCTCGTTTAAGAAAGGGTGATGTAATTGTATGAAGTAGAGCCAATGAAACATATAAAATTTGGAGCAACAGGTGTGGAAGAGATTCTGCAGAATGTTGCTTTTGTTTTGTCTACGCCTATTATGAGTTGCCCACTTGATCGCGAATTTGGTTGGAACACTGGTATTGATGATCCGATTCAGTTAAGAAAAGCGCGCTATGTGTATGAAGTGACAGAGGCTGTAATGAAGTTCGAACCAAGAGCCATTGTTTCAGCCGTTGTTTTTGAGGAGTCGGATGTTATGAATGGGCAATTAAGACCGAGAGTGAGAGTGAGTATTAATGACGAATCGCTTTAATTTGCCAGATTTAAATTTCTTTGAAAAAGAACCGGACTTGATTGAGCGTGAAATGCTATTACATGTTGAAGGAAAAACAGGCTTGACGCTGCAGCGTGCCGATCCAAGGCGAAAATTCTTGCAATCGTTAGTACCATTTGTGTCGGTAGAACGTAATCGATTAGATCATAAGTTAAAACAAAATCGACTTGCTTATGCAGAGGATGATACGTTATTGCACATGGGTATGGAAATGTCTACAGATAAGTTGGAAGCAAAGTCGGCAGTCACAACTATAGCATTTATACTCGAAGAAGATAGACCAGGAACCATTACTATTCCAGCGGGTGCCCTTGTAGGAGAAGAACCGTATTTTGCATTAGATGAAAATTTAATCGTTCCTGTTGGAGAAAATATTGTGACGATTGGTGCTACTTGTGTAGAAAAAGGCGAAATTGGTAACGATTTTTTACCTGGAGAAATTGATACGCTGGTGGAACCTCTACCCTATGTAAAATCGATTCAAAATACAACAATTTCAACCGGTGGTGTAGAAGTGGAAACGGACGATGCTTATGCAGAGCGTATTCGACTAGCACCTGAAAGCTTCTCGGTGGCAGGTTCAGAGTTGGCTTATATTTATTGGGCTAAATCTGCTAGTCAAGAAATAGTGGATGCAACAGCCGATTCACCTGAAGAGGGAGAGGTCGATATCCGTATTTTAATGAGAAATGGGCGTGTACCGACTGAAGAGGAAATAAAGCTTGTTGAAGAAACTGTATCACCTAAAAAAGTACGTCCTCTTACAGATAAGGTAGCTGTAGGAGCACCAACAGTAATAGAATATGAGGCAGCGGCTGAGTATTGGATTGCTCGCAAAAATGCTACAGTATCTACGATTATTGAAAAACAAGTAATGGCTGCATACCAAGATTACTTGATATGGCAGCGTGAAAAAATGGGGCGTGATGTAGACTTATCAGAATTAATAGCGAGATTAAAACGAGCAGGAGCTTCACGCGTAGCAGTAAATTCTGAAATGTTTATCGAGGTAGGTAAAACTGAAGTGGCACATCCTACTTTAACATCATTGACATTACGAGGATTGGCTGATGATTGACATAGACATGTATAACAAGTTGTTGCCCTATAGTTTGTCGCAAGATCCAGTCCTGGTTGCAATGTTTGAAGCCCTAGTGATTCAGTTAAAAGAGGCATATGATGAAGCAGATTTGCTCTTTGATTTAGTCAATATTGATAAATTGCCAGAGCCTTTACTTGATTTGATTGCTTACGAAAAACACGTTGATTTTTATGATCATCAATTAACGGTAACTCAAAAACGCGAGCTCATTAAATCATCAATTAGCTGGCATAGAAAAAAAGGCACGCGTTGGGCTGTGGAGCGTGTTGTCTCCATTGTTTATCCTAATGCCAACGTATATGAATGGTTTGAATATGATGGTCATAAATATCGATTTAAGATTGAAGTGGATGAACCTTTTATAGCAAGTAAAGACATGAAGCGATTACGTGAATTAGTAGAAGCGACAAAAAATAAGCGATCTTGGTTAGAATATATCGCTATTAAGATGCCGCAGACACAGTATATCGAATTGGAATCAGACCAATATCAATATCCTGTGTATTTGCCGATTTGCGGTACTTTCCGATGTGAAGGTATGCCAAGTAAATCAAACGAAAAAACAATTGAACTACAGCAAATAAACTACACATATCCAGTGTACTTACCGATTTGTGGTGATTTTTTTCCAAGTGAGGTGATGGATGAATGGTAACTCGTATAGTCATAGATCGAACGTTAGAATTTTTAAAGAGTATGGCCAAAAAAGCAATTGTCACAATTGATGATCAGCCACAAGAAAAAGAGTTTCATTCCCAATTAATCGAGGGCGACATGGTTAAAACATATATCTATCTAGATGATGGACATGGCGTAGTGTCAGAAGCGAAATTGGTGGATGAGCATGGTATTGAATTAGATAAATATACAGTGCAAATAGAGCAGAGTGAGGACGGTTTAATGATTGTATTCATGTTATCTGTCACACTTAAAGGAGTGATTCAAAATTGAGATTTTCGTTTAAAAATGATTATGAGCTGTTGCACTGGTTAGATCATTTATTAAAAGTCGGTCTAGACGGCAAATACATTCCTGTAAAAGATAAGGATGGAAATATTGAGTACAATCCACTTACAGGATTGCCTAAATACGAAGCTTCACAACAAGGGACTCGTGTATCAGCAAAACGTCTAAATCACATGGATTTAGGTATTTATATGGCACATGAATTTTTAGTAGAATTAGCTTCTTTGGTCAGACGGATGCAAATACAGCTTGAACTTGATGGACGTGTACCAGGTAATTCAGGAACGTTTTCAGATACGCTAGATGGTAGTACCAATAAAATCGTACTAGATAAGACATTGACTGATATTATCGAGCCTGTTTCTATTGGGACAACAGTTTTAAAAGTGGCTAGTGTAGAAGGATTTACACCATTTACGCAAGTCACTATTTTTGATGATCTGCATATGGAAAATGTCATAATCACATCCATTGGAACCAATACAATTACTGTCCAGGCTTTACAGCATAATTATAAAAAAGGTGCTAAAGTGGCTCGTAGTAATGTAGCTATTGATACAACATTGTCAGAGATGGGTATCGGGGATTGGCAGACCTACAAAGTAGAATTAGTGGAGGTGGTTTAGGATGGCAAGGTATTTTTGGTATAGATACAAAGCTAAAGCTAAATATACTTTTAAAGATACATTTTTACAAAACGAAAATATACCACCTGTATATGGATATGCGACAAATAATGTAGATGATACACGTCCTCCTTTTATTAATCCAAGAAGTGAACAAAATCCTGTTTTACATGAAATAATGCTGGGAGCAGATGGCAAAAATGACGGTGCGTTTATATTTGTTTTCAATAAACCTGTATCAGATTTTGTTACGAAATATGTAGCAGCTGGAGCTAGTAATTTTGCAGTTTATCGTCATACAGTTAGTTCTACCACCTATTCACCTGGTGAATATTTAACAACTATTACTGCCGATGAGAATGCATATATAAATAATGCTCGAAATGCTGATGGATATTGGTATGTAAGAGGTGAAAAAGCAAATACACCACCTACTTATACTCAGATACCGACACAATCTACTAAAAAAGATTTAACCGTTACAATTAATCTAGCTAATTATTTTAGTGATCCAGAGGGAGATCCATTGACCTATGCAGCTTCATCAAGCAATCCAAGCGTAGCGACAGCTAGTGTGGCAGGCAATACATTAACCTTGACTGGTAAAGAAATTGGTAGTGCTTGGATTTCAGTAGATGCAAATGATGGAGAGTTTACCACGTCACAAGGTTTTGCATTAAATGTAACTAATACAGCGCCAACGGTATCTGTAACTTCACCAAATGCAAATATGACCCTGTATGAAAATGATGTATTTAACATCGCTGGATCAGCAGCTGATGTAAATGCCAATCAATCTGTGACGATATATGGCCAAGTTAATCTTGAGTCAAAATTCGTAATGGGAATAGGACTAAGTAACGCGGCCATTCCGTTTAGCAAACAGCTTAAATTTAAAGGTGGCAGGCTATTTGACGGTGATATAGGTGTTACAAGGAATTTAACAGATGGTGTTCCCCATACGCTAAAAATATGGGCGCAGGATAGTGATGGTGGACAATCTACAATAACAGAACGTACATTTTATGTTGTGCCAAATAGACCACCTGTTTTAACTGTTGATACCGTACAACCAAGTGGCATCATTAATACTGATAAATTCAAAATCAGTGGTACAGCGAGCGACCCAGACAATAATCCTGTTACAGCTGCTTATCGATTAAACGGAGGCAATAGCGTAGAGTTGGAAATTGTAGAGGGTAAATGGGCTTTTGATATTACACTCGCTCAATTGCAGGTCGGTCAAAATGCCATCGTTGTAGAGCTGATGGATAGTTATGATTTCAAGGTTTCTAAAACCATCAAATTAAATAAAAATGAAGTTAACACGCCTATTTTGCAATCCGTTGCTCGTTACAAAATCGAGCCACCAAAGGGATCTGCAAAGGGCGTTTTATTATTCCTGGAACGTGACGAAGATATGGAGCTTGAAGTCTCTTTATCGATGACATTAATTGGTGAGCAGGAGCAATATATTGTTCTTACGCCTGAAAATACGGCACCTATGCCAAATCAAAATAATGTCGTAGAGGATACGTTCTATTATGAGGCAACTGAGCCAAAGAACAATATTATCCTGAAGCTTTCTACATCGCGTGAAACTGTAGACATCAATCATAAAATCCACTTAATATCGGGGGTTGTTGAGTAATGGCGATGGAGTATAAAGTCCGTGATCAAAGTGGTGATTTAGGTGCACCGAAAAAGGCCGGCACTGATGAAACAGCAGAGGAAAAAGCTGCACGTTTAGAGCAAGAAAATAAAATACTGAGGCTACAAAATCAAGCCAATACAGAGCGCATGGATTTCATGGAGGACCTGATTGCAGAAATTGCAACAAAGGTGTATGAATGATGCGCTTTTTACAATGGATTTTATTGTATTTGAGGGGAGGTGAAACCATGATGGCTATGTTTTTCGCACAACGAGTAATCTTAGAAAAAACAAAATTCAGTGAAGTACCTTCATCTTTACAAGAGGGTGTTAAAGAAATCTTGGAGGAATCAGGAGTAGGTTTCTTAGCTGAATAAATAAATGCGGGAGGTGCGGTTATGATTGAGTTTTTTGCCGACTTGATTAAACTTACGCCAATACAACATTTATTAAAACATGGGAGTTATTGGCTGATGTACCTAGTAATGCTATTTGGCGTGTTAGCTATATCATCCAAATTCCCAAGCGTTTGGGAATTTACCACAAACGTAAAAAAGAGGCTTGCTAAAAAGCGAGCCTCTTAAATACTGAATAAGAACGTGTGTTCCTACTCGATATTCATTATAGTGTATCGGGAGGAAAAAAGATATGAAAATTTGTAAAAATACCATTTATAACATGGATTGCCTAGAAGGTATGAAGTACATTCCTGACAAATCGGTTGATTTAATCCTGACAGATCTCCCTTACGGAACTACAAATTGTAAGTGGGATTCAATTATTCCGTTTGAGTCATTGTGGAAACATTATGAGCGAATAATTAAGGATAACGGTGCCATTGTGTTAACAGCAAGCCAGCCATTTACAAGTAAATTAGTTATGTCTAATCCTAAACTTTTTAGATATGAATGGATTTGGAAGAAAGGTAATCACGTTACAGGGTTTCCGAATGCTAATAGGATGCCATTAAAAAACCACGAAAATGTTTGTATTTTTTATAAAAAATTACCGACTTATAATCCACAAGGTGTTGAGTATGTTAAACCGAAAGTTGTTATTAAAAATTCACCTAGAATGCAAGTCTTAGGGAAAAATAATGACACTTTGAATAAACCACATGTTGTTAGAAAGAAAAAATTCCCTAAGTCAGTTGTGGATTTTCCACGCGATAGTGGTACATTTCATCCAACACAAAAACCTCTTTCATTGTTTGAATACTTGATTAAGACATACACAAATCCAGGTGAAATAGTCCTGGACAATTGTATGGGTGGTTTTACGACTGCAGTAGCATGTGATAACACAGCGCGTAATTGGATTGGCTTTGAATTAGAAGCGGAATATTGTTTAAAAGGTCAAGAACGTATTAATGAAAATCGCCAAAGGTTAAGTTTACCAGTAACGAAAATTATTAAAGTCTAAAGTCACAAACCTGTAGGGGTTGTGGCTTTTTATTATGCTAAAAGGAAGTGCTTTAATGGAGTTGACAGCAATAGTAGGTGTGTTAAGTGCGTTATTTGGCATGCTTTTTACGTATCTTGCATTCCTGAAAAATCGTGATAAAGATGTACAACAAAGTGCAGCAGAATCGGCTGTGATCAGCACTAAGTTAGATGCTATTAATAATGGTGTAGAAAATATTCGTGTGGATATGAAAGTTGAGCAGAAGGCGCGAATGGACCTGTCAGAACGTGTTACACGCGTTGAAGAATCAAGTAAACAAGCACATAAACGAATTGATGAATTGGGGGAAAAAGTATATGAAAATTAACTGGAAAGTACGTTTGAAACACAAACCATTCTTGGTGGCAGCATTCGCATTACTGCTTTTACTGGTACAACAAATTGGGTCATCATTTGGTTACGACACAACAATTTATAATGAGCGAGTGACAGAGTTATTTAACACTGTACTCGCTTTTTTAGTGCTGATTGGTGTGGTTATTGATCCAACGACAACTGGTACTGCAGACAGTGACCAAGCACTTGGATATAACAAACCACGTGATGATTTGGAGGGGAATAAATAATGGTAGTAATTCGTAAAAAGCTAGTATCTGATGCTCAAGCAGCAAAGGTCACAAATGGAAAAGGTAATACAAAAAGAAAAGTAGTTATTCATGGCACAGATAATTACCGTACAGGGGCAGATGCGGATGCACATGCTCGCTTACAAGCGAATGGCAATAGTCGTTCTGCTTCATGGCATTGGCAAGTAGATGATAAAGAGGCAGTACAATCTTTTGAACATACCTGGAAATGTTGGGCTGCTGGAACAGCTAAAGGTAATTCAGAAGGCATCCATGTTGAAATGTGTGTGAATGCTGATGGCAATTACAACAAAACGTTAGAAAATACTGCTATGTTAGTTGCAGAAATCTTAAAAGATGAGGGGCTTACAATTAACGATGTTGTGCAACATAATTACTACAGTGGCAAAAACTGTCCTCGTGAAATTCGAGCAGGCAATGTCGCTTGGAATATCTTCTTGAAAATGGTTAAAAACGCTGGCACTACTCAGCAACTAAAGCCAGAAACTGACAATAATAAATACCGAGTTATGACAGGCACATACAGTACAATTCAAGCCGCTGAAAACGTACTGGATGTTTTAAAACATCGGTTTGGTTGGGTGGCTTACATTGAAAAAGACGGCACAAAATGGCGTGTTAAAACAGGTACATTTACAGGTGCTGTAGCTGCACAAGCTGGCGCTAATAAAATAAAGACAGCTAAACTTGCACAAGTTGCAAACGTTGTAGCTGCATAAAAGCAAAAAAAAGCCCAGGTACTCAATTACTTTGAGCCTGGGCTTTTTCTATTTAAATTATTGGTATATTTAGTAATTAGAAGTATACTTATAATAGCAAATATTAGGAGCGATGAAGCATGGTTAAAGCATTAAATTGTCCAAACTGTGCTGCAGTATTTGACCCAAAACAAAATAACTGTGAATACTGTGGTAGTTACATCATTACGTCAGAAGCAAAACAGATTACCTTCGATTTAAAAGATTTCAAACCAACCTATAAAAAAATCTTTTTCCATGAAATTGAGATGGGCGTAAATGAATTACCAATACGTTCAGGTATGGCTAATATATATTATAGTGCAACTAAATCTGATGGAGGTCGTTTGTTATTAACAAATCAACGTCTGATTTTTTGTGCCCATGCCTTAAATATTAATCCAAATCTATATTGGGAATTAAGTTTAAAAGAAGTAAATCGAGCAGAACTAGGTTTAAATCTCCTTATCTCTCAAAGAGTGAAGATTCTAGATTTTAAAGGTAATGAAACAACCTTCGTAGTATATGGCGGAAAAAGTTGGATAGACGAAATCGAACGAGCTTTACATACAATAAAATAAAATTTAGGAATCAAATAGACCAGGGTCATTTTCAAAATGAACACCTGGTTTTTTATTTTGCTCAGAAATTACCACTTGATAAAATGCAAACGTTTGTTCTAAAATATATACAAACAAACGTTCTTGTAAAAGGAGTGTAGAAGAATGAAAGAACAATTAGTTAAAGCAATGCAACGTAATCAATTTGTAAATATGATGTACATGGCTCGGGATGGCAAAATATCAAAACGTCGTATAAGGATTATTAAGATTGTTGGTGATTCGTTTCAAGCATTTTGTTTTACAAGACATGCTAAACGTACATTTATTATCAGTAATGTTTTAGCGATTGTTCCCATTCTTCATAAGGAGCAGGAAGCTATTATATGATTAAATACGATCAGCAAAGACTATTGCACAAATTTGTATTATTGGATCTGGCCATTCAGTCGTTACAGCGAGATTTTTCGGTTATAGAAAATTTAAAAATGGTGAAAGTGTATGCTCCGATTATAGAAAATTTATTGAAGGCTATAAGTAGTGATCACTACACCATAAAAAGAGAATTAGCAAAAGAAAAAATAAAAATAGTAAAGTGGGAGAAGATTGATGAATACTTTAGCGACTTGACTGTTACGACACCAGGAGAGGACGAAGTATTACGCTATGCCAACCAAGCGTTAAAAACGCAAGTGGAAGAATTACTATTAAGCCATATAAACAAATGACCAGGACTCATTTCAAAATGAGTACCTGGTCTTTTTTTCGTTTTATAAAAGGGATTAAATAATTTATATTTCATACCCATCAATTTAATATATTTCCTTATTTGATAAACACGCATAAAAAACACGTATTATTTTTAGGGAAACTATTTACACGCATCATTAATGCGTGTTATAATTAGTGCAGAAAGGAGGTAAGGTAATGGGAAAGCAAGTAACTACAAGAGAAGTTCTCCAAAAACTAAAGAAAAGTGGATTCATCAAATCGCCTCAAAAAGGGAAAGGTAGTCATCAGAGATACATACATAAAGATGACCCAACAAGATTTGCAGACATAAGTGTAAAAGCTGATGGTCGATTGATTCCATTAGGCACACTTAAAAGTATTGAGCAGACTTCAGGGGTTAAGTTCTAACCCCACTCTGCTTTACCCATTGCCTTGCCTTATTGTAAACTGCCTTAAATTCACTTAAGGTTAATTAAATAACTACAAAAATTTAATTAGAAATGAGGTATTAAATTGAGTTACTCAAACCATTTTGTTTATCCGGTCGTGGTTGAAACTGCTGACGATGGTGGTTTAGGAATGTACTTTCCTGATTTTCCTGGTACAGCTATTTTAGCTGACAATATTACAGAAGGTATCCAAGAAGCGAAAGATATGTTAGCTTATCGTATTCTTGAAGTAGAGGAGAATTCTATACATCTTCCTGTTCCTTCAAATCCTGCCGATATAGAATTACATGCAGTAACAGATCGAATTGTCTTTATTGATGTGTATATGCCACCATTTCGTAATGAATCAGCTAATAAAGCTGTTACAAAGAACTGTACACTACCAAGATGGTTACGAGATGCTGCAGAGGATGCAGGATTAAACTTTTCGCATATATTACAAGCATCACTTAAAGATGCTTTAGGATTAGATCAAAACGATAAAAAAGCAGCCAATTAGGTTGCTTTTTGTTTTGAGTAAAAAAGTCATAATAAAAGACCACTCTGATTTGTGCTTTATTGATTAATACTTTTTATCACTGGTTAGAGAAAAGAAGTTGTTCAAAATAATGATATTAAAATGGATTGGAAATACATTCTTGTGAGTATGTATGATAGTATAGTTTTTATATATTCTTGTGAAAGGGAGGAATTTAATTGGGTAAAATTAGGGATTTGTGTAATCAGGGGTTCACAATACCAGATTTGAATAGGAAATATGAATCAATAGCATTTTCGACTTTGAAAATAGCTTTAAAATCATATTTTTCAACCTACCAAAGTATGTCTCATAAAGGATCAAATTTAGTAGAGTTAAAAGATAATGAACATACTCCTGAATATATTGTAAATTATTTTGAAACAATCATTCATTTTCAACATTTCTTTGAATTAATCATTATAGATAATTTAAAAGAGAGAAACCTCTTATCAACTATTGATCAAGAACATTATATAAACATAAATGAAAAAAAAGAGATAGTAGAGAAAATAAAAAATGGGCAAGAAGTGTCAAATTTAGAATTAGAAGAATTAATCACTACAAGGTATATAAAATTATTGAAGAAACTTAAAAAACTAAATTTAAATGAATTATCTTTTTTCAAGGATCCAAGTACTCAGGAAGTATTAAAACAATTAGCATATTTAAGAAATAAAATACTACATAGAGGTAGTTTTATTTTAATATACAAAGACCTGGATATGTTTATTGGTAAATACATTTTACCTATTGTAATAAAAATTATTAGTTTGCAAAAATATTCAGAGTTAAAAAGATTTTGGATATATAGACAGAATGAATTAAAGATTGATCCTATTGATAAGATTATTAACACTTTTAGAGGTAAAAACCCAAGCTCAAATCACATAGCATTTTTAAAAGAAATGGGGCGTGCTGCCTACCATAATCCACATTCTCATGGATTTGGTTATTTGAAACCGAAAATTGCTAATAACGCGATAGAACTAGCTAATAAAGCAGTTCAACATGAGGATAAAGGTAGTTATATTATTGAATGCCCTGTGTGTAGTACAAAATCATTAGTAAAAAGTTTTGAGTATAACTTTGAAAAGGAAGATTTTGAAAGTAAAAAAGTAAAATGTTATTGTTGTAGTTTCGAGCTCCAATCTTCAGGAATGAAAAATCCAAAAGAATATGGTTATGATGAAATAGATGATTTTTGGTATAAAGAAAAACTTGAAGGGGATAAGAATAAGACCACTCAATGATTGAAGTGGTCTTGCTACAATTATCGCCAAAAATTACAATCTCATTTTTAGTATTCGGGTTTTAAAACCATGTTGCAAATACATTCCACCCATTGTGAAGCAGTGGCATGGTTGAGCTTAACAGAGATATAAAAGTAAAATATATGGAATAAAATACCTTGCAAATGTTTGTTAAAAAACTAACATTTGCAAGGTATTTTTTTATGACAAGATTTATATGAATTAGCAATAATTATACTATTTGTCTTTTACGCTATTAACAACTTGACAGAAATCTAAATGGGGAGTAAGCTACATAAGCTGCAAAAAAAGTTATTGTGAAGTAACATTTTTTAAAATGCAATACTTATTTTAGATTTAAATTTAGATAAGTAAAAGGCAGGTGCAAAAATGAGAAATCTAGTAAGTAAAAAAGATGATCTATTACACAACTTTTTAGGAATATATTTATTAGCTGTTTTAATGCTATGGATTAAAACATATATCAGTCAACTATCACAATTTGACCTAGGCGTGGAAGGAGTTATTCAACAATTCCTTTTACTAATAAATCCACTAGGCTCGGCAATGCTATTTCTAGGATTTTCATTTTTATTTAGAGGAAAACGAAAATATACATCACTAGTTGTAATTTACACTTTGATGTCTATTGTTTTATATGCCAATATTGTTTATTACCGATTCTTTAGTGATTTCATTACATTACCTACACTTTCTCAAACGCAGAACTTCGGGGATTTAGGAGGTAGTGTTCTTTCTTTACTAAAGCCTTATGATATCTTGTTCTTTGTCGATGTATTTGTCATGTTTTATCTACGATTTTCAAGAAAAATACAAAAAGATACTCAGCGTTTTGGCTATAAAAAAGCAATGACAATCATTGCATTTGCATTAGTAGTATCAATCGTAAATTTAGGACTAGCTGAAACTAGTCGTCCACAGCTATTAACGCGTGGTTTTGATAGAAACTATATTGTGAAATATCTAGGAATGTATAACTATACGATTTATGATTCAGTAGAAACGATGAAAGCATCTTCTCAGAGGGCTTTGGCGGATAGTAGTGATATTACAGAAGTGATTAACTATACAAAATCGAACTACGCCAAACCTAATGCAGAATACTTTGGTGCAGCAAAAGGAATGAACGTTATCTATTTACATTTAGAATCATTCCAAAACTTCCTTATCAACTATAAATTAAACGGTGAAGAAGTGACACCATTTTTAAATTTATTAACGAAAGATAAGAATACAATTTATTTTGATAATTTCTTCCATCAAACAGGTCAAGGTAAAACGTCCGATGCAGAATTTATGTTGGAAAATTCTTTATTTGGGTTACCACAAGGTTCAGCTTATATAACAAAAGCACAAAATACGTATCAGGCAGCTCCGAGTATTTTAAAAGATTATGGTTATACATCGGCAGTATTCCATGGTAATAACGGAAGCTTCTGGAACCGAAATGTCATTTATAAATCATTTGGATACGACAAATTCTTTGATGCTAGTTATTATAATACGGGTTCTTCAGATGATATGGCCGAATATGGTGTGTTAGATAAACCTTTCTTTGAACAATCTCAAAGTCTTTTAAGTTCCTTACCACAACCTTTTTATACAAAATTAATTACGGTAGGGAATCACTATCCATATAAAATGGATCAAAACTTAGTAACGATTGATAAAGCTAATACTGGAGATCCAAGTGTTGATAATTATTTCCAAACTGCTCGTTATGCCGATGAAGCAATCGAACAGGTCTTCAATCAATTAAAAGAATTAGGCTTATATGAGAATACGATGATTGTTCTTTATGGTGACCATTACGGAATTTCCGATAATCATAATGCAGCGATGGAACAAGTGATTGGGAAAGAAATTACACCATATGAAAGTACTAATTTACAACGTGTGCCATTATTTATACATGTTCCAGGAATGCAAGGTGGAACTAACCATACTTATGGGGGTCAAATAGACCTTCTTCCGACGCTATTACATTTACAAGGAATTGATACGCAAAAATTTGTTCAATTTGGCTCAGACTTATTATCAGAAGAACATAATGAAATTGTGCCATTTAGAAATGGAGATTTTGTTAGCCCTACGATTTATTCAATTAATGAAAAATATTATGATAATAAAACAGGTTTACTACTGGATGACAGTCAATTAGAGTCTGCGAAAGCTATCAAAAATGAAGTAGATCGTAAATTGGAATTGTCTGATAAAGTCGTGAATGGTGATTTATTGAGATTCTATACGCCAACAGGTTATACTCCAGTTGATCCTTCTCAGTATAATTACTCCAAAGATGAGAATGTAGAATCGAATTAATAGTTACAATTTGCTTGGCAGTTCAAGAAAATGTGTTTGATATCAAAGAGTTTATCATCTGATTGCTTTATAATATCTTACTGTTATCTTGAATTGCCTTTTATTTTTAGATAAGAAATAAAAGGCATTCGATACTTTGTGAAGCTGTGTCGTGGTTGGAGTTGACGTAATAGAAAAGCAGTTGATATAGAATAATCTATACCATCTGCTTTTTGCGATTTTCACAATAGTTTTTCACAAATTATAAATGTCCAAAAGTACTTGTGTTTGATAATAAGTTATGAAGCATGTTATAAGTGTAAAAGAAGCTTTATATTTTTTAACCGAGAGTTTGAAGTTGTATTATAGTGAGAGGATTTGGATTTGAAATGATAGATAATTTTTGGCGTGATTTACCACGACCATTTTTTGTGCTTGCACCAATGGAAGATGTGACAGATGTTGTTTTTCGTCACGTAGTAAACGAAGCTGGCCGACCGGATGTATTTTTCACAGAGTTTACAAACTCGGATAGCTATTGTCATCCAGAGGGCATGAAAAGTGTGCGTGGTCGTTTGATTTTTACAGAAGATGAACAGCCAATGGTGGCACATATTTGGGGGGATAATCCTGAATATTTCCGTCAAATGAGTGTTGGTATGGCAGAGCTAGGATTTAAAGGTATCGATATTAATATGGGCTGCCCTGTACCGAATGTGGCATCAAGAGGGAAAGGTAGTGGCTTGATTCTGCGTCCAGATGTTGCAGCAGAACTTATACAAGCAGCTAAAGCGGGAGGATTGCCTGTCAGTGTGAAAACACGACTTGGCTATAACGATGTAAACGAGTGGGAGCAGTGGCTAACACATATTTTAAAACAGGATATTGCAAATCTTTCTATTCATTTACGAACAAGAAAGGAAATGAGCCAAGTAGATGCACATTGGGAGCTCATTCCTGTAATCAAAAAATTACGTGACCGTATCGCACCAAACACACTACTAACAATCAATGGAGATATTCCTGATCGTCAAACTGGGCTAAAGCTTGCTGAACAATATGATGTTGATGGCGTAATGATTGGGCGAGGTATTTTTAAAAATCCTTTTGCTTTTGAAAAAGAGCCAAGAGAACATAGTAGTAAAGAACACCTTGATCTTTTAAGACTACAGCTTGATCTTCAAGATCAATATGCAGAAGTACTACCACGTTCAATCACTGGGCTTCATCGCTTTTTCAAAATTTATGTAAAAGGATTCCCTGGAGCTGCTGAACTCAGAAATCAACTGATGAATACGAAATCAACAGATGAAGTGCGTGCATTGCTTGATAACTTTGAAAAAGAATGTTGATGTTAGACAGTGAAATGATATAACTTTTTAGAAAGTGTTTGAGAAAAAATAAATGTAAAAACACTTCTAAATCCTGATGTTATTAGGAGTAAATTACTAAATGTCGACAAAAATTGACAAGTCCTTTATAATGTAATTGTAATATATCAATGTGATGTTAGTATTGTTTTTATAAAATTGAAAAAGGCAAACTTATCGAAAGGTAAGGACGCAAAGCTACGAGTCTAAAATCCCCTTGGATAATGATAGTCGGGTTGCCAAGATAATAAGTGTTTTTTGGCTATCCTAATTATGTTCAGGGATAGTTTTTTTGTGGGAAAAATGAATGGACAGATGCCAATCAATCGTAGAGACAGATGTAATTATATTGAAATCTATGTATTTAGTGATATTTATAGAATAATACTAACAGTATCAAATAAAGTTATAAAAAGGAGATCTGAGATGATAGTCGTTGATAAAGAGAAATATAAAATGGCGATTTATGAGGCAAAAAAAGAAGTTCACGTCCAAGTGATAGGGTTTATTAAAGCAGCCCTTGTAGAGCAATATTTAAAAGATTTGGAAGAGACAGTGGCTAGAGTACAGAAAAATACATATATATTAGTTTTTGATGCAACTTATCAATCACCCCTTCCTTCAAAGGTTTCAACAGAGCTAGGAGAAACACTTATGTTTTATGCATCCCTAGGCTTCAAAGAAATATTTATTGTTAACCCAGCCTCTAAAATTGCATATGTGCAAGTACGAAATGCTTTAGAGACAGTTAATTTTCCAGGAACAGTAGTCGACAATGTTTCGCAATTACCGATTCGTTAATCATTAAATAGCTATAGTCACATTTTGAAAAGAGGAATTTACGATGCAAACAATTCAAGAATTATATACATATGAAATCCTTACAAAGGACCAACCAGATTTAATTGAAAAGGCAGCAGAATGTTTAGCAAAAACATTTATTGGAGTAGATGTTGCTGGCAAATGGGTGCAAGAGCCGATTATCGGGTACGCCCTACAACTCCCTTACGAAGATTTCTATCAATTTACAAAGGAATATATTGAAGCAAATGTTCATCAGGGATACTGTGCTATTGCACTAGATAAAGAGCAAAAAGTCGTAGGCGCATTAGTTGGAGATACGAATGTCCTTGAAATTATGGAAGAGGATATTTTTGAAGGCACTTTTGTTAATATGAATATAGTCATGCATGTATTAGAGGATATTGATGAACGTTTCCTAGAAGATTATAAAAAACGTTATGGGAAAGATATGGAGGATGGAGAGGTATTACATTTATTTTTATTAGGTGTAATTGCTGAGCATAACCGTCAGGATATTGTACAAGGCTTAGGCGATATATTAGTAAAACGAGCAACAGAAGAAGGCTTAAGATTAGTATTAGGTGAAGCAACCAATCCAAAGTCAATGCGTTTAATGGAGAAGTATCATGGTCTGACAAAATATGTAGATATAGAAGGGAATTTTATTGTTCATAAATATGAAAGCAATGAACATCTAAACAGTATTCCATCGACTGTTGCAGACGGAATTTACATCATTGTAAAAGAACTATAAAATTTCATCACTAATACGTTAGTAGAATAGGAGATTTTTTTCATGGAAGCCATTATGCTAGGGATTATTGTAGTTTTAATATGTACATCTTTGTATTTTGCTTACCGCTATTTTTCACTTAAACGTCATGCCCATCTAAATAATGATGAACTAAATGGAATGAACGAATTATCAGCGGGTCAAGTGGGTGAACAATTTTATAAATTTGCAAAAAATGTTAATGATAAAGGTGAAAATCTTTCTGAACATGGAGAATACGCAACTGAGAAGGCTGATACTGTAAGGGCAGCAATCGATGAAGTCGGTAAAGGTTTAAAAAAGCAACTTGTTGCTACTGAAGAAAGCTCTACTTCTATCGAAGACATCACAGTGGCTATTGAAGAACTGTCTATAAGATCAAATCAAATTTCTGAACAATCGAATACGACGTTAGAATTAACGCAAGAAGGTAACGATAAGTTAAAAGAATCGCTGGTGAAAATGGAGCAATTTAATCAAACGATTAATACGACATTTGATGCAATTAATACACTTGGAGAAAAATCGTACGAAATTGGAAACATTGTTAAAGTAATTACTGGAATTTCAGACCAAATAAATTTATTAGCATTGAATGCAGCTATCGAAGCAGCCCGTGCAGGTGAACACGGTAAAGGGTTTGCAGTAGTTGCTGATGAAGTTCGTAAATTAGCTGAACAGTCGCGTCAGTCAGCCGATGAAGTTTCAAATATTGTAAAAAATATTCAAGATGAGACGAACAAAGTCGTAACTTCAATGAAGCAAGGAACAGAAGAGTTTGAACAAACAAATACAAAAATTCTAGATATCGGAAAGATGTTCGAAAAAATTGTAGATACTACAAAAATTATTGCTGAAAATAATGCCAATTCATCTGCAAGTACAGAAGAATTATCTTCAAGCTCTCTACAAATTGTGGCAGCTATGAAGGATATCTCTTTTATTTCTCGAGAGTCAGTTGAAATGTTTGAAGAGTTAGTTGGAATTAGCGATGATGAGTTAAATACAATGGAAAAACTAGTTCAAGAAGCAGAGCATCTTGTAGATTTAAAAAATGATGCAGAAAAAATACTTCTTTCATTAAACCGTGGTGTTGAAACTGTAGAAGCTAGAGCGGTATAAGAGGCTAATTAGGTGCCATTTCACAAAGAGAATTGCTAACAGTTAGTATGTCAACGGGATAGTTAAAAGGCGCTTTTATGATTGCCGAAATATTTAACGTTTAAGAAAGTAGTTTACTCAATGTTCAATTAAGCAAGAACGAGTCCAAATAGGGGGATTCGTTCTTTTTCATTTAATTGAAAAAAGGATTTAGAGAAATAGAAGAGAATTGTATATAAGTGCCAAATCTAAATTTACATGCTTATAGGAGTTGTATAGATATGATTGTGACAACTAGACCTTTAAAAATTAAATATAAAAAGCCAGACAATCCTCTTCAGGAATTTATGCAAAATATCCAATACAATAGCTCCCTTACAAAGGAAGTTGTTTTTCTACGATATATTGGTATACCCGATTCTGTAGATCTTTATATGAAAGACATTTTAAAAATGGATGAGTATTTTTATACTAAGAAGCAAAGTATGCTTTATTTACGATTACATAAACTTGAGGTCATTACCAATAAAAAAGATGTAGATCGATTTGCGGAGCTTTGGAGAAATTGGCAAGCCGTCGTTGATAACCCTCCTTTACTTTATAAGACATCTTTATGCAGTAAACTAAAGAAAGATCATCTTGAATGGACAAAAAAACTTAGCTTTAAAGAAGTCATCCAAATGTATAAAGAAAATCAACCAAACGCCAATGATACTTTATTAAAAAATTTTGCAGTAAAATTTTTATACTGGATGGATTATTATTTGCCTCAAATTTTTTCTGAAGATAACCAAACGGTGCAGAAAATTGTTTTTATTGGTAACATCACTCAGCATGAATTATTATTCTTATATTTTTTATCGACACTTGGTTGTGATATCTGTTATATGAATCCTAAAGAAGATATTCCAAATTTGCCTCCAATTATAGCAACGTCATCTACTTTATATAAGTGTCCCGTTTTCTACGAAAAGGAAGTCGTAATACCTAAATCTCTGCCTAGGAAGAGTGCACCTCCTCAACAAACGATGATTGTTCCAGTTCGAAGTAAAACTACAGAAGAATGTAGCTATGAGCAATTAGCTTCTTTAGCCACATCTGTTGTAATGATTAAAACGTTTGGAGCGGATCACGAGGTGCTGTGCTTTGGTTCTGGTGTTGTTCTTCATCAAGATGGTTATATTTTAACAAACCTACATGTTGTGGGTGGCGGGGAATATTATTCTGTACTATATGAAAACGATACGAACGAATATATAACACATCAATTTGTGAAATATCATGATATGCATGATTTGGCCATTCTGAAAGTGGATAAACATAGCAAACCTTTACCTGTTAAAGTTGAAGGTCAATTAGTTCGAGGACAAAAAATCGTTGCTATTGGTAGTCCTCTAGGATTATTTAATTCCGTCTCTGATGGAATTGTTTCCGGTTTCCGGGATATTCGTAGTATGTCCATGATTCAATTTACAGCGGCCATATCAAATGGCAGTTCTGGTGGTGCTTTATTGGATATGCAGGGGAGATTGGTGGGGTTAATTACAGCAGGCTTTAATGATGGACAGAATCTTAACTTGGCTGTACCTGCTCATTTAATTTATCAATTTGCTCAAAATTTTATTGAATTGCCGAGCTAATTTCCACTATTAAACCATTGCTATTTCATTTGTAATCTTATAGAATGTAGAACGGTATAAATGAACGTTATAAATTCCTTTAATACAGTCCAGAGAGGCTGAAAAGGGCTCCGTGATATTTTTTGAGCGAATGAATATCTTTGCTTTGGCATGCCTTTTTGTCCTCTGTGACAGAAAGGCTTTTATTATTGTTCTATATCCCTCTTTTAATGGAAGTTCTGTGAGGCTTCAAAAGAGAATGGACAAGATACTTATAATCCATTCACTCGAATAACTAAAAGAGATAGACAACTAGAATACTGGAGGTTACAAAGAATGGATTATCGTAAAAAAACTGTAGTTGCATCGGTGGCTGGGTTAACGTTAGAAGGAATGGACATTATGTTTATTTCTTTTGCCATGACTATGATTATTGCAGAATTTAACATTGATCTTGCAACAGGTGGACTGATTTCATCCATTACGAATATTGGAATGCTGCTAGGTGGTATTATTTTCGGAGTGCTAGCAGATAAATATGGTCGGGTAAAGGTATTTACGTATACCGTGATATTGTTTGCAATCGGTACAGCTTTAACAGGATTAGCAACAAGTATTGAACAAGTTTATGTCTATAGATTTATCGCTGGTCTTGGCGCAGGCGGGGAATATGGTATTGGAATGGCGCTTGTGGCTGAGGCTTGGCCAAAGAATAAACAAGGAAGAGCTTCTTCTTATGTTAGTGTAGGGGCACAATATGGGGTTATTTTAGCAGCTTTATTGAGTGCTATCATTTTACCGACTTTTGGTTGGAGAGCTTTATTTTTTGTTGGATTATTACCAGTAATTTTTGCCTTTATCGTACGTAAAAATCTGGAGGAATCACCAGAGTGGCTTGCAACACAGAACAATGTAAACCAAAAGCAAGAGAAAGGAAAATTGGCACTATTATTTGCCTCGCCTCGTATTACAATAACGACGCTTTCTCTTATTTTAATGGCGACTGTTCAAATAGCTGGCTACAATGGCTTAATGATTTGGCTGCCATCCATGCTACAGAAATCTCAGGGGCTCTCTGTGTCAAGCTCTGCTCTTTGGACAATTAGTACCGCAGTTGGTATGATTATTGGAATGTTAACATTTGGACGGTTTATGGACAGATTTGGGGCAAAGCGTGCTTTTGGTATCTTTTTACTTGCCTCTGCTTGTGCCTAATTCCTTTATTCCTTTGCGACTGGTGCAGCAGCGATATTAATCGGAGGTGCGATTGTTGGCTTCTTCTCAAATGGAATGTTTGCTGGGTATGGAGCTTTAATTAGTAGCTTCTATCCTGTGCAAATTCGCAGTACAGCAACAAATACAATTTTTAACTTCGGTAGAGCAATAGGTGGTTTCTCACCTATCTTTGTTGGCTATATTCTTCAAAGCTATGATATGACGATTGTAATGATCTATTTAGCTATCTTATACTGTATTTCCTTTATAGTGATGCTAACACTTCAGAAAGGTTCTAGCGAGATTTTACAACCAATCGATTAAATAATTACATCACGAAAGAACGAATCCTATCAAAAGGGATTCGTTCTTTTAAAATTGTTATTATAATAAACCTTTTGAACGTTTTTCTGCCATTTCTACGAGGCGCTTTGTGATTTCTCCTCCGACTGAGCCGTTTGCGCGAGAAGAGGCTTCAGGCCCTAACTGTACATTAAATTCTTGTGCGATTTCATACTTTAATTGATCAACAGCTTCTTGTACACCAGGTACCTGAAGTTTATTGGAACTACGATTAGCCATTTTGCTCACCTCCTTGTGATTAGAATGGTCGAGAGTGAGCATTTCATACATTTAACTTAGGAAAATGCATATTCTTATTACTATAGTAAAGTAACTTTGTGGAAAGGAGCTAAAAATGTGAATGTCTCTGCTATAATAAAGTGAAACTTAATTAAAATTAGTTTTTTCTAAGTAAATGGAGGTTATTAAATGACGAATAATGATATTTTAATTCGTTTAAGATATGCATTAGATATCAAAAATACAGATATGGTTAAAATTTTTAAGCTAGGTGGCATGGATTTTACAAAAGATGAAGTTCTGAACATGCTTATTAAAGTTAATGATGAGCAAGAAGCACCAGAAGAATACATCAAATGTAATAATAAAATGCTTGAGGCTTTCTTAAATGGGCTCATCACATTTAAGCGAGGATCACAGCCTTCTAAACCAGGACAAGCTGAGGGAGCACAACCGATTTCAGGAAAAGAAAGTCCAAATAATATGTTACTAAAGAAAGTAAAAATTGCTTTAGCATTAACAAGTGAGGATATGTTGAATATTTTATATGATGGTGGTGTTAATGTTTCAAAGGGTGAATTGGGCGCCATTTTAAGAAATCCAAGTCATCGCAACTATAAGGAATGTGGCGATCGATTCGTGAGAAATTTTTTAAGAGGGCTAACATATAAATATAGAGAATAAATGGATATATTAAAACAACAGCAGCTACAGTTTTGTAGCTGCTGTTTTAATAGGTAATCTTACATAAATAGCTCTATAAGGTTACAAATAAACTGCGAAAATCACAATTTTCTTATTAAAATCTAGTTGACAAAATGTGACGGAATTGTGTACACTTTAGATGACACAAAGTTGTCACAAACGGGAAAAATAAATGTTTATGAACAGAGGGGTGCTTTTATGGTTTATTTTGACATCTTATTAGTTGCTATTGCATGTGTTAGTACGCCACTCATTGTTGCAATTATATTAGACATCTTTTATGCAGAGAAAAAACAAGTTCGTTTTTCATTACGTCGTACATCAGTATGGTATTTATGTATGTTTGTTTTATCTTTTACACCAACAATCTTACTTATGACACACAACGTATAGTTTACTTTAATAGGAATAGACACTTAGGGGTAAGTGAATATAAAACATAGGAGCAGCTACAATTTTAAACTACTTGTAGCTGCTCTTTTTATGTGTTTGTGTGTCATTATAATCATTCTTTGATTGTTAATTGATGGTAAATTAGTATTAAGATATGAGTATTTTAAATTGGCTCCATTGACTACTTTTACCCATTGTGTTAATTTGAGGAGGAAAAAGATAGGCAAATCTACTGAAAAGTAGAGACGCAAAGCCACGGGTCTAAGGCAATAAATGCTATGATGGCTGGGTTGCAAAAGATTGCTAGTTACGTACATATAATGCTAGTTATATTCTTTGTTGCCTATTTCTTTTTGTGAAATAGGTTATTTTTTTATAAAAAATTCGATAAGGGGGAAGTAGTAATGAAGTTCTTAAAAAATGCTTCATTAAAAAACAAACTTTTACTAACAGTTAGCGTTATTGTTTTACTTCTAATAACTGTGATTACTACACAAAGTATTAGAGAATTAAACAATCGAATGACTGTGGATTTAGAACAAGAGTTAAAAAGTGTTGGGTTATTAACAGCCATGAATCTTGATAGTGATGAAATAAAAGTTTTATTGACTGAAAAAGGTGAAACCAACTCTAAATTTACAAAAATTCAAAAGCAACTCGATAAAATTCAAGAGGAACAAGGAATTATGAGTTGGAGCTACATATGGGATGTCAAAGATGAGGGTGGCGTCAACCCGATAGGTTATACGACAAATTTAAATGATGTGTATGAAGCAGGTGAAATTTTTACGGATTTAGCAGATGAGCATGTAGAAACAGCTAAATTGGCTATTAAAAATAACAGTACACAGGTAACTGATATTTTCCAAGATCCTTTTGGTTCATGGAGAACAGTTTTTAGTCCTATTAAGGATGATAGCGGCCAACTAATAGCATTATTGGGAATTGATTATTCTGCGGATTACATTAATACCATTATAAAAAAAAGTGTCACTAAACAGATTGTGATTGCTGTTATTGGTATTGTTATTTTATTAATTTTAGTTTACATAATTATTGATCGTTTATTAAAGCCATTAAAGAAAGTGGTGAATGTAGCCAATCAAGTGGCAAACGGTGAATTGATGAATGTTGATTTAGAAATTACGAAGGATGAAATTGGGAATTTATCTGCATCTATTCATAAGATGGTGTCCAATTTGCAACACATCATATTAAATATAAGAAATACATCAAACAATGTATCCTCAGCAGCTAATCAGCTTACAGTGCATGCAGGTGAGACCTTTAACAGTTCCACAAATATTGCTCAGGATATGAGACAAATTACACAAAATGCTGAGGCTTCTATGGTAATGACAGAAGAAACAGCGGCTGCAATGGAAGAAACAGCGACAGGCATTCAGCAAATTGCCGACTCTGCTAATACAGCAGCTGAATCATCTATTGCTGCCTCTCAAGCTTCTGAACGTGGGGATCAAGTTGTTCAGCAAGTAATTACACAGATGGAGCTAATTAACGGCTCTGTGGAACAAATCGGCACAACCATCAATGGATTACATTTCAATACGAAAAAAATTAGCGATATTGTAAGCCTAATTACTGCCATCGCAGATCAAACAAATTTACTAGCCTTGAATGCCGCTATTGAGGCAGCTAGAGCTGGAGAGCATGGAAAGGGCTTCGCGGTGGTGGCTGATGAGGTAAGACGTTTAGCAGAGCAATCATCACAATCTGCTACTGAAATTTACAATTTAATTAGTACAATTCAAGCTGATTCAAACGCTTCTATTACGGTTATGGAAAAGGGTAAAGAGGATGTAAAGGCTGGTATGGAATTTACCAATGAGGTAGGAGAAATCTTTAAGGAAATTCTCACTTCGTCTGAAGAGGTTGCAAGCCAAATTCGCGAAATATCTGCTGCGTCTCAGCAAATATCTGCTTCATCTGAGGAAGTCGCTGCATCAGTAAATAACATTAAGCAATCAGCAGAGCAGTCTTCAGAATTCTCATCAAATGTTTCAACAGCAACACAAGATCAATTGACAGCAATGCAGGAAGTAAAAGAGGCATCTTCTTCATTAGGAAAAACAGCAGAAGAATTGCAGGCACTCGTTTCAAAATTCAAATTGGAGAATGATCATTATGGAAATAAATTTTAAAGGAAAAAATGTTCTTGTTACTGGTTCAAGTAAAGGCATCGGCAAAGCTATCGCATTAGGCTTTGCCGAGCACGGTGCCAATCTCTTAATCAACTATATTGGGGATGACAAGGAAGCAGAAGAAGTTCGTACACAAGCAGAACAGTTTGGCGTGCAGGCTTTAAAATTCAATGCAGATGTATCAAATTCTCAGCAAGTGCAAAACATGTATCAATATATGGATACACATTTAGGAGCGATTGATATTCTTGTCAATAACGCCGGATTTGCTCAGGCTTCAAGTATTACAGATTTGACTGACGAGCAGTGGGATAAAATGATTAAGGTGCATTTATATGGTTGCTTCTATAATTGTCGTGAAGCAGCAAAAAGAATGAAGGAACAGAACAGTGGAAAAATTATTAATATCTCCTCTGATATTGGTAGTTTAGGCTGTGAAGAGTTTACGCATTATTCGGCTGCTAAAGGTGGAATTAACGCCTTTACAAAAGCTTTAGCCAGAGAATTAGCTCCTTCTATTCTAGTCAATGCTGTAGCTCCTAGTGGAACATTTACAGATATCCTTAAGGAATTTGGTGACAACTACGTAGAGGAAGAGTCCGCTAAATATCCTTTAAAACGATTAGCACAACCAGAGGAAATTGCAAAGAGTGTACTATTTTTAGCCTCAGAAAATGCGAATTTCTATACAGGCCAGCTTTTAACGCCTAATGGTGGTGTGGTTATGAATGGATAAAGCGAAAAACTAAGGAGCCATACTTATGTTAAATATAATCATCTTTAGCTTATACTTAATTTTTATTTATTATATTGGCTATAAAGGCTATAAGCGTGTACATACTGCTGAGGATTTAATTGTTGCTGGATGGAGCATGCCGTTATCTGTCGTAACAGGAAGCTTAGTTGCCGCTCTATTAGCCGCACCCTTCTTTTTTGCCGCTGTAGGTTCAGGCTATACAAGTGGAGGTTTTGAAGGCTCAGCAACAATGGGTGGCTTAGGCACTTGTATGATTCTTGGTGCACTCATCTGGACAAAGCCACTACGAAGATTGAAGGGATGGACATTAGCAGATTACTATGGATTACGATATGGTAGTAAGAAGCTAGGTGCATATACAGGAGTTGTGATGGCAATAGCCTTTGGTGTCTTTAATGCAGCTGCGCTAACTGTGGGTGGAACATATATTATTCAGCAGCTTTTACAAATTGATTTTGTTCCTGCCGCATTACTATTTGTATCACTAACGGCTCTTTATTCAGTGATTGGTGGGCTATGGGCAGTAGCCTATACGGAGATTGTACAGGGTGCTCTTGCAGTAGCAGGAATCTTAGGAATTACGATTTTCATTTTGTTCTATTATCCAGATGTTACATTTAATCCTGAATGGTGGAATATCAGTACATTATTCGAAAAGGCTGGAGCAGAGTTTTGGACGCTTTATCTTGTGCTAGCACTTGGCGACATTCCGGCAGTGGATTTAGGACAAAGGGTAGCTGCTGCCAAAAGCCCGAAAGTAGCACAGCTCAGTATGATTATTGCTGGATCAATTATTATTGCAATCAGTTGGATTCCTGGAATGTTAGGAGAGGCATTCAAGACCATTTATCCTAATAGTTCAAATCCAGAAACATTAATGCTTACATTTGCGCAAGGCTATTTCCCTCCATTATTAGCGGCAATCTTTTTAACAGCAATGGCTGCTATGGGAATGTCAACGGTAGCTGCATGCTATGTTGCCACTTCAGGAATTGTGACAAAAAACATTTATTTAGACTTTATTAACCGTAATCCAGATCCTAAAAAGCTATTAAGATTTTCTCGTGCTATTATTCTTGCAAGTGCTTTACTAGGCTTAGTGCTTGCAGTGAGCTTCCAAAAAGTAATTGATTTAGCGTATTTAGCATGGGATATTATATTCGTAACAATTTTCTGGCCAATTGTGCTAGGCCCCTTCTGGAAACGAGTAAGTACGCCAGCAGTTTGGGCTAGTATTTCAGTAGGACTTGTATACTATATCGTGACATCATTGACATATGTACCGAGCCTCAATATCCAATCTGAAGGTTTCTTAGGCTTATTAAACGAGTTATGGCAGGCCCCTGTCTTCTCAGGTGTTGTGATTACAGGCATTACCATCGTAGTAGTAAGCTTGCTGATACCTCCTACACAGCATGTGCTTGAAATGCATAGGATTGAACAAGATAAGAGCTTAGATGATGTAGGAAGTAAGGAAGAGTTAATGGAGCAATCTAATTAAAAAGAATCCTGTTTGTAAAGGGATTTTTAAAAACCTGAGAGAGATGATGTCTGTATTGTGCAGGCATCATCTTTTTTTAAGTCCACTTTTGATTTATTGTTTAATATAATTTTAAACCTGTTTCATCTTTAAAATGTCAAATGAACGATTCTAGAGGAGCGTTAGTTTTCGTAAGTCCATAGACACCATGTTTTTTTAAAAATACAAATATTTTTTTCTTTTTCTAAAATGGACGTATGTTGTTCATATGTTTTGGGATTAGATGTCTTTTCAAGTAGTTGCATGAACATATCGTGAGCAAGATCAATTTACATCTATGTTTATAACAATGGTGTATTGGATCCCACTAAAGTTAAGCCCCTTTATACACGTCCATGCAGAATAGATTTAAAATAGAATTAGGTAACAGTGGCAAGGCTTTGGGCTGATAACCTCATGTTTTTTTGTTGCCGATATCATGAAAATACCCATGAAATATAAGAATGAAAAGGTTATTAGTAGAATAGAATTTCTACTATGTATGATTGTAATGTTCTATCAATTATCTTTTTGAGGGTGGGATATAGATGAAAACCTTTTTTGTCTTTTTTCTAGGGATTATCTATTTATTATTAGCTAAAGCAGTTGAGTCGATTCTATTTAATAGACTGTATTTTTTTATAGGCTTAGGTCTAATTATTGTCGGAAGTGTCCATTACGTGAAAGAGCGTAATAGATATTTAAGTAGGCTAAATGATTTGAGGGATGCAAGTAAACGGGAGCTGTTGGCAATTCCCCATACACAGTGCATCCTAGCAGAGGATTGCTTAAGTGCTTTATTATTAGACGAACCGACGAATACACTTTATCTCGCAAATAGGGAAGATTTAGAAGAAGAATTGATAAAAAAAGTAATCCCCTTCAATAAAATATATGAAGTGGCAATAGTGGAAGACGAAATATTTATTGCAAGAACTAGTAATCATTTAATAAGCGGCTCTTTATTAGAGGATCAGGAGATTGAAGTAGAGGAAGTAGATGAAGATGATCCTGAGTATAATACAGTCTCTCACTTAACTTTGAAAATTGTAGCTGATAATTTATCAGATCCTATTTTAGAATATGTTTTTTTAAATCAGGAGGAGCCAATTTCTAGGGAGGAGGACGAGTACCTTGAGTCCTTAGAGCTATGTGAGAAATGGTATCAGAAGATAAGTGTGATTATCAAACGTTATGAACTTGAAAGGGTACCAATTCGCCATTGGCAATAAAATTTAAAAGCTATCTCGATTAATTAAAATAGATCGAGATAGCTTTTTCTGATAAAAAGTCGGGTAGGGCGGGAAACTGATCAGGCAACCCCATGAATTGCTCAGGCAGAACAAGAAATCGCTCAGGTGGCCCCGCAAACTGCTCGGGTAAGACAAGAAACTGCTCAGGTGGCCTGGCGAACTGCTCGGGTAGCCCCGCAAACCGCTCAGGTAAGACAAGAAACTGCTCAGGTGGCCCCGCAAACCGCTCAGGTAAGACAAGAAACTGCTCAGGTGGCCTCGCGAACTGCTCAGACAGGGCAAGAAATTGCTCGGGTAGCCCCGTAAATTGCTCGGGCAGGGCAAGAAACTGCTCGGGTAGCCTCGCAAACTGCTCGGGTGGCCCCGCAAACTGCTCGGGTAGCCCCGCAAACTGCTCGGGTAGCCCTGCAAACTGCTCGGGTAGCCCCGCAAACTGCTCGGGTAGCCCCGCAAACTGCTCGGGTAGCCCTGCAAATTGCTCGGGTAGCCCCGCAAACTGCTCGGGTAGCCCCGCAAACTGCAAGGGTAGGTAGGGCGAGAACAGCCAAGCAGTCTAAAAAATAACAGTTATCAAGAAGTACCAAGTTTTAGATTTTAAATTGTTGTAGCTGACTGTTTAGCTCTTCAGACATACCAGCGAGCTGATTTGCGCTTCTTGAAATTTCCTCCATAGTACTTGCGGTTTCTTCTACGGTTGCTGTTGTTTGCTCCACACCAGCTGCAGATTCTTGGGAAATCGAGGCCATTTCATCGACAGAGGTATTGATGGACTCAGAGCTTTGGGCTAGCTTATTTAAATTTTCTGAAATGACATTAATATTGAGAATCATATCCTCAACCGCACCTGATATCTGTTCAAAGGTTTCATTCGTCTGATTTAATTGGGCTGATCCTTTTTTTACTTCCTCATAGCCTGATTGGAGTGCCGATGTTACATTGCCAGTCTCCCCTTGAATGCGGCTAACGATTGTTGAAATATCTGTCACAGAGAATTGGACTTGCTCAGCCAGCTTACGCACCTCGTCGGCTACCACTGCGAAGCCCTTTCCATGCTCTCCTGCTCGAGCCGCTTCAATGGCAGCATTTAAAGCAAGTAAGTTTGTTTGGTTTGAGATATCATCAATAACAGAAACCAATTTGGAAATTTCTGCTGATTGGTCGTTTAAACTTTCGACTTTTCTTACTGAATTTAAAACAATTTCATTAATCGCATTCATTTGTTGTGTTGATTGGATCATTAATTTTTTACCTGTCGATGTTAAACTTTGAACATGACCTGAATGCTCCTTCAATTCAATTCCTTCTTGTGTTGTGTCATGAATACTGCGTTGGAAGGATGTCATGGTTTCCGCTAAATCACCTGCAGTAGATGCCTGAGTTTCAGTACCAGAGGCAAGCTCCTGCATTGTTACAGTTATTTGCTCTGTTCCCGTTTGAACCTCATTGGCAGATTGAGCAAGCTCCTCGCTACTAGCTGCTACAGTTTCTGAAACAGTATGAATCGAGCTAATCGTTTGCTTTAATTTTTGATTCATTTCATTTGCGGCAAGCATTAATTGACCTATTTCATCTCGTTGATCAACAATAAGTGGATCATGACGAAGATTACCGTCAGCTAGTTCACTCATACGCTCTGAAACAATGGTAATGGGCTTTGAAATTTTACTTGCTGTAATAATGGCAATAACAATGCCAGTAATCGTCAAGACAATACTAGCTATCGTTCCAATTGTTTTATTGCTTGAGCTTGTAGTGACAACTTCATTCCCAACCTTTGTTATAGATTCTGAACGGTTACTTGCTAATTCCTCATAACCGATGCGAACTTCCGTTACAAGATCATTAATAGCTGTTAAATTTTGTAATGCTAATTCCTTGTCGCCTCTTTTATAGACATCAAATACTTGAGTATTTACACGATTACTCCATTCTCGTGCCATTGCTACTAATTTTTCACGCTCTGGTGTATTTTCAAATTTCTCTACAATACTATTGCTTTCCTCAGCAATTTGTCGATATTGATTAAACGTCTCTATGTATTTTTCGTCGCCTGATATAACATAGCTTAAAGCCGAAGATAATCGAACACTCATAGACATGGCTAAATTTTTACTTGCTGTCATAACAATTAAATCTTCGTTTACTAAACCTTTTGCTTGCTTTTCCATCTGAGTATTAGAAGTGTAAGTATAGGTCGTGAAGCAAACAACAAAAACTAACAATAGAAGAAATGCACTTAAGATCCTTGCTTTAAGTGTTTTAAACTGAAGTATCCCTTTCATCTTTCCCATCCTTTTGCTTGTTTAATTTTGAAATACTAGCATATTTTAGTGATGTGTTAACATGTAAATTATTATAGTACAAATATTATTTTATAACTAATTCAATATATAAATAAGTCCTTTTAATGGGAAAATTTAAAATAGTTTTTTAGTACAATAACAAATGAAGGAAAGTCTTGTTGATAGTTAAATGTATATGTTTTCAAAATATTCTTGAAAAAATTTTCCGTTTGTTAAGTATTTATACCTAAAAAGCACTTGCTGCAAATGCATCAAGTGCTACTCAAATTACTGTTTTACCTTTGCCTTTTTGGCTAGTCGTTCCCATTGTAATAATGAAGGATATGGATCAAATGCCCATTCTGTACGTCCATTGAATTTATAGATACCATAATGCAGATGAGGTGGGAATTTTCCCGATGTACCTTCCTTGCCATAGCCAGAGCTTCCAACATAACCGAGAACAGTGCCAGGCTCGACAATATCACCTACTTTAATATCCTTATGATAGCTACCAAGATGGGCATAATAGTGATATGAATTATGATTATCGCGGATGCCTATTCGCCAACCGCCAAATTGGTTCCAGCCTTTTATTTCCACTACACCATACGAAGTAGATACTACAGGAGTTCCGTAGCTTGCGAATATATCAGTTCCTTCATGGATGCGTCGTCCACCCCAGCCTCTGTTATCTCCCCATGTTCCTCGATAACTGTAATTGTAATTTGTAGGGATTGGAAAGGTATGAGCATCAAGTTCAGTTGTTTTAAAATGTCTATACATAGTGGAAATGGCGAAGATTTGATTAACGGCTTCCTCACTTCCATAATAATCCCATAACGCTAATTTAAAATCCTCGTCAGTTGTTCCAAATTTGCTTAAAAAACTTGCCATTGAAAATATGACATCTGCATCGTCTGTTGGACTGGCAACACCATCACCGTTGCCATCTAAACCCATTCCTCCAAAATAACTTATCGTTTCTGGAGAGGTATCTTCTTTTATTGGATTTAAGGCACCTGACCAATATTCATCGGAAAATTGAATGGCGATAAAACCATCTCTTTTGGGTATATCCTTGCGAACCGATTGCAGATTGCGTTCATATTGGTCAATGGCGGCTAAGAAATGCCATGGGATGAGTAATTCATCAAATTGAACATAGTAGGTCATGCGCTGCTGTAAAATTTCTTCTTCTGAGGGTTTTTCATTTGCCAAAGCAATGGTGGGGCTTGTATAACTCCATAATAATATCCATGATAAAAGAAAAATAAAGTGGCGATTCACTAATGGACCTCCTTTCTACCGTTAGAATAACCGAATTTTTTTTCTTCATTCAGCACTTTTTGTGGGAAAAGAAGTGGATTGCTGTAGTACATTACTAAATTAAACTAATACTATGTAGCCTTTTTTAAATAAAAATTCGAGGAAAATGATTGGCATCAGCTTGATTTATTCAGCGTTAACTCCATCCTAGTATGGAGTAAATAATAGAAACAATAAGAAGAAACTTTGGCAAAGAAAAAGTATTGGGTATCATAATGTCATTTACTTCATACTATGTTATAAATCAAGCCCTGAATGGAGGGAAGGCTATCAACATTTTAGATAAAGTGAAAAGCTATCGCGAAGAAGAAAATCGGCTGAAGTGGGAAGGTACATTTGCAGATTATTTGAGCATCATTAAGGAAAGACCTGAAGTTGCACAAACGGCCCATTCACGCGTCTACAATATGATAAAAAGCGCTGGTGTAGAGGAACGCGATGGGCAAAAGATGTACGAATTTTTTGGGCAAGAAATTTTTGGGCTTGAAACAGCAATTGAAAGACTGGTGGAGGAATATTTCCATCCAGCAGCACGAAGATTAGATGTCAGGAAGCGTATTTTGTTATTAATGGGACCTGTAAGTGGAGGAAAATCAACAATCGTGACCCTGTTAAAACGCGGACTTGAGCAATATTCGCGAACAGATGAAGGAGCCGTTTACGCAATTAAGGGATGTCCAATGCATGAAGATCCTCTACATTTGATTCCCCATCATTTGCGAAATGAGTTTTTTGAGGAGTATGGCATAAGAATTGAAGGAAGTTTATCACCTTTAAATTCGATGCGTCTGGAAAAGGAATACGATGGACGTATTGAAAATGTGATGATTGAACGTATAACTTTTTCAGAAGATAAACGTGTAGGCATTGGAACATTTACACCATCAGATCCGAAATCACAGGATATTGCAGATTTAACAGGTAGTATTGATTTCTCCACAATTGGAGAGTTTGGTTCAGAATCAGACCCTCGAGCGTATCGTTTTGATGGAGAACTAAATAAGGCAAATAGAGGTATGATGGAGTTCCAGGAAATGTTAAAGCTTGACGAAAAATTCTTATGGAATTTATTATCTTTAACACAAGAAGGGAATTTTAAAGCAGGTCGATTTGCATTAATTAGTGCTGATGAATTAATCGTAGCCCATACAAATGAAACGGAATATCGTTCATTTATTTCCAATAAAAAAAATGAGGCGTTACATTCACGTATCATTGTTATGCCAATTCCGTATAACTTGAAAGTTAGCCAGGAAGAACATATTTATGAAAAGATGATAAAAGAAAGTGATATGTCTCATGTGCATATTGCGCCACATGCATTAAAGGCCGCAGCAATCTTTTCGGTTCTCACAAGACTCGAAGTACCGAAAAAGCAAGGTGTGGATCTTATAAAAAAAATGCGCCTGTACGACGGAGAAAATGTGGAGGGATTTAATTCCGTTGACTTAGAGGAGCTTAAAAAAGAGTTTCCAAATGAAGGCATGAACGGTATTGATCCACGCTATATTATTAATCGTATTTCTTCTGCTATTATTCGCAAAGAGATACCATCTATTAATGCATTAGATGTCTTACGGGCACTGAAAGATGGATTGGATCAACATGCATCCATTTCTCAAGAGGATCGCGAAAAATACATGAATTACATCGCAGTTGCTCGTCGTGAGTACGATGAAATTGCTAAAAATGAAGTACAAAAGGCCTTTGTCTATTCGTATGAGGAATCGGCAAAAACATTGATGAACAACTACCTCGATAATGTAGAGGCGTTTTGTAATAAAAATAAAATTTTAGATCCTCTAACTGGGGAAGAAATGAATCCTGATGAAAAATTAATGCGCTCAATTGAGGAGCAAATTGGCATTTCGGAAAATGCTAAAAAGGCATTTCGTGAAGAGATTCTTATTCGAATTTCTGCCTATGCAAGAAAAGGTAAACGATTTGACTATAATTCTCATGAGAGATTACGAGAGGCGATTCAAAAGAAATTATTTGCAGACTTAAAGGATGTCGTGAAGATTACAACGTCTTCAAAAATGCCAGATGAATCACAGCTTAAGAAAATTAATGAGGTTGTTGCAAGATTAGTCGATGAGCATGGCTATAATACGGCATCTGCAAATGAATTATTGCAATATGTAGGCAGTCTGTTAAATCGATAAACTAGTTTGATAGGAGTGAATAGGAGTGTCCCATTTTAAGGGCCACTCCTTTTATCTTCATACTGAACAAAACGAACATAATTGATTTCTCGAAAAAAGTTCAAGAAAGAGGATTTCTAGCATAGTATAGAAAAAGCGAATTTGAGCAGATGGGTGAGGATAAAAATGACTGAACACGAAAACAAACGCTATGTCATCTCTCAGGAAAATTGGTCCCTCCATCGTAAAGGGCACCAGGACCAGCAACGTCATATGGAAAAAGTAAAAGATGCGATCAAGAATAATTTACCTGATTTAGTTAGTGAGGAAAGTATTGTCATGTCCAATGGCCGTGATGTTATTAAAATTCCTATTCGTTCACTGGATGAATATAAAATTCGATATAACTATGATAATTCCAAGCATGTTGGGCAAGGACAAGGAGACAGTAATGTGGGGGATGTAGTTGCTCGCGAGCCAGGCAGAGGCAATCAAGCTGCTGGTAAAGGAAAGGAAGCTGGTGATAAGCCAGGTCAAGACTATTATGAGGCCGAAGTAAGCATTGAAGAAGTCCAAAATGTCTTATTTAATGAGCTAGAGCTGCCTAATCTACAACAGAAAGAAAAAGCAGATATTAAAACTGAAAAAATTGAATTTAATGATATTCGGAAAAAAGGTCTGATGGGGAACGTTGATAAAAAACGCACGATTCTAAATGCAATTAAGCGCAATGCGATGCAGGGAAAACCAGAAATAACGCCAATTCATAATGAGGATTTACGTTTTAAAACATGGGATGAGGTTGAGAAGCCTGAATCCAAGGCTGTTGTTCTTGCAATGATGGATACAAGTGGATCGATGGGTTCCTTTGAAAAATATTGTGCAAGAAGCTTCTTCTTCTGGATGACAAAATTTTTACGTTCTAAGTATGAAACAGTGGAAATTGAATTTATTGCCCATCATACAGAGGCAAAAGTGGTAACGGAGGAAGAATTTTTCACGAAGGGAGAAAGTGGAGGCACTATATGTTCGTCAGCCTATATAAAAGCGTTGGAGCTAATTCGAGAAAAGTATAATCCTTCTCGCTATAACATTTATCCAGTGCATTTTTCAGATGGGGAGAACATTTCAATGGATAATGAAAAGTGCTTGAAACTGGTTGGTGAGTTAATGGAAGTTTCGAGTATGTTTGGATATGGCGAAGTGAATCAGCATAATCGTTTTTCTACACTTATGTACACCTACAAAAAGATAGATGATCCAAAATTTAGGTATCATATTTTGAAAAAGAAAAGCGATGTGTATGATGCTTTAAAGAGTTTTTTCAAAAAAAATGAGGAATAAAACAAAAACGTTTCAAGCATATATGTTCAAAGGAGGGGGCAGAAAAAATGGAGATGAATGAGCTGCATCAAGCGATTGATGAAATTACGGAAATTGCCTCAGGCTTTGGCTTAGATTTTTTTCCAATGCGTTATGAAATTTGTCCAGCAGATATAATCTATACCTTCGGCGCATATGGTATGCCTACACGATTTTCACATTGGAGCTTTGGAAAACAATTCCACAAAATGAAGCTTCAATATGATTTAGGACTAAGTCAAATATATGAGCTAGTAATTAATTCGAATCCATGCTATGCATTTTTGCTTGATACAAATACCTTAACGCAAAATAAATTAATTATTGCCCACGTGTTGGCGCATTGTGATTTCTTTAAAAATAATGTACGTTTCTCTAATACTAGAAGAGATATGGTGGAGAGCATGACAGCCACGGCTGAACGGATTGCTGGCTATGAAAGAGACTTTGGCAAGGATGAGGTTGAAAAGTTTTTGGATGCGGTTTTAGCGATTCAGGAGCATATCGATCCATCCATTTTACGTCCAAAGCTATCCTGGGATACAGAGAATGAAATTGAAGAGGAAATTCTCCCCACAAAATCGCCTTATGATGATTTGTGGAATTTAGATAATAAGGAAAAACAATCGAGTCCAATTCGTCGAAGAATAAAGCAATTTCCACCAAAGCCAGAAAAAGATCTACTATTATTTTTAGAAGAGCATAGCCGTGAGCTAGAGGATTGGCAGCGAGATGTGTTGACGATGATGCGAGAAGAGATGCTTTATTTCTGGCCCCAGCTAGAAACAAAAATTATGAATGAGGGTTGGGCTTCCTTTTGGCATCAGCGTATTATGCGGGAGCTTAAACTAACAACAGCTGAAACGATAGAATATGCAAAATTAAATGCGGGCGTAGTGCAGCCTTCAAAGACGTCTATAAACCCTTATTATCTTGGTGTGAAAATATTTGAGGATATTGAAAATCGTTTTAATCATCCAACTGAAGAAATGAAAAAGTTAGGTGTTCAACCTAATTCAGGTAGGGAAAAAATGTTTGAGGTAAGAGAGATAGAATCAGACATATCCTTTATTCGCAACTATTTAACAAAGGATTTAGCGAAACAAGAAGATCTCTATTTATTCCAAAAAAAGGGTAATGAATATCGTATTACAGATAAGGAACATGAGATGGTAAGGGATCAGCTGGTTTCTATGCGTGTAAATGGAGGATTCCCTTATATAGTCGTCAAAAATGGAGATTATCTTCGAAATGGGGAGCTTTATTTAGTGCATGGCTACGAGGGAATGGAGCTAGATCCACACTATTTAGAAAATGTCCTGCCGTATATTTATCAGCTCTGGGGGCGCCCTGTTCATTTAGAAACAAATGTTGATGGTAAACCCGTACTATACTCGTATGATGGTACAAAAAATTATAAACGAAATGTCTGAAATAGAGTCACTGGTTGACGCTCTTTCAAACAAAAAGCTTCTATCATTGTTGGAATGTAATATTCATTCAGATAGAAGCTTTTTATTTTTTAGCATATATACTTATTCAATCTCCTCTTCATTACTTTCAATGTGGTTAGAGGAAGAATGGATATCGCTGTCAATAACTAGACTATCTCTTACTTTTATTCCTTGTTGTCCCCCAGCTTCATCATTATCGTTCCCAGCAATACCGCTTCGACCATTTCCATCGGCGAATTGAGAGTTTACGTTTCTAGTACTGCCATTAATTGCATTTTGACCGCCTTGGTTGGCATTAGTACCAACATCCTTATTGATTTGCCCTCCACCCTCAGCCCTTTGTTCAAAGTGAATATCTGTATTACCAATGTTAAAAGTAAAATTGATGGTAATATGATTTTTGGCTTGATCCTTTGAATTTTCGTTATCACGTTTATGATCAGACATAGTTTTCACTCCCTTCATTTTAGTATCATTAATGTTTTTCTAACTTACTTGTACATGTAGCCATACAATGAATAAAAAACGAAGGATAAGAAAATACTGAAAGCTGCTCTTTATCATATAAATTTGTTAAAATAAATAGGATTTGAATATTTAAAGAACTGGAACGGTGAATCAACTTTGAGAACATTTAAAAAGGTTTATATAGAGATAACAAGTGTCTGTAATTTAGCCTGTAGCTTTTGTCCACCAACTGCCCGCGCAAAGGGCCTGATAAAAGTAGAACAATTTAATAACATACTGGATGAAATACGTCCGCACACAAAATATATTTATTTGCATGTAAAGGGTGAGCCTCTGTTACATCCACGTATTGACCAGCTACTTGATGCTGCACATGCAAAAGGTTTTAAAGTGAATATTACAACAAATGGTACGCTGATTAAAAAGAATCGGGAAAAGCTACTAGGAAAGCCAGCCTTACGTCAAATCAATTTCTCTTTACATAGCTTTGATGGACATGAGGGGTCAGAAAATCGTGAAAAATACTTGGGAGATATCTTAGATTTCGTTCGTGCTGCGCGAGAATACAATACAATTATTTCCTATCGTTTATGGAATTTACAAAAGGATCATATCACTGATGTCGCTGCCCGCAGAAATCGTGAAACACTGGAAATTCTTGAGAACGAATATAGTCTGGACTATCGCATTGAAGAAAAAGTGCAGCCTGGTAAAGGTGTAAAAATTGCACCTAATATTTATTTAAATCAGGATCATGAATTCAGGTGGCCAAGCTTACTTGCCCCTGAGGATGAAGGCAAAGGTTTTTGCCATGCTCTTCGAAGTCAAGCAGCTATTTTAGTGGATGGTACTGTTGTGCCATGCTGTCTAGATGGTGAGGGTGTCATTAATTTAGGAAATGTGCATGAGAAATCCTTTGGTGAAATTGTAGAAGGAGAGCGTGCAAATAATATTGTAGATGGTTTTTCAAGAAGAGAAGCGGTCGAGGAGCTTTGTAGAAAATGCGGCTATCGTCAAAAGTTTGGTATGGAATAAAATCTTTAAAATGCAAGCTGAAGAAGATTTCCGTTCGGCTAAAAGTAAATCCTTGGTGTTTGTTTTGTCGAATACATAAGGAAATCTTTGTTTTGAGGTTGGAGATTGCTGAATTAATAATATGTCCATGATTGATTTATATTTGTGCTAGGTAGAAGGCTTTTTCTATTTAATAGTATTCGTCATAGCTTGCTTTCCTATGGGTGTGCGATGAGCCGCTGCTATTCCATTTTGATATAAACCTTTATTATTTAGGCTTCGTTATTTCATTGACATAATATTTTTTACAACATTAAATTCATTTGGCTTTAGCTAAATGGATTTTTTTATATGGACAAAATAAGGGTATGCCTTTTGATAAAATAAAGAGGATTTAGAAAAAAAGGAGGCAATCTTGGCTATGACCATCTATGAGCAAATTAAAGAATTATTGGCGGATAAAGTGAATCAAATCGTAACAACTGCACAAGTAAAAGAAGAGTTACAACGAAAGTTCAATACAAATCCAGGAAGTGTTATTTTATCGGACTATTGTTACAATCGGTATAACAAAGGAATTCTTTTCCAAAAGCATTTATTTCAATACATTACAAAAAGCACATACAAATACATAGGAGAAAATTTTGCATATACTGGCCTTATATTTCATAAGCCACAAAAACAGAATGGTGAACTAATTGTTGGAGAGTGGCGAAACGGTGTAAAGGTTCTATATGATAAACCTATTAACATTGATACTACACCTGAGTCATTAAATATTATTAGTACTAGTCAAATCGTTAAATTATATGAGGATTATAACGAGATACTAAAGTATGAAATGAGTCTCCTTGGCTGTAAACCTACAGAATTACGTCATTTAATTGGACGAATTGGTGAATTTTTATGTGCAATCGTTACGAAGGGCAGTCTTTCTAAACAGACGAATCAACATGGGTTTGATGTCATCAGTAATGGAAAAAAAATTAGTGTAAAAACGACAGCACAAAGCACAGGTTTTATTACCTTAAATCAGAATACATTTAACGCATTTGATGAAATTTTTGTTGTGCAATACAGTAATGATGATTTTAATACTATTTATTATGGACCTAAGGAGCCAATACAAAATATTGCTAGAAAGTATGAAAATAAATATGAGGTAGATATTAATCGCATTAAGGCAGTGTATCAAGAAAATTCAAAAAAGAATTTGTAACCTTATTGTTAAAACAGCCCCAATGTTATTGACCATTGGAGCTGTTTTTCTTTGATTGTGAATCAATCGTATCTAAAAAATCCTTCGTAATGCGTACTACGTATTTTACCTCGTTTAAATTACGCTCCCTTAATAATGAACGATGTATATCAAGCATGAGGTTCTTTTCTTCGATATCAGTAACGCCAGATAATTTTTGAAAATTAAAAAGTTCCTCAGGGGCAATATCTAACGCTTTCATTAGTGTTTCTAAAGTACTCAATGTAATATTCGATTGCCCATGTTCAATATTTGAAACTCTACCTTTGCTAAAACCTAATTTTCCCGTTCTTTCTGCTACTTCTTCCTGACTAAGTCCTTTGGATACTCTAATAATACGGAGTTGTTCACCTACTAGCTTTAAAAAGTCTGACATATGAATCACCTCTATGTAAAAAGCTAGTGAAAAACCTTAAAAATGCATATACTATTATAGTGGTATAATAGAGATAAAGTTACGTTAAAATGGTACAATTGATAAAAGGAAACTCTATTAAGGCAAGTGGTATGTGAAAAATGAGTTTCAATGTATGTTAGATTGGAGGATTCAAGCATGGTTAAATGTTATCGATTAGATGAGGTAGCTATAATAGAGACTGGTGAAATAGTACCGAAGAAGAAATATTTCTCCAAAAGAGGGTATCCCTTCATTTCTGCTAAATACTTAAAGCAGCTAATACTAGATGGTAAAATGGATGAAATACCAAAAATTAATTGTACATATGAAAAATATTTTAAGTGTACAACAGTACCCGCAAAAACTATCATACTTACGAAGGCTAATTTAAATGCTAGCAATAAACATGTGTATCAGTGTGAAGATGAAGTATGGATTGCCCATGATCTCGTAGCGATTATTCCAGATGAAAGGATTATTTTAAGCGATTATTTATACCATTTTCTAAACTGGTATCAAGCAAATAAAGAATGGTACCATCTATATCAAATTTCCCTCAATGTTCCAATAATAGAGGTTCAGTATGGTATGGTACAAATTTTAAATACAGTGCAGCATATAATAAAAAATAAAGAATTTCTATTGACAAAAATAGATGGACTACCACAGTATTTTCATCATCTTACCTCGCCTATAGAAGGGCACGTAAAAAATGTATATCATGGTTTTAATCAGGGGCAGCATCTTTACAATCTTTTGTTATATAAAATTTTTAAGGGCGAATTAATCAAGGATATACAGGGGACAGATTTCTTTAAAACATTAAGCATTCAGTAAGGTAATTGAGTGGGTGCGAGAGAAGGCGAACCCTCGCACCGACTTTTATATATCAATAATAATAGGTAGTATCATTGGTTTTCTTTTTGTTTGTGTAAAAAGATATTGGCCAACAGCGCGTTTAATTTCTCTTTTTAAGACATGAATTTGCTGTCTACTTTCTTCCTGTAGTTCATTAACTGTTTCTTTCACAAGAAAATTTACTTTTGTCAAAAGCTCCTCAAAATTCTTCGCATAAACAAAACCTCGTGAAATGGTATCAGGTTCTGAAATAAATGTTCCATCAGTCTTACTAAGTGTTAAAACGATGACTAACATACCATCTTCTGAAAGCTGTTTACGATCACGTAGGACAATACCCTCTACTTCACCTATACCTATGCCGTCTACATACGTGTCTCCAGATGGAATTTTTCGAGTTTGCCTAGCCATTGTATTTTCAATATCAACAACATCTCCATTTTTCATAATAAAGGTATGTCCTCTTTTGACACCAACAGATTCTGCAAGTAAGCGATGCTGGTGTAACATTCGGAACTCCCCATGAATGGGAATGAAAAATTTTGGCTTCATTAAAGTGAGCATTAACTTTAAATCCTCCTGATAGCCATGTCCTGAAACATGCATGCCTGTATGGCTGGAGGAGCCATAAATAACCTTTGCACCAAGCTGAAATAAATTATCGACAATGCGTGAAACACCCTTCTCATTTCCTGGGATAGGGGATGAAGCTAAAATAACGGTGTCATCAGGTAAGATTTTCACCTCGCGATGATTACCATTTGCTAGTCGTGATAGAGCTGCTAATGGCTCCCCTTGACTACCAGTACATAGCACAACTACTTCCTCAGGAGAGAGATATTTTACTTCCCGTGCGTCGATTAACATATCCTCTGGTATGTTTAAATAGCCTCGCTCAAGTGCTACGTCCACCACATTCACCATACTGCGGCCTAGCAATGCAAGCTTTCTATCCGTAGCGATAGTAGCATTGACAATTTGTTGAATACGATTCACATTTGAGGCAAACGTTGAAATAATAATTTTTCGCTCGGCATGTAAAAATGCTTCTTCAATATGATCACCGACAAGCCTTTCTGATGGTGTTAACCCAGGTCTTTCTGCATTAGTACTTTCAGAAATAAGTGCCAATACGCCATTTGTGCCGATTTCAGCCATCTTATGAATATCTGCAAACTGATTATTGACAGGTGTTAAATCAAATTTAAAATCACCAGTGTGTACTATATTGCCTTCAGGAGTATGGAAAACGATTCCTAGACAATCAGGTATACTGTGATTTGTTCGGAAGAAACTAACATCAACTTGTCCAAAGTTTAATGATGAATCAGAGTGGATTTCTATTAAATCAGTTTCTCGTAAAAGCTTATGCTCTTTTAGCTTTAATTCGATTAATCCAAGCGTAAATCGTGTAGCATAAATAGGAACATTTGCCTTTTTTAGAAAGTAAGGAATTCCACCTATATGATCCTCATGTCCATGAGTCACAATTAATGCTTTAATTTTTTCTTTATTCTCCTGTAAATACGTAATATCAGGGATGATTAAATCAATTCCCAGCAAGCTTTCATCTGGAAACTTTGCACCACAGTCAATGATCAGTATATCGTCTCCATATTGTACTACATACATATTTTTACCAATCTCATTAATGCCACCTAAAGCAAAAATAGATAATATATTGTTTTTTATGGACAAGCGAATCCCTCCCAATTCTTTTTGTTGCTTCAGCATTATGTAGTATAGCTATAAGCGTTTCATCCTATACGAAACACAATTTGAGGGACTAACTTTTATCCGATTATTAATATTAGATTTTTAAGAAGAATAGAATAGAACAACGAACAGAATAAAGGAGATGTAGCTGCTTGTCGAATTACTTACAGCATGCAGTATTTGAGCATAGGTTTTGGCTGAGAATACTGAAAGATCATTCGCAATTCATTCATGATTCATTATATCCATCGGAAACAGAGGAAATTAAAAAAGCGAGTTCATTTATTCAACAATTTACACAACTACTTGCTTATGTGAATTCAATAGATGCTAATAATGCGGTATCCTTTTCAGTTACTGTTGATGAAACAGTAGAGCAACTAAAGCAATTTAAATTTTATATCCTCAGAAAGCAATTAGTAGGAAATATTAATATTCATCTACCCCCAACCTTTATTAATCACATGGTCAATGAATTAGAGGAATATCAAATTGTACTCAGCTATCTCAAGAAAGGAGAAGTTCCCCCTATTTTTCATGAACTGCATCATCATTTACTCTGGCTTTTAGATGCATCAGGACATGCAGGAATCATAAATGATGATTTGGATGGGGTGGAAAAAAGATTGAAGCAAAAAAGCCATGAATTTACCCAGCATTTCGAACAATTTTATTTAAAAGCAGTTGAGCTTACAGGTTATTTACGTTCAAATATAGAAACATTCCCCGCATTAAATCGCTTTAATAAAGAAGTAGAGCTAGAAATGACCTTATTTAAAACTTTTTTACGTGAGTTAGAGGAAATGGAATTAAGTGCAGAAGTATTAGGAACGTTTACAGCACTTATGGCGGACCATATGCTGAGAGAAGAGCAATATTATTTATCGAAGCTAGCTCAATCTAGAGAGGTAGAATAACTAATAAGGAGGCTATCTGACTACGAAGAGGAGATAGCCTTTTAATTTTCTAAGGATGTATAAATACACTCGTGCCAATTGGAATAATGCTCGCTAGCTCCTCAACATCCTGATTATGCATACGAATACAGCCATGTGATACGGCATGCCCGATAGAGCTGGGATCATTGGTTCCATGAATGCCGTAATGCTCCTTAGAGAGACTCATCCACATTGTGCCGAAGGGACCACCAGGGTTTGGGGCCTTATTGATGATAATAAAATTACCAATCGGCGTATTATGTAGCATTCTACCAACTGCAATGGGATACTGTTTTTGCAGAACATCATTTTTATATAATCGAAGCCAGCGATTATCTGTGGAAATTTCAATTTTATAAGGAATTGTATTGGGATTAGGGAAACCAGGGATCATTAGTTGCTGCCCGATATAAAGTGAATTTGGATTGATTCCTGGATTAGCAACAATGATAGATGAAAGTGGTGTGCGATAATCTCGTGCTATTTGAGGCAATGTTTCTCCTGCTTTCACTGTATGGATCAATGACATCACCTCCTATTGTTTTACTATAAGATATGCTAAAGGTATGAAAAAATCCGATAAAGTAATACATAATGGGATATGATAAGCAGTAAATCCAGTAATCAAGGAGCTATAGCCTAAATGAAAGAGTTTAAAATAACGTATTTCTTTGATGAAATGCATTATGTCAGGAGATTTATTCATATTGAGTCTCAGGAAAAGGCAGAGGCATTGGTACGAAGCGAACGAGAACAATATATATCCTTTACAGATAGTAGAGGAATATATCATGAACTGCATACAAAGCATGTGAGAGTTATTCAAATTTCTGAATATCACCGCGTTGATAAAAGTGTAAAAATGAAAAACACATAATATACTCGCCATTACACACATTAGTGTAAAGGAGTGTGAATAATGGATAAAGACAATTTACCACATGAAAAAAAGATGTTTATGAATTTAGCAAGTAAGGATAAGCCTGATATGGTTGATTCAGATAGGATTAGCATTTTTGATTTGCACGAAGATATGCAAACGGTAGACGCTATACCGATTGAAGAACTAAATAAAAGAGTGCAACGTGAAGGTGACGAACTAATTGAACTGCAGCCTGATGAATTATAGGAGGTTATAAAAGTCATGAATAATCAAAATGAAGCCCAGTATACTGCTGCTGGTACCGATATTAATGACGTCAAGAGAAAAAATGCAGAGGCAGGCTTATCGTACAATGAGGTAAAAAAACTTTTAGCACAAAATGGCGGGCACGGTACAGCCATGTATAGTGATACAGACGTAACAGAGGTAAAGCAGCAGATTCAGGGAAAAAAGCAATAAGCTAATTCTAGAGGGGTATATATCTATGTACTCCTCTTTTGCTATTATTTAGAGTAATGACTAGGAGGTGTTTTGCCCAATGACAGTAGAGAAAAACAATTGTCCGTTATGTGGAGAAGATAATCATTGTGGTGTAATCAAAGGACAAAATGATTGTTGGTGCATGACAGTGAATTTTCCTGAAGAAATCTTTCAAAAAGTGCCACAGGATTTACGCAAATGCATTTGTCAAAATTGTTTAGATACATATAAAAATACAAAATAAGTTTGGGCGTAATGTAGAGAAGTGTAGCAAAAACGTCCAATGAGCCATACTATACTCCTGACACGATAAAATAATAAAAACATATTGTAAGAAGAAACTAATGATTATTCATTGGTACAATTGTCTACCACACATCAACCTTTCAGGCATACATTACTCTGAAAGGAGTGTGTCTAATGACTAAATCAATTGAACTCAGTAATGTAACGAAGGCGTATTTAGAGGAATATAAACGAATCCTCGATAAGATGATGCAGGGTATGACCTATGTGACCATTACATGTAGTATTTCTGAAAATTTTATTAAACAAATTATCCCACATCAAGTAGCTGCCATTAAAATGTCAGAAAATGTTTTACGCTATACAACAAATATACCTGTTCAAAATCTCGCATTAGAAATTATTAATACAAGTACAGAGACGTTAGAATGTTTGGAAGCAATACAAAATAGATGCTGTATCGTCCAAAACTCGGAGTATGAATTGTATGAATATATGTGTGCCTATAAAGAAATTACCGAAGTGATGTTCCAGGCAATGTGCGCACCACCAGTCTCTAATAATATTAATATCAATTATCTAAGAGAAATGATTGTTCATCACCAAGGTGGGGTTCGACTGGCACAGAATGTGTTAAGATTCTGTATTTGCCAAGAGTTAATACCAATCCTGCGATGTATGATTGATACAATGTGCCAGCAGATTTGCGATATGGAAAAACTTCTAGATGCTTTAAAGGATTGTGAAAATTGCTAGCTTTATCGCAAAATAAGCCCTGTCGAAAAAAACGCTAAAATCAAAAGAAGATTTTGGCGTTTTTTGTTGAATATTATATAGATATGACAAAATGAAATTGTCAATAAGGTGTACAAAAGAATAAGAAAGTGTAAAGAATTTATAGAGATTCTATGCTTGTTTTTGTATTATTGGTAAAATGTATATGCTAATTTTCATTCATAATTATGATAATTGCTAATGGATGAAAAGGTGCCAAGTCATGGATAAAAATTAAAAAGAAAGTTTAACGAATTATAGATTGTGATAATTGTATTTAACATTAAGGGAGTGGACCATTATGTTCAAAAGGAAGAAAATTAATCTAGATTATGATTATTTTTCAGCTGAAAAAAATTCAGACATTGAGGCAAATGAGCGTTTTAAAGAAAAACTAGATTTCCTCGCATTATCTAGAATTAGAAGAGAATCTGTAAGCTTCTTAAGAAAAATTTACGAAAATAATAGAAAGGAAATATTAGATAATTTTTACGATCGATTACTAGAAATACCCGAATTTAATCATGTCATCAATACACATTCAACTGTGGAACGCTTAAAAGGCTTATTCGACAACCATTTTATCAGCTTGTTTGATGATGAGCTGGACTTAGACTATGTATTTAAAAGACGGAAAATTGCTTATGTTCATGCACGAATTGGTGTTTTGCCAAACTGGATGATTTCTGCTTACACACTTATAAATCAATTAATTATCCCATTGATTGTGAAGGAATTATCCCGTGATCAGGATAAAATGCTTGATGTATTACTGTCTTATGATAGTTTAGTAACGATTGACCAACAAATTATTCTTGAGACATACATTGAAATTCAGGGAGGCTCAGTAGTCAATGGCTTAGGCGAGATTATTACATATAATACGCAATTAGACTCCATTAAAGAACTTATTGAATTTCAAGATATTCAACAAAAGGAAATCATTGCGGTGGACAACTCCATGCATGATTTAGATGCAAGTATAGAGGAAATAGCAGCTTCTGTAGGGGATATCTCCACTCATACAAAACATGCATTAAAAAAATTAAACGGAGATTTAGAATCACTGCAGCAAGTTTCTTCCATTTTACAGTCAACAGATGAAGGTCATAAGTCCATGCAAGGAGATATTATTCGCTTAGTTGATCGAGTTAACAGTGTAGCGAAGCTAATGGAGCTGATTAAAAGAATCGCAGACCAAACAAATTTATTGGCACTGAATGCTTCGATTGAGGCTGCACGTGCAGGTGAAGCTGGTAAAGGCTTTGCTGTAGTAGCAGAAGAGGTACGAAAGCTAGCAGATGATACAAATACATCGGTAAAATCTATTCATACTGATATTCAGGAGCTGCTACTTATTACGAATAATATTAGTAACTTAACAAATCAATTTTCACAGGATTTACATCAAGGTGTTACAGATACACTGCAAATTTCACAAACACTTACAGAATTAAATAAAAATCTTCAGCAGCAAGGAATACGCTTTGAGGAAATTGCGACAACAACTAGAGCACAGGCAGAATCATCATCGGAAATTTCAGAGCGCAATCGTAATATGACGGAGAGTATGCAAAAAAGTAAGGTGATTGTGTTTGATATGGGTTCTGCGATTTATAAGCTAAGTAAAATGATTGATGGATATCGTTCATCTACTATTTCGAAAAACTTTATCATCAGTCAAGAGGATATTATTGAACTAGCAATTACTGACCATTTATTATGGCGCTGGAAAATTTATAATTTATTGCTAGGCTTTGAAACAATGACTGAACAAGATGTTGGTTCTCCAAAGGAATCTCGACTTGGGGAATGGTACTATGGTACAGGGAAAAAGCTGTTGAGTAATGAGCAAGCATACATTGTATTAGAGCGTCCATTTATCCATGTTCATGAACTGGCAAAAAAGGCAGTTCAGGAGTACAATCGAGGCAATAAAGCAGTGGCTGAAACTTACTTAACTGAAATAACAAAAGAATCCTATATTGTCATCGACAAACTAAAAGAGCTAAAGCAAATTTTAATGAACGAGAAAAAACAATATATACATTAATACAAAGGGGCCTCCCTATACGGGAGAGCCCTTCTATTATCTAACGCAATTATGAAACACTTATCTTTTCAAGTACAGATGCACACATAAATGTTACTGTTCGTTTTTCGCTGTCATAGAGACACCACTCGCGATGATCAACTACTGAGCCAACATTAATGCCATATTGCTTGTCTTGTAATACGATTGGTTGTCCAAAGCGGATTCGAATAGGTAGTTTTTTATTGCCGTGATAAAGACCAGATTCATGGCTATGTCCAAAGAAAAGAAGTGATTTTTTAAATGAAGGAAATGTTGGCTGCCATGACACACTCCATTTAAATTGATGACCATGCATCAGTATTGCCCCTTCAATTTCAATTGTTTCAGGTAGTTTTGTAAATCGTTCAATGCCTGTTACACGTGTAATACGTTCCTCCTGATTACCACGAATTGAAGGAAACGTCAGTAAATTTTCAAAGTCATTATTGACAATGGCGGCGTTTTGAAGTGATAAACCGGACACCCTTTGGGCCTTTTTCTTACTCACAGTACATTCATATAAATCCCCTAAACCTATTATTCTAGCATCTTTGGCAGTTTGCTGGATATGAGCTAACACCGCCCTTGTATCTTCTATATTAGAATGTAAATCTCCTAAAAGTGCGTACTGCATTTTTAACCAAGCCTTTCTTAAAAATATTGTACAAGTATCATACACCTAACAGAAATTGATAGAAAAGTAAAATGTCTAAGTATATTTTGAAGCATGTCGTTCATATTTTCGAATAGGTAGAAAAATTGCCACCTTTCTAATAGCCTGCTAGAATAAAAACATAATTTTCTGAAAATTTTGTGATACCAAGGTTATTTAGAGGTAATTCTACATGTTTAGATGGTAAAAATAAAAAATTTGGGGGGCTTATAATGACAATGCTAATGACGGATATTTTACAAAACCATGCTGTGCAACAACCTGAAGGGATTGCAACGTTGTATGATGGAAAAAGGCTAACCTATCATGAGTTTTTCAAATGTGCTGAAACTTTTGCAGCTTATTTACAAGAGCAAGGTTATAAGAAAGATGATGTAATTGCCTTATATACATTGAATTCCGATCTATTTTTAATTGCGTATATCGGAGTTCAATTAGCAGGTTTTGTAGTTATGCCGATTAATACAAAATTAGCGGCTCCAGAAGTCGAATTTATTTTTAATCATTCAGAAGCAAAAGGACTCATTTATGATGAGCGATTAAGTGAAATACTAGCGGATATTTCATATACTTTTTCGCATGCTGTTGGGTTTAAGGAAATGGAAAAAATTATAGAGAATTATACTGGACAGCGACGTTCTGTCAAATTGGTGAATGATGATACAGCAGTTGTTATGTATACATCTGGGACGACAGGTAAGCCAAAGGGAGTAATGCTAACACATCACAATATTGTCTCAACAGCAGAAATATGGTCATCCTCGATGAATATGACGAAGGAAGATAGAATGTTTATTTGTACACCTTTATTTCACTGTGCAGGGCTTCATGTATTTGCAATGCCGATGTTTTATCAAGGCGGTACAGTTATCATTGAAGAAGCTTTTTCTCCAGCAAACACATTAAAGCAGCTTGCCGCAACTGATGCGACAATTTTTTTCGGTGTTCCGTCGATGTATACGATGATATTAAATACACCTGGTTTTAAGGAACATACTTTTAAGCATTTACGTTTATTATGTTATGGAGCAGCCCCAATGCCTTATGAGCTCGTGAAGCAAGTGAAAGAAGCATTTCTAAATGTCAAGGTACAAAACCTATATGGTCAAACTGAAAATTCTCCCGCAGCTACTTCTCTTTTAGATATGGATGCATTAACAAAAATTGGGTCAGTAGGAAAGCCATTGACACAAACAGAGGTACGTGTAGTAGATAGCTTTGGAGAATCTGTGCCAGCAGGCGAGGTAGGAGAAATATGTGTAAGAGGGCCACAGGTAATGAAGGGCTATCTTCGAAACGCGGAAGAAACAGCTAGAACGATTAGAAATGGCTGGCTCTTATCAGGGGATTTAGGTCGTTTTGACGAAGAGGGCTACCTTTACATTGTTGATCGGAAAAAGGATATGATTATTCGTGGTGGCGAAAATATTTATCCGATCGAGATAGAAGAGGTTTTATATCAGTTGCCAGAAATTTTAGAGGCAGCGGTTGTAGGACTACCACATGAGGTGTATGGCGAAGTACCAAAGGCATTTGTTGTATTAAAGGAAGGAAAAGCTCTCGATGAAAAATCCATATTGATCTATTGTCGAAAGCAGCTTGCAAAATATAAAGTGCCTTATGAGATTGAATTTTTAGCTGAACTGCCGCGTAATGCTTCAGGAAAAGTTTTAAAACATACCTTGCGTCCTAAGGTAAGTACGCATTAAATTTTGTTATTGGTAAAATGGGAACGGAAATCTCTGTGGATTGCGGTTCTATAAAAAGACGTAGCTATTGTAGCCTTGAGCTTCCGCTAGCTTGTATAAAAACCTTACAGAAAAGCGAGGAGGTTGCAATAAACACAAAGATTTCCTTGATCATTTTGGCTCAGGTTCATTAAAGAAAGATAGAATAGGAACGACTATGAAATTAGCGTATAATAGAGTCTATGACAAATTGAAATATAGATTTGAAGTGATGGTCTTCAAAATAGAATAGGAGCGGAATTTGTCTTGTGGACGGGGTATAAACGCTTTTTACTAATAGGTATTATCATCATTATGTTACTTTCAGGCTGTAATCAATTTTCGCAGCAGGAAAAACAAAAAAGTGAATTAACGGTTTTAACGGTAGAGTTTAATAGTGGTGCACCTATCCCGAATCTTTATATAACGGTTACTGATGTGAAGACTGGAAAAATAGTCGAGGATGTAATTGGCTCTGATGAGGGTGAGGCAACCTTTTCAAAGTTAAAAGAGGGACAGGAATATGCCATTGCTGCAACTACTCTTGAAAATAGTACAGAAAATAATGGATATACGACAATTGAAAATTTTACGTACGATTCAACAAAGCCGTACTATCGACTACAAACACATTTTTCAAGAGATGAGCAGGAATTAGATGTACCAGTTGTTATGCAAAATCCTGAGCTACCGCATGGCTGTGAAATTACATCGTTAACAGCTGTCTTAAATTATTATGGTATGAATGTTACAAAGCTTGAAATGGCTGATACGTATTTACCGAAGCAAAAAATTGACACTATAGACGGGCAGCGGTTTGGTCCAAACCCAAATCAGGCATTTGCAGGTAATCCTCGTGATAAAGCAAACGGTATGTATGTCTTTGCAGCTCCTATTGTTAAAGCTGCAGAGGTAGCAATAGCTGATAAACAGGCAGATTTACGTGTTACAAATATGAGTAAAGCCTCACAGGACAAAATTTTACAGCTTGTTAGGGAAGGCATACCTGTTGTGACTTGGGTTACATTGGATTTGTCAGAGCCTAAAACAAAATCAACTAAGGGCTGGATTTATAAAGGTGAAACAACGCCGCGTGACGCGTATATGAACTTACATGCAGTTGTTTTAACAGGGCATTTAGGTGATAAAGTAGTTGTGATGGACCCATTAAAAGGCTATGTTACATACAATGTCAATCATTTTTTCAAAAGCTATAAAGAGCTAGGAGAACAAGCTGTAGCAGTGCATAAATAGTTTCTTAGAAGCATCAGGAAGTAGCAGTATGTTACACTTAGAAAAAAAGCTAAAGTGAGTTGAGTAGAATGGCTATTACCCATGCTTTTTTACCGGTTTTATTAGGAGATGAAATGAATGCTTATGGCATGGCTAGAGCATTTTACGAATCCTATGGTGTAAAACCACTTGCAGTAAATCATACAAATATGGCGAAAATACAACAGAGTGATTTATTAACATTTCGTGAAATACCAAGACTGAATATTGAAGAACGTTTTGTAGTTGCTTTACAGGCAATCGCAGAGGAATTTGCTGATAAAAAACTATTGTTGTTGGCCTGTGATGAGTTTTATGTAAAAAAAATAGTGCAACATAAAGAGGAGCTAGCAGAGCTTTTTATCATACCTTATGTAGATGCGCCACTAGCTAGCCAGCTATTAACGCGTGAGAGTATGTATGAGCTTTCAGCAAAATTTGGCTTTCAGTATCCTGCTATGCATGTTTGTACAGTTAATGACTATGAGGAATTTGAAATTCCCTTTGAATATCCAGTTGTCATTAAACCAATGAATATGACAAAGTATGCTACATGTATTTTTCCAGGTAAGAAAAAGGTATATATTGCATATGATAATGAGGAAAAGGATGCAATTTTCCAGGCTATTTATAAGGAATCTGCCTATAGAGATGACCTGATGGTACAGCAATATATTCCAGGTGAGGATGCCAATATGCGTGTCGTTAATGCATATGTTGGGCAAGACGGACAAGCGAAGCTACTAGCTATCGGTAATCCCATTTTAGAGGAGCATTCTCCTGATGGAATAGGTCGTTATGTAGCGATTATGACGATATATGATAGGGATTTAATGGATCAAGTCAAAGTATTTTTGGAGGAAATCCAATTTCAGGGCTTTGCCACGTTTGATATGAAGTATGATGAACGTGACGGGCAATATAAGCTATTAAGTATTGAATTACATAATGAGCTTTCAAATTATTATGTGACAGCTAGTGGCTATAATTTAATGCAATACGTTGCGGATGATTTTATCCGTGGTAGCAAGCTACAGTTGACTTATGTGCAAAACAAGCATCTGTGGACAATTGTGCCGAACGGTGTACTTTTTAAATATGTTCAAAATGAGCAACTTGTGATTGAGGCAAAGAGCCTGATTCGACAAGGACTAGCAACTGACTCCATTTTCAATTATAAGGATATGAATGCTAGGCGTTGGCTGAACATAACGCTCGATAATTTAAGCTTTTATCGAAAATATAAGAAATATTTTAACAACAAAGGTCTGTCTAACTCATGAAAAAACAAACTTTAGGTATTATTGGTGGCGTTGGCCCACTTGCAACAATGTTTATCGGTGAAATGATTGTAAGGCGTACAAAGGCAAAGAAGGATCAGGAGCATCTGCATACAATTATTGATAATGATACAAATATTCCTGATCGTACAGCCTTTATTTTAGATAAAACAAAAGAAAATCCTGTTCCAGTCATAATAGATGATGCAAGAAAGCTTGCTTCAATTGGGGCAAATATGATTGCTATTCCGTGTAATACAGCACATACCTTTTATGATGAAATTGCGGAAGGCTCTCCAGTTCCAGTACTGCATATGATACGAGAAACGGCGAAGCGTGCCTATGATTTAGGCGCAAAGCGTGTTGGTATTTTAGCAACAACTGGCACTTTAACATCGCGTATGTATCAGACTGCGTTAGAGGAATATGGTCTTACGCCTGTTGTCCCTGATGAGCCAATCAAAGAAAAAGTAATGTCTATTATTTACGATTTTGTAAAGGCTGGAAAGGATGTTTCAGCAGAGGAATGGCAACCGATAGAAGAGGCTATGCTAGAACTTAATTGTGATCGTATTGTTTTAGGCTGTACGGAATTATCGATTGTGAATAGAGATTTAAAACTAAATGATAAATATATTGATTCATTAATTGTTTTGGCAGAATGTGCGATTTTGTCATGTGGCTATGAATTAGTAGATTAACTAGATAAAATCTGCTCGCTTTTCGCGGGTAAGCCCCAAGCCTTCAATGGAGCGCAAGAGGCTTACATTCCGTGCATGAGGTGTGCAGATTTTTTAGTTACAGTATCACATACTGAATTAGTGAAACGATTATCAGATGGTTTTCGTACATATGAAGTAGGATAATGCTTAGTGTGTTAAACTAGTGTCAAGCAGATAGAAGGTGGGAAATAACATGTCAGTAATAAACTTATTAAATGAAGCATTACAAGCAAAATGGAAATTTGAAGAACCGATGAAAATTCAAGAGGAAATGATTCCAGCAATGCTTGAAGGAAAAGATATTGTGGCAGAATCGCCAACAGGATCGGGGAAGACTTTAGCCTATGTGCTTCCTTTATTAAATAAAGTAAATGGTGCAAAAAAACAAACGCAAGGACTTATTGTAGCCCCATCACAGGAGCTGGCTATGCAAATCGTAGAGGTTATCCGTGAATGGACAGCAGGCTCAGATATTACAGTTCAGCAATTGATTGGTGGCGCAAATGCTGCACGTCAAATTGAAAAGCTAAAGAAAAAACCGACAATCGTTGTTGGAACGCCTGGTCGATTAAATGAACTAGCACGAGCAGGAAAATTAAAGCTTAAAGAAATAGAAACAATTATTCTAGATGAATGTGACCAGTTGCTTAGTCGAGAATATCGTGTAGTTGTAAAATCCTTTATCGAAGGCTCTGCTTATGGGCGACAAGTAGTTGTTGTCTCTGCAACGATTACAGAGGAGATTGAGTTAGTGGCTAGTCGTATGATGTTTGAGCCAATCCGCTTTAAAATAAAGCCTGAGGATATGGTGAAGGTTGGTAAGGTAGTACATTCCTTTATCAAGGTCGAAGAACGGGATAAAACTGATTTCCTACGTCGCTTATCACATACAGAAGGGTTACGTGCATTAGCTTTTGTAAACAATATCGACCAATTATTAATGAAAGAAACGAAGCTGCAATATCGTTCTGCACCAATCGTGACACTACATTCTGACATGAAAAAAGAAGAGCGTAAAAAGGCATTAGATGCATTCCGTAAAGGAGAAGCACGTATTTTAATTGCTACAGATATTGCAGCACGAGGTTTAGATATTGCAGGTTTAACACATGTTATTCATGTTGATGTACCAAGAACGATCGAGCAATACTTACATCGTTCAGGACGTACAGGACGTGCTGGAGCAGATGGCGAGGTATTAACGTTATTAGCTTATCGAGATGAAAAAACATATAAAAAATGGATAAGAGAAATTCCAGGCAAATCTGTACAAAAAGTATGGCATGATGGCAAGCTAGTAGAAGGAAATTCAAAAACAATTGGACAAAAGCGAGGTTAACTAATATGACATTTGAAGAAAAATTACAAGCATATGCAGAGCTTGCAGTAAAAGTTGGTGTTAATATTCAGCCAGGGCAATACTTATTAGTCAATACTTCAGTAGAAGCTCTAGATTTTGCTCGTTTGGTAGTGAAAGAGGCTTATAAAGCTGGAGCAGGACGTGTTCATGTAAACTTTTCTGATGATGTAATGGATCGAGCATATTTCGAGCATGCCTCAGATGAAGAATTCAATCGTTTCCCTGAATGGGTAGTTAAAATGCGTGATGAGCTAATCGAACGCAAGGGTGCTTTATTATGGATTGATGCTGCGGATCCAGATAAATTAACAGGTATTCCAGCCGACCGTCTTGCAACACATCAAAAAGTATCAGGAGCAGCACTAAAAAATTATCGCAATGCTGTGATGAAGGATTTAATCGCATGGTCTATTGTTGCAGTTCCTTCTCCGAAATGGGCAGCGAAGGTTTTCCCGAATTTAACAACTGAGGAACAGGTGCCAGCTCTATGGGAGGCAATTTTTAAAACTGTCCATATTGGAGAGGGCAATGCAGTTGAAAATTGGCGTGAACATGTTGTAAATTTAGAATCTCGTGCAGCGCTGCTTAATCGAAAAAAATATGCAAAGCTTCACTATACAGCGCCTGGTACTGATTTAACAATTGCTTTAGCTCCACAGCATAAATGGCTTACTGGTGGAAGTAAAACACCAGATGATACTGTCTTTATTGCGAATATGCCGACAGAAGAGGTATATACGTTACCATTAAAGCAAGGTGTAAATGGCTATGTAAGTAATACAAAGCCATTAGTATACCAAGGCAATATTATTGATGACTTTAAACTGACATTTGAAGAAGGCAAAATTATCAAGGCTGAGGCACAGGTAGGTCATGATTTATTACAGGAGCTTATTCAGGTAGATGAGGGCTCATGCTATTTAGGTGAAGTAGCGCTAGTACCACATGAGTCTCCAATTTCAGCTTCTGAGATTTTATATTTTAATACTTTATTTGATGAAAATGCATCGAACCATTTAGCCATCGGTGAGGCATATCCAACTTGCCTAGAAGGTGGAAGAGATTTAGAAAATGGACAGCTTGAGGCATTAGGTGCAAATATTTCTGTCACACATGAAGATTTTATGATTGGCAGTGGAGAGATGGATATTGACGGTATTTTACCAGATGGTACTGTGGAGCCAATTTTCCGCAAAGGTAGCTGGGCTTTTTAAATTCTGTTGATGTAAGGAAAAGGAGTTGAGCAGATGAAACGCTTACTAAGTTTTGGTATAGCTATTATGACAATGGTATTTGGTGTTTCATCTGTCTTTGCTCAAAGTGAAAATTACGTGGCTATTGGAGATTCCTTGGCAGCTGGTCAAACACCCTACCAAGAGATTGATCACGGCTATAGTGATTTTATTGCCATGAGGTTGGGCAAGACTGGGCAATTAAGCAACTATACGAAGGAGCTCGCTTTCCCAGGCTTTACAACAACAGATGTACTGAAACGGATAAAATCTGAGGAAGCAAGCGACCTATTAGCAGATGCTACTCTCATTACAATATCGGCAGGCGCTAATGATTTATTACGTCTTGTGCAGGTCAATCCGACTGCTGGTACTTTGACCTTTTCACAGATGCAAACGGATTATGCGTTAAATATAGCTAGAAAAAATATGATAGAGATTTTAGAGGAATTAATAGTACGTGCACCTAAAGCAAAGGTCTATGTGATGGGGTATTATTTTGCTTATCCAAATGTGCACGATACACAAAAAGAAGGTACAAATAAACAGCTAATAAAGCTAAATACAATTTTACAACAGCAGGCAGAACAAGCTGGAGCAACTTATGTAAATGTGTATGATGCTTTTGGCTTAAACGCCACAAGTTTTTTACCAAATATTGCTGATGTACATCCGAATTTTGAGGGTTATCGTCAAATGGCCAACGCATTTCTATATGAATATAGTGGAGGCAATGCATTAGCAATTTCCTCTAGTGAATTGCCTAAACCTCAACCTAAATCGTTTGAGGAGATTTTAGAAAAACAAGAAGAATCTGCGGAGACGCGAGAAGAGAAGGAGAAACCTGATCCTATAGCACGAACCATTCGAGGATTTATCGGATATGCAGCCTTTATAGAAAAAATGAGAGCAATTTAATAAAAAATGAAAAGGGTATCGATTAGAGATGCTCTTTTTTTCATGTGGTAATGGATAAAAGAGAAAAAGTGATGGATAGAACTTTCAAATCAATGGATAGAAGAGCAGAAATAATGGATAAAACAATACTAATAAAAGGTAAATCAAACATCTAACAGTCGTGATAGAATGGAGATAGATTGGAGGCGCAAAGAATGAAAATATTTCATACAGCAGATTGGCATTTAGGAAAGCTGGTACAGGGAGTCTATATGACGGAGGATCAGCGCTATATTTTACAGCAATTTATGCAAGCCATTGATGAAGAAAAGCCTGATGTTATCATTATAGCAGGTGATTTATATGACCGTTCAATGCCCCCTATTGAGGCCGTTAATTTACTCAATGATACTTTGGCAGAAATTGTGCTTGATAAAAAAATTCCAGTGTTAGCGATTGCCGGGAACCACGATAGTGCAGGTCGATTAAATTTTGGCAGCAGCCTGATGAGTGATAGTGGATTACACATGAAAGGTCAATTCACGAAGGATCATGCTCCAATTATTTTAACGGATGATTTTGGCGATGTACATTTTCATCTTGTGCCATATGCGGAGCCTGCGTCAGTACGTACAATTTTAGGAGATGATACAATTCGTTCTCACCAAGATGCGATGAAAAAAATTATCGACCATATTGGACAAAGCTTAGATCCAACAAAACGTCATGTGTTTGTGGGGCATGCCTTTGTAACGAAGTATGGTGAGGAGGAAGCGAATACGAGTGATTCAGAGCGCCCGCTATCAATAGGTGGCTCTGATTGTATAGATGCAGCATTATTTAAGCCTTTTCATTACACGGCACTTGGTCATTTACATAAAGCACATTTTGTGTTGAATGAAAAAATTCGCTATGCTGGCTCTCTATTGAAATATTCATTGTCTGAGCATTTACATGAGAAGGGCTTTTTGATCGTTGAGCTAGATGCACAGGGAGATCTTACTGTTACAAAACGAAAGCTTCTGCCGAGACGGGATTTACGCGTAGTAGAGGGCTTGTTGGATGATTTATTAACATTACCGCCAAATGAAGATTATGTATTTGTCCGTTTAACAGATACGGCGCCAGTGGCTTCACCGATGGAACGTATTCGTACAGTGTTTCCTCATGCAATGCATGTTGAGCGTAAAGCCATGCGTCCAGAAATACGACATGAAATACAAGTAGTTGAGACGGAGAAGGTAGACGACATTGATTTATTTCGTTCATTTTTTACAGATATAATTGGTATAGAGCCGGATCAAGATACAGAGCGTCTATTTACAGAGATGCTTCAGGAATTATTAGATGAGGAGCGAGAAACAGTAAAATGAAGCCATTAAAGTTAACAATTACTGCATTCGGTCCATATAAAAATACAGAAATAATTGATTTTCAACAGCTTGGTGACCATCGCCTATTTGCAATTTCTGGCAAAACAGGTGCTGGCAAAACGACTATTTTCGATGCTATTTGTTATGCACTTTATGGATCAGGTAGCGGTGAAGATCGTCAGGATACAGCTATGCTACGAAGTGGTTTTGCAGAGGATGATGTTTACACTGTGGTAGAGCTCACTTTTGAAATGGATGGCAGGGTTTATCAAGTTTTACGTCAGCCTGGCCATATTAAAGCAAAAAATAAAAGTGTTACTGGTAAGAAAATTGAATTGGCTGAAGTCAAAGAAGGTAAGCTTGATTTTGGAATTGTAGAAAAGCAGCAAACACTTGAGGTAGATAAAAAGCTACAGGAAATAATAGGTCTGACAAAGGATCAGTTTAGCCAAATCGTCATGCTGCCACAAGGAGAGTTCCGTAAGCTGTTAACCTCTGATTCTACAAACAAAGAGGTTATATTACGTAAAATATTTAAAACAGATCGCTTCGGTGCAATGACTAAAAAACTGGATGCCAAACGGAAAGAAGCAGAAGGTGATTTACTAAGAGCTCAACAATTAAAGGAGCATTTACTTGGTCAAATTGCAGGTGCCTTACCACAACGAGCATCCTTTTTATTTACTTGTATAAATGATAATACCGAAAACATGCATCAAATGAAAAACGCACTGGAAGAGGAACATGCCTACTATATCGAGCGTATTCAAGTAGAACAGCAGCGCTATGATGAAGCCTATGCTCATCATCAAAAGGAACAAGAATATTATAGTATGGCAAAAACGCTGAATGAGCAGTTTGATGAGCAATCCAAACGCCAAAACAAACTGCAAGCATTGCTACAAGAACAGGATGTGTATGCTGTAAAGGAACGTGAGATTGCTTTGGCAGAGAAAGCTGAACGTCTAGTGTTACTTGAGCAACAATGCATAGATTTACGCAATGAGCAAAATAGAAAAGAACAATCCTATCAGCGAGCGGTGATAGAACAGAAAAATGCTGAGACTCAGCTGATAGTTGCACAAGAACAGTTTAACATTGAAGAGGCAAAAGAGCCTGAACGTCAGCAACTTCTACAGCAAGAAATACAGCTCCAAGCATTATTACCGAAATTTGAGGCGTATGAACATAATCTTCATCAAATGCAACTAGCTGAGCAAAACGTCGTAACAGCAAAACGGGCACTAGCAGATAATATAGCTTTACTAAAGAAAGAACAAAATCAATTACAGCAATTAACAATAACAATTGAACAATATGAAAAACAGCTAGAACCATATGAAGGTTATTTAGAGCGGCTACCGAAGTTAAAAGAGCAAGTATCATTATTAGCGCAAGTTGAAAAATACACGAAAGCAGCTGAGACAATAGAACAGGATGTAATGACTGTTAATGTCCATCACCGAGAAAGTAAACAAGCACTTCAAAAGCTGGAGCAGCAATGGATTACTAGCCAGGCAAGTATTTTAGCACAGCAGCTTAAGGATGGAGAGCCTTGCCCAGTTTGCGGTAGCACAACACACCTTGAAACACATTTAGAACAATTTGAGGATATTGAATTATCTCAAGTGGAAGCTTTACGTTTAAAGGCGGCAACTGATGAGCGTAAGCTTTTGGAAAAAGAAGCTTTATTGAATTCAACCAAGCAGCTTTTACAAGAGGCACTAGCGCAGTTGGAGACTAATCATATTGATCTAACCAATCAAACAGAAATAGTTACTTCCTTACAAAATGCAGAGCAGCAAATTACCATTTTAAAAGTAGTGAATCAGCAATTAGCTGATATACGCATAAAACAAAAGCAGCAACGTGGAAGTCTGGAGCTGCTACAAGAGAAGCACATAAAGCTGGAGCAATATTTTGCTGACCAGACGAAGGAATTAACCAAACAACAGGCAATTGTGGAGGAGCAGCAAAAGCATATTCCTGAAAATATTAAGACGTTACAAGTGTTAAAACAGGCAATTATTGATATAGCTTCACAGAAGGCAGTATTACAAACTGCCTGGAATGCCAGTCAACAAAACCTGCAAACTGCGAAGGAAGCAGCGAATAGTGCCAAAATGGCCGTAGAAATAAATAAACAGGCTTTCAAGGAATTAAAGCTAAAAATGGATGAAAAGCGCGAGCAATTTTCAGAAAGTATGAGGATAGCAGGCTTTGAAAACTTTGAAGAATTTGCTGCTGCTAAGCGTAGTGAGTTTCAATTAGAGGCTTTACGGAAGGCTTGTAGCGATTATGCTCTACAAATACACACATTACAGGTGCAAATTACTGAAGGAACGAAACATCTTCAAGGAAAAGAAAAGCAAGATTTAACGTTAATGGAAGAAAGGTTAGCAATGCACCGTGCAGCATATGAGGAAGCATTTAAAATGTTGCAGCAAATGAAAGGATATGCAAAAGTTTGCGAAGAATTTGTTGAAAGAATCGAAGATACAGCACATGAGATTCGTTTACTTGAAAACGAAGCGGGGAGAGTGAAGGAGCTTTATGCAGTGCTAAATGGTCAGAATTCGAAAAAACTATCCTTTGAGCGCTATATTCAAATCAACTATTTAGATAAAATCACAGAGGCTGCAAATGTACGTTTACAGCATTTATCCAATGGACAATTTGAGCTTCGACGTTCTGATAGATTAGAGAAGCATGCTAAGCAAAGTGGTTTAGGGCTAGATGTTTATGATGCTTATACAGATCAACTACGCGATGTGAAAACATTATCTGGTGGAGAAAAGTTCAATGCATCATTAAGTCTTGCCCTTGGTATGGCAGATGTGATTCAAAGCTTCCAGGGGAATATTCATATTGAAACAATGTTTATCGATGAGGGCTTCGGGTCACTTGATGAAGAAGCTTTAAATAAGGCGATTGATACACTGATTGATTTGCAGGATTCTGGACGCATGATCGGTGTCATATCTCACGTTGCAGAGTTAAAGGCTACAATGCCTGCTGTGTTACATGTTGAAAAAACAATGAATGGCTATAGTCAAACATATTTTGAAGTGAAATAGAGGCTGGGACATAACTAAATGGTTCCTTTATAAAGCCGAATAATCTCTAAATTAACCAAACACGAAAAATAGATAAACCGAACTATTCCGAAACACTTCATGAGCGTTTCATTGGATAGTTCGGTATTTTTGTTGGCTGAAACACTTTTGTTCCTGCCTCTTTATTCTATAAATCCTCAATAATAATATAGGTCATGTAAATTGGACCATGAACTCCAACGACTAAAATCATTTCAATATCGGCAGAGTTACTAGGACCAGAAATAAAATTAACGCAAGAGGCGAGAGTTTCACCATTTTGTAGACGCTCTCGAATTTGTATTGCTGCCTGTGTCATTCGAGGCACAATAGAGCTTTTTGGTATTAGGATAATAGACTTGGTAGGTAAGAAGCTAACAGTACGACCGTGATTTGGATTGCTAAAAAGTACAGCTGTACCGGATTCCGCTAAGGTAATATCACTAATTGTAATTCCGATATTTGCCTTCTCTACTAGTTCTATATTATCTCTGCCAATCGATGGGTCCCAAGTGTGTAGTTCGATTTGTTTTTTAGGTAATGTATTTGAAAATAGCCCCGTCAGACCATAAGTGTCAAATCGTTCATCCTGCCAAGTCATAATTGGCCCACCATCATAGTCGTCAATGACTTTTTCCAGTGTCATAGCTAAATCAGCAGAGGATGTGACAACGCAGTTCGTATTAATACGTGTGCATTGTTTTTGTAAGATGATCAACAGCTCATCCTGAGATAAGTTTTGTAATGTTTTATGTTGTGGTGAATATCGCCATTGAGGACGCTCTACATGCACTGGTATAGATAATCGTTGAAGTCTAGAAGATAATTGACGAATAAATGTCTCACGATTTTGAATTTTGCCTACCATTCCTTATTCATCTCCTTTTTGTCGATTTTCGAACCAGTCACGGAAGCGCTCTTTTTTAGGCGCAGGGAATTCACGAATATTTGTCCAATTTTTTAATGGACCGATGCCTTTTGATAATTGGTCATTTTTTGTTAATGGCTTTAAAACACTTGAAGCAACCTTAGATCCGAATTTATACATACCGCTTGATGAGGTACCAATACCGAAAATAGACATAAGGAAGCGTTCCGATACAGGTGCACGACCTTCTTTTTCGACAATGGTTTGTCGATGCTTATGCAATAATTCATGTAAAGGAATTTTCACTGGGCAAACATCTGTGCAAGCGCCACAAAGTGTTGAAGCAAACGGTAGTTCCTTATAGTCATCATAGCCACCTAGCAATGGCGATAAGACCGCTCCTACTGGTCCAGAGTAAATTGAGCCGTATGAATGGCCACCTACATGTCGATAAACAGGACAAATATTAGCGCAAGCACCACAGCGAATACATTGTAAGATAGCTTGGAATTCACTACCTAAAATTTCAGATCGCCCATTATCAACAATAACTAAATGAAATTCTTCTGGCCCATCTACATCACCATCTTGACGAGGACCACTTAAAACAGTTACATAACTAGGAAGTTTTTGACCAACTGCACTTCTTGTTAGCATATTGACGAGTACTTCAAGCTCTTCAAATGTTGGTACAAGTCTTTCCATCCCCATTACAGTAATTTGTGTTTTTGGTAGTGCTGTTGATAAGTCAGCATTTCCTTCATTTGTTACAATGCAAACAGAGCCAGTTTCAGCCACCGCAAAGTTACAACCCGTAATGCCGATATCAGCTGATAAATAATCATCTCGCAGCATTTTACGAGCATGCTTTGTTAGCTCCTCAGGACGTGCAGAGCCTTCATATTGGTGATGAGATTGGAAGCTTTCCCGCACCTGCTCTTTCTTGCGGTGTAAAGCAGGTGCCACGATATGTGAGGGTAAATCATTATCTAGCTGTAAAATATATTCTCCTAAATCGGTTTCAACAACCTGACAGCCAACATGTTTTTCTAAATAATGATTTAAGTCTATTTCCTCTGTTACCATCGATTTTGATTTGACAATTTTTTTAGCCTCTTTTTCCTTAGCAACATTAGCAATATAAGCTTGGGCTTCCTCAGCAGTAGTCGCAAAGAAAACATGTCCACCTCGTGCAGCAACCTGTTCACTTAATTCCGTTAAATAATAATCAAGATTTGCAAGTACATGCTGACGGATCTCCTCACCAAGAGAACGCCACTCCTCCCAATGGCCAAGCTCATCTGTAGCCAATTGACGATTTGTTTCTAAACGATCTTGTGCACCTGAAACGGCACTGCGCATAAATGTATTTTGAATACCTTCTCCAACACGATTGTTAAATGGCTCATTACCGACCTTCATTGGCATTATGCACGCACCTCCGTTTTGCGAGAATTCAAAATTTCAGCTATATGAAGTACTTGTATATGGGTACCTAATCGTTCTGCACGTCCACGAATATTCATTAAACAACCTTCATCCGCGCCTACTAAATAAGTGGCACCAGTTTCAATGATATGTTGTACCTTTTCATCAACCATTTGCTCGGAAATAGGTGTCATTTTTACTGAGAAGGTTCCACCAAATCCACAACAAGTTGTTTTATTAGGAAGCTCAGTATATGTTAAGCCTTTAACATTTTCTAGTAACGTTAAAGGTGCGCTTTTTACACCAAGCAAACGTGTCATATGGCAAGACATATGATAGGTCACATTTCCGTTGAAGCTAGCACCCACATCCGTAATACCAAGAACTTCTACGATAAATTGTGTTAATTCATACGTTTTTTCAGCTAATTGCTTTGCATTAGATGCCCATTCAGCATCGTTCACAAAAACCTTTTCATATTCTCGGAACATGTAAGCACAGGAACCAGAAGGGCAAACCACGTAATCAGCACCATCAAATGCTTTTATCATATTTTTCATGGCTTCCTTTGCTTCCTGAACATAGCCTGAGTTATAGGCAGGTTGTCCACAGCAAATTTGCCCCCTTGGAAAAATAACTTCACAGCCAAGATGTTCTAGAAGTTCTACAGTTGCTTTGCCCACATTTGTTTGAAACATATCTACTAAACATGTTGCGAAAAGTGAGACTTTCATGTTTGTTCATCTCCTACTGTTTAAATAATAATTGAGAGTATTTACTTAAGAATAAAGTAAGATCGCAGTAATTAATGCTGGTATTGCCGCAATAATGGGCCCAATTACTGAAACAAAAAAGATATGTTTGTAGGCATCTTTATGTGTTAATCCTATAACAGCCAATACAGTAATAACGGCACCATTGTGCGGTAATGAATCTAAACTACCGGAGGCAATTGTCGCAACACGATGAAGTGCCTCTGGATCAACCCCTAAATCTAAATACGTTTGAGCAAGTGTTTCCATTGCAATTCCAAGTCCACCAGAGGCAGTACCTGTAATCCCTGCAAGTGCTGCAATAGCGACATAAAGAGAAATTAAGGGACTTCCAGGTATGTTGGCAAGCATTTCTGTTATTACACCAAAGCCTGCAGTTGCTGCAATAACTGTACCGTACCCGACATCAGCACTTGTGTTGACAATTGGTAGAACGGTATTTGTTGCACCCACATTAATTGCTTGTAGCTTGTTGTCTATGTATTTCCAAAAAATAATGATAGAAAGAAGCACAGTAAGCATCAATGTATAAAGGATATCTACCTTAAAAACGTTTAACGTAACAATTAAGAAGATAGGTGGCAAAATACTTAAGATAAATGGCGGATATCTTCTAACACTTGCCTCAAAAGCTTTTGAATCTTGTTTTTCGGGATTTTTCATATTTTCATAGGTTTCACCACGTGCCTCTGTTTTAGATAATTGTCTTTTTAAATAGAAGCAATTAAAAAGAATAATGGTAATAGTAGCTACAATTCCAACAACAGGTGCTGCAGTAGCTGTTGTATCTAAATATTTTGTTGGAATGATATTTTGTACAGATGGTGAACCAGGTAGCATGGTCATTGTAAATGTTGCCATTCCGAAGAAAAATGCCCCCGTAAATAAATGCCAAGGTATATTCATAGCTTTAAATAATGGTTTAGCAATTGGTAAAATGGCGAAAATTACGACATATGTATTAATGCCACCTAATGTTAAAAAGGCACAAATGATTACGACTGCCATTAGCGCGTTAAATTTACTATGACGTCCCATAATATTCAAAAGTTTTTCAGCTATTGAACGAGCAGCACCACTTTCTTCCATAAATTTTCCGAATATTGCGGCAAATAAGAAGATGAGGTAGTAATTTTTCATAAAATTTATAAACCCGCTCATATAGTTGCCTTGTAATGAATCTAAAATAGGCATTTGATTTAAAATGATGACGATTAAACTTGCTACTGGCGCAATAATAATGATACTGAAGCCACGTAATGCTAAAAATATTAATAAAGCCAGTGACGCAATAATCGTAAATAAACTCCATATTTCCATACCTAGACAGCCCTCCTGCTTAATAAAAATATTCTGAAAATTCAACAAGTAGGGTTTAGTATAACAATGAATACTATGAAAATACTATGTAAAAACAGACAAAGATAAGAACTATCCTTTGTCTGTTTTGGCTAATTTTATATTTTGTAAGTAAGAAAACATATAGATAGCAAGATTTAATTCGAACATAGTTTTCCCATTCTGCTCGTCAATCCCTATTAATGAAAAAATCGTTTGGAGTCTATATTTAATGGTGTTTAGGTGTACAAAGCATGCCTCAGCTGTTTTTTTTCGGTTTTGATTATGTTCAAAAAATAGCTTTAGTGTATATAACAAATCAGTTTTATGTTGATTATCGTATTCCATAATTGGTCCAAGCTTCAACTCAACATATTCTGCCATTTCCTGTGGGTCATTATTTAAAAAAAGTGTATAAGGTCCAAGTTTATCATAGGAAATGATGAATGGTGCCTGTTCTAGTGTCTGTAAATAGTCAATACACTTTGTGGAGTCCCGATATGAACTGAAAATGTTTTCAATTGTGTTAAAGTGTCTTCCGAGACCAACCATAAATGATAGTGAATTGTACTTTGTCGAGTCTTTTTCGAGGAGTACAAAAAAATATTGAATACGCTCTTTAAACTGTTCGACTGAAACTCGCAAATTGTTCATAAATAAAAAATGATAGTGTAATTCATGCTCCGAGATAAAAACTGGTAAGGAAAATAAGCGAGTTAAACGATATAGTAGTTTACTAAATTGGTGCTGCATTTTATTAGTCTGAGCAACATGATATGTACTTCCATCAAGTTGTAGAGTAGCACATAAGTAATGAGAAGTTTGTTGCACTTCTTGACGTTTATAAAAGGCATTGAAATTTGAGTTTAAAAGCTGTTGTAACAAATATCCGTCGTATTTAAAGGAATTTTCTAGCTCCTTTTCCTCCTCAGCTAACTGTAAGGCAAATAATGCACCTGCCTGTTCTACTGCAAATAAATCTAAAGGATCCATTTGTAAATGTTGATTCATCACAATCAGTAGTATTCCTATAACACCTCGTTCTGTATGGATAGGAAATAAGTAACTTACATACGTTTCATCTTTAAATGGTATGTATACTTGATGTCGTACACATTGCTGTACAACTGTATCAAGATGCTGTGATTTTTGCTCTTTTAAAATGTCAGTAGCAAGTTTAGCTACAGGAGATGATGCAAATAATAAATCGTAAAAATCTGTCATAATTGCTACAGATTGGCCTAGTAATGATGCAAGCGTATCAATCATATCGCTGAGTCGGCCACGTGTTAAGGAAACCTGTGTTAAAGCATTATAAATGCGCTTAGAGCGTTCGTTTTGAGTAAATAATTTTGCATTTTCAATAGCAATTGAGGATTGGTTTGCAAATGCCTGTAACATTGTTAAATCACTATTTTCAAACTGTGTATCTCCTGAAAAATTGACAATTGTTAAAACGCCTATACATGAATTACTTTTATCAAGAAGTGGAGCACAAACAGCACTTTTGGGATAAGTTAAATCACCAACTGCTTTTGTATAGTTTTCTTCGTACTGTGGAAATAAATCCGCCATGCTTTCTGAAACATCATTGCTAGAGTGAAATCTAAATGCTTGTTTTTGAGAGAATACCTTTCCAGTCATTCCTTCATTTGAGGCAAGGTGAATCTTTTTTAAATAAGCCAGGTCATAACCAATGGCATGCTTGGCAACTAGACGATTAGTTTCTGTATTCAACATAAACAATACCCCTGCATCAGCACCGTCTATCACATGAAGTACCTCATTCATCAATTTTTCTAATACTTGGTTAATATCGAGTGTTGAAGTTAGAACCTGCGCTGCCTTAACCAAGCTCATTAATTGTTTTTCACTATTTATTTTTAACAACCCCTCATCTGTAGTGCTAAACCCTATTTTAATATAAATCTGCTATGCCAAGTACAAATTAGAAAAAAGTTATAGAGTCAAAAAAAAGAATCTGCTGGAAAAAGATGAGCAGATTCTTTATTTGGGATGTATTATTTCTTATAGCTGTTTTTTGGAGAAGAGGGTGCTCCTTTCTTAGCCGCCATTACTTTTTTGACAATTGGTATAACGATAGGTGCTAATTTTACGGCGGTTTTGACAACTTTAGATACTTTCATAAAAAAACAGCTCCTTTTACTAATAGTTCTACCTGTTTATGTTAGAAATGAAACATTAACGAATAACGCGAACAGCTTGCACGATATTCCAAATAACAATCCCTAGTGAGACAAGTACGTAAATGGCAAATGATGCAAACCAAACAATCATAAATGTATTGCTACCTGCTTGTGGATCAAAAGTGTTAAATGATATGGTTGAGAAGACAAAGACAGCAAAGAAGATGATACCAAATACAAATGGGATTAAATGCGAAATAAGTGCTCGAATGGAGTGTCTTTTTACGTCACTATCTTTCGAAACAAAGTAAACAATTAATGGCACAATAAAGGGTGCGAAAAAAACGCTGAGATAACTAAAGGCAGATAAAATTTTTTGGTTCTCCATAGTTGTACCTCCTTTTTTAATATTTACGCATGAAAAACAGCAAAGTTTCAAAAAATATTGTGAAAGAGAGTTGTAATCATATCCGTATTTGCGTACAATGAGGTTGTTCAAATAAAAAGATGTAACGACCACAAGGGGAGCTGATGATGTCAGCTGAGACTGGGCACGTAATGCCTTAACTCTTTGAACCTGTAAGTTAACACTTGCGTAGGGATGTGGATAGAAACCGACACTTGTACGATGTGAGGCTCTGTCCTGGCATTGTTTTTTTTTGCCAGATAGAGTCAAAAAGTAAATATGATTTCTATTCCTTCTCTTGTATCCTACATCGGAACAAAGGAGAGAATAAAATGGACAAAAAAAGACTTTTAATGCTTGTGGAGATTGCGATTTTCGCAGCAATTGGCCTTGTGCTTGATCAGATTTCCTTTAAAGTATGGGCACAAGGAGGCTCTGTTAGTCTAGTGATGGTACCAATAATTTTGATAGCCTTTCGTTGGGGTCTTTTACCTGGTCTGACAACGGGCTTACTTATTGGTGTTATGCAAACAATGTTTGGTGCTACAGTAGTACATTGGTTACAAGGCTTACTCGATTATGGCGTTGCCTTCACAATAGTTGGCTTGGCTGCAATCGTACGTCGACCAGTGCTTGACGCTGCAAAAAATCAAAACAAAACGAAAATGGCACTGTATATTATTCTAGGAACTGTATTAGCAGGATTTTTACGCTATGCGGCACATACTATTGCTGGCGCGGTATTCTTCTCAGAGTATGCGGGCGATCAAAATGCATGGATTTATTCAATTATTTATAATGGTACGTATATGCTACCGGCTACACTTTTAACTGCCATTGTTGGTGTTCTGTTATTTACAGCAGCACCACAATTAATGCAGCGAAAATCATAAATACACAACCCTTCACAGTAGTGGAGGGTTTTTTGTATCGTTTTATTAGCTATTATAAAATTTACCCGCTGTGAATATATTATTACATTTCAGCACTTTGCAATTTATAAGGGCATACAATATTTAAAGCGTTTAGCGTTTTATGTCAAACAAGTTATGTTATATTAAAGAGTAGATATTAGATGAAAGGGACGTTAAAAATGATTGTAAAAACGCAAGAAGAGATTGAAGCCTTTAAAAAAATTGGCCGTATTTGTGCTGAAATTCGTGAGGCAATGAAGGCTGCGACAAAACCTGGTGTTACAACACTTGAACTCGATGAGATTGCTGGCCGTATGTTTGCTGAGGCAGGAGCAATTTCTGGACCTAAAGGAGAATATGACTTCCCAGGCTACACATGTATTAGTGTCAACGAGGAAGTAGCTCATGGTATTCCAGGAAAACGCGTAATTAAAGAGGGAGACATTGTCAACATTGATGTATCTGGTTCATTAAATGGCTATTTTGCAGATACGGGCATTTCATTTGTCGTGGGTGAAGGCTACGAGGATAAAGAGAAGCTGTGTCGTGTGGCAAAAAGTGCCTTTGATCGTGCAATGACAAAAGTAAAAGCTGGATCAAAATTAAATCAAATTGGTAAAGCCGTTGAGCGTGAAGCATATGCCAATGACTTAACTGTAATTATGAATCTAACAGGTCATGGCTTAGGGCTTTCCTTGCATGATGAGCCGAATCATATTTTAAACTATTATGATGCATGGGATTCTACAATCATGAAAGAGGGCATGGTGCTTGCGGTTGAGCCCTTTATCTCAGCAAAGGCAGAGCATATTGTGGAAGCTGGTGATGGCTGGACCTTCGTTACACCAGATAAATCACTAGTTGCTCAAATCGAACATTCAATTATTGTGACAAAAGACAAACCAATTATTTTAACTTCATTGGATGAGGCATAATATAAAAAATCCTGCTACCCCAATTATTTTTAGGGGGCAGGATTTTTTTTTATGAAAAGTATACCGACTAATAGTACACCACATAAAAATAAAGCAGCTGTTGTTACAAGTAGCTCTTCAAAACCATTATGTAACGCGATTCCAATATAAGCCCAAATAAATACAGATGGATACATAATATCGAAATGATGGAAGCGCATATGTAATGCGATGGCAACACCGATTGTTAATAAAATGACTGCCCATAGAGGGTTGCTAAGACCAAAGCCGTTCCATCCATAAGCTGTTAATGTAAAGCTTGTATCTGTCATCAAAGTAAATGTCGACCATGCATAGTAAATAGAGAAAGGGATACGTCCTGCCAACGACTTGTCGCTGTGAGGATATGTATTGTACAGCGAAAATACACAGAAGACTAAAAGTAGTGTGCTACCAAGAGAGGCGATAAATAACTCCTGATGCCACACGATTATTGTGAATATCTGCAATATACATATGCTGCTAAAAAGAACAGTCTGTTTAATTGTTGTCTTTTTAAAATTCATGACTAACCAAAAACCAAGTAACATGTAAATGGCGATCCAAATTACATGACTGACATTAAAAGGTGCAAATACAACAGGAAAACGATTAGAGATGTCTAACGAAGATTGACCATTTATTTTCATGAAAAAGGATGAAAAGGTTAGGATGACTGAGACAATATAAGTGATTGTCATCAAAAAAAATTGAGGCATATTTTCCTCTCCCTTCGTATTAAATTGTATAGGGAAAAGACAATTAAGTATAGGACTGCACTCTTTCCATTATAACGGAAATTCCCAATAATGTATCGCGTAGTTTCATTAAAATTATCTACTATTTACCATTTGTATAGGCATCTAAATGTTTCTTTAGTACAATAGGAATAATCCAAATAGAAGGAGTGAAGTTTTAATGGCTCAAAATTTAACAAATTTAGATTTATCTATTGAACTAGATAAAAAAATGTATAAAAAAAAGTTAAAAGTACTCCAATATGAAATGTTAAATGCACAACAATTTTTATTAAAAAATAAAATTGGGCTAATTTTAGTATTTGAAGGCATGGATGCAGCAGGTAAGGGAGGGGCAATCAAACGTTTAATTGAACGTGTTGATCCGCGAGGCTATGTGGTACATCCGATTTCTGCACCTCAGCCCCACGAACTGCGCTACAACTATTTACAACGATTTTGGAGAAAGCTTCCACAGCATGGACAAATCGCTATTTTTGACCGTTCATGGTATGGACGTGTTTTAGTGGAACGAATTGAAGGCTTTGCAACAAAGGATGAATGGTCTCGAGCTTATGAGGAAATGAATAACTTTGAAAAGATCTTAACTGCAGGGGATTACATAATCATTAAGTTTTGGCTTCATGTCTCAGATGAAGAGCAGCTCAAACGTTTTACTGAACGTGAGCAAAACCCTTACAAGTCTTGGAAGTTAACGGAAGAAGATTGGCGTAATCGCGATAAAACACCTAAGTATGTAGAAGCAGCAAATGATATGTTTGAGAAAACAGACAAAAAGAATGCACCATGGATTCTAGTTGCAGGGGACGATAAAAAATATGCACGTGTGCAGGTACTGCAAGAAACAATCGCACATATTGAACGAGAAGCACAGAAACGTGGGCTTCATTTAACAAATGTTTTAGACAAGGCTCAGTTAGAAGATGAGGAATCTTCAAACCTTGAAGTACTAAATGATAATTTGAAGAAGAAAAAAACAAAATAATAATTGTAAGATGCTGTGCAAACAAGACGAGCTGTTTTAGTTGTAGCAGCATCTTTTTTTACATACAATAAAGTGACTAACTTATTTTAGAGTGAAGCATGTACCAAGTAAGACAATTATCGGAAGGCTAGTGTGGAAAAATGGTGCTTAAAATTTGGAATTTATTAAGGAAAAAGGGTGGAAATGTGGTATCAATTCAAGGAGAGAAATGCTACATTCGCACATTCCAAGAAAAAGATGCACAAAGTTTAACTGGTCTCGTAAGCCGTAATAAATACTTTTGGTCTACATACGAGCCGTTACAACGACCTGAATATTATACAGTTGATGCTCAATATAAAAAAATTCAAGAAAGCCTATACTTAATGGACTCAAAAAGAGAATTTACTTTTGGGATTTACGAGCTTGGAACTAATAATTTAATTGGGCATATTGCGCTTTACGCAGTCAAACGTTTACCTTACTCAAGTGCTTTTGTTGGCTATGCGATGGATGAGATTTATATTGGGAAGGGGATTGTAACAGAGGCTGTAAAAATGGTTGTACGTTTTGCGTTTGACCAAGTAGGCTTACATCGTGTAGAGGCCTATGTGTCAACACAAAATAATGCTTCTATTCGAGTATTAGAAAAATCAGGATTTCAGCGTGAGGGATTGTTAAGGAAGCTTTTGTATATTAATGGTCAATGGGTAGATCATTACATGTATGCCTGTTTAGAGGATGAATAAAAGAAGAGTCTATCTTTCAAACAATGAAGGATAGACTCTTTTATCTGCATTGACTGTTGAACCTTTGTCTCAAAGCTTTGACAGGCTGTTAAAATAGTGTCTAGCCTTGATAATGACTTCCATCTTCGAGCAAATCAAGACGCCCTGTATTTGGATCAATAACTAATCCATGGACAGGAACATCCTTCACCATTAATGGGTGATTGCGAATAGTATCAACACTTTTCTTTACACTTGTCGCAACGTCGCCAAAGCCACGTAAAAATTCCTTTAAATCTAAACCAGAGTATTCCATCATCTTGATAGTTTCTGGGTTAATTCCACGATCCACCATTTTGCTAAGCATTGCTTCAGGATCAACTGCGCTCATACCACAGTCGTAGTGTCCAACAACGTACACCTCATCTGCTTGCAGCTCGTAAACTGCTACAAGTAAACTACGCATAATTGCACCAAAAGGATGACTTACTAATGCACCAGCACTTTTAACAATTTTTACATCACCATTACGTAAATTCATTGCTTTAGGTAATAGCTCTACAAGACGAGTATCCATACATGATAAAACAACGATGCGTTTATCAGGATACTTAGTTGTAATAAAAGGCTCATATTTTTTTTCTTGAACGAAATCTACATTAAACTTCAGAATATCTTGTAACATTGTCATGAAAGTTTGCTCCCTTCCCTACAAAAATATTTTAGAGCAAAACTTTAAATATGCAAATAATAATGACAATATTCACGCAATTTTTACGAAAAAGAAAGAAGTTTAGTAAATAATTTAGCGAATCGAAGGAAAGTTCATAAAAAAACAGCTACTAGAAAGCAGCTGTTTTTCAATAATATTAATATTTTTCTTTTGGTTTTGGATCTACAGTGACTGAAGATTTAGAATCTAAACCAACTTGTAGATAGTGGATGAAGAATGCCGTAGCAATTAATAGAACGGCTGAAAAGCCTAGGACAGTCGTTAAAAACATGATAAAAGTTCCTCCTTACTAAAAATAATCAAGTATATTATCTAAATTAATTATACAATAGGTTACTAGGAAAATCTAAGGATAATTTATGACATCAATAACATACCTTACCTAGAAAGAAATTAGTAGAAATGAATTACTTAAATTGCCCAATTACCATTGCGGAAAATAGGTTCTTTTTGCTCGTCTTTTGTAATACCATCTATATTCATTTGGTCAGAACCAATCATAAAGTCCACATGTGTTAAACTATGATTCAGTCCCTTTGTAAGTAATTCTTCAGTGGACATTTCTTTGCCACCCTCAATGCAAAAGGCATAGGCATTACCTATGGCTAAATGATTGGAGGCATTTTCATCGAATAATGTATTGTAAAATAATAGACCTGATTGAGAAATAGCGGATTCATGTGCTACTAACGCTATTTCACCAAGATAATGTGCTCCCTCATCTGTTTCGATTAGAGAGGTTAAAATTTCTTGTCCTTGCTCAGCTGCTATGTCAACAATTCGGCCATCCTTAAATGTTAGCTTGAAATTATTAATAATATTTCCACCATAGCTCAAAGGCTTAGTGCTTGTTACATAGCCGTTAACACCTGTTTTAAGCGGTGCGGTAAAAATTTCTTCAGTTGGCATATTAGCCATAAAGATTTGCCCTTGTACATTTTCGCTACTTCCACCAGTCCATATATGTTTTGAAGGTAATTCAATCATCAAATCTGTGCCTGGTGCTAAATAGTGCAACGCTTTATATTGTTTGCTAGTTAAATAATCAGCTTTGCTATGTAATTGCTGATCATGCTCTAGCCAAGCTGCAACCGGATTTTCGAGATTGATACGTGTGGCCTCAAATATTGCTTCCCATAAAGCATTCATTTGTTGATCTTCTGGCAAATTAGGAAATACCTTTGCTGCCCATTGTTCTGATGGAGCGGCAATAACTGTCCAACTGAATTTATCTGCCTGTAACCAACTATAATAATTAGCTAATGCTTTTCCAGAGGCTTTTTGGAAAGCCATAATTTTTTCATGCTCAATGCCCTTTAATAAATCAGGATTATGCGAAGTAATGCTTAAAAAGGCAGCCCCATTCTCAGCAAGCCATTCGCGCTCCTGTACCTTCCACGGTGGGAAAAAATCAAATGAGTCTTTTGGGGCTTTTTCGTAGCGAGTACGTACAAGCTCATCGTCAGACAAATCTACAAATACCTGTTTTGCACCATTTTCATAGGCTGATTTAGTAATTATTTGTGCTAGTTTTAAATTATCGGTCGAACAGCTTATATAGAGGTACTGATTTTTTTGGATATTTACTCCTACTTTCACAGCTAATTCGGCATATTTTAGTAATTTTGTGTTAAAAGATAATAACAAATTCTTAACTCCTTCCTAATAAAGACAATTTAGTGTACTATTCTTAATTCAATATAATCAAATATGGCTTTAAAGTGAATAAAAAGCATTTATTACATCGAAAAATTAGTGAAATACATTTATACTATATTATATATTTAAAAATATGGAAAAAAGACGAAAATAACATTAATAGTAGATTTGGAGGTTCTAGAATGGATATATCGTCGATTGTAGGGTTAATAATTGCGTTTATAGCGCTATTAACAGGAATGGTGCTAAAGGGAGTAAGCTTAAGTGCATTTTATAACCCAGCAGCCATTCTAATTATCATCTTCGGTACTATTTCCGCTGTAACAATTGCCTTCCCTATGAAGGAATTGAAGCGAGTACCAAAGCTATTTAAAATTCTTTTTAAAGAAACTAAATTAGCGGATGATATAGAGATTATTAGGATGTTTTCACAATGGGCAGATTTAGCTCGTCGTGAAGGATTACTAGCACTTGAAAGTAAGGCTTCAGAAATTGAAGATCCATTTTTGAAAAATGGGCTTACATTAGCGATTGATGGACAAAATGCAGACTATATCCGTGATGTTTTAACGGAAGAGGTTGAAGCAATGGAAGAACGTCATGCTAGTGGTTCTGCAATCTTTACTCAAGCAGGTACATATGCTCCGACTTTAGGGGTACTTGGTGCGGTAGTAGGTTTAATCGCCGCACTAGGAGATATGAATGATATCGAAAAATTGGGGCATGCTATTTCGGCTGCCTTCATGGCTACATTATTAGGTATTTTTACAGGTTATGTTTTATGGCACCCATTTGCAAATAAGCTTAAACGCAAATCTGCTGTAGAAGTTAAGCAAAAAAGAATGATGATTGAGGGTATTCTTTCGGTTTTAGAAGGAGAGGCTCCACGTGTTATTGAACAAAAACTTGCTTCTTATTTAACGATGGAAGAACGTCGTCAAATTTCGGGTGAAAGCGGGGCGGGTGGCCTTGGCAAAGAAAGCTAAGAAAAAAAAGCATGATGAGCATATTGATGAATCCTGGTTAGTACCATATGCAGATATTTTAACATTGCTATTAGCTGTGTTTATTATCCTATTTGCATCTAGTTCCATAGATCAAGAGAAATTGCAACGAATGTCAGCGGTTTTTAATCAAGTATTCGATGGTGGTACAAGCTTTTTAGAGCAGCCTTCGCCAGTACAAACTCCGAATGCAGAAAGTGATAAAACGCCTCAACAATCACAGCAAAATTCAGCCTATTTAAAGGATCAACAGGAGCTAGCTGAAATTAAAGAGAGTGTTGAAAATTTTATTGCTGTTCATGAGATGGAAGGGCAATTTGCAACAGAAATGACGGATGAAGGTTTGCTAGTCACAATTCGAGATAGCATTCTGTTCGATTCAGGTAAAGCAACTATTAAACCAGAATATAAACCGATTGCAAAAGAGCTTGCGGATGTATTAGTATCAGATCCAGCGCGTAATATAGTTATTACTGGTCATACTGATAATGTTCCAGCTGGACCTGCCTTCTCGTCTAACTTTGAATTATCGGGAATGCGAGCAATAAACTTCCTTAATATTTTATTGATTAGCAATTCGAAGTTAGATCCTATAAACTTCAGTTTTAAAGGCTACGGCGAAAACCGTGCTATCGCGCCAAACGATACTGCAGAAGGGCGTGCGAAAAACCGCCGAGTTGAAGTATTAATATTACCATTTGTTACTGAGGATGGTTCAGAAGCAAAAAGTACACAATAGAAAAAAAGCTATTAGTAAAGGCTTTGGTCCTTGCTAATAGCTTTTTCTCTCTAATCATTATTATTTTCGTAACGCACCTAATTCAGCAACAATGGCCTGCATCTCACTTGGGCTAAATGATTCCCGTTTCATCACCATTTCGTATAAATAAACTAAGTCTTCATAATTTGCTTCATCAAAGTTTTCCGATTTCATGGCATCAACATTTACCATTCGTAGCTTGTCTTTCATTTGGTCAACCATATAAATAACGTTCTCTTTTGACGGTACTGATAAATCCATTTTTTTGAAACCTTCCTTTCGTCATCCTCGCACATATCATTTCATTGAATAAAAAAAATGTCAACACTGTATTTGGGCATTGCTTTAAAAATAGACTGTTATTGGGTAGAATAAGGGCAGTAAGTCGTTTATTGGCTCTTTATCAAAATTTAAGGTAACCGTACAATCTGTATAAATCATTAGGAATAGAGGCGTTCAAGGCTTCTAAGAAAATACTTAGTGGGAACGAAAATAAATGCTATATAATGGTTATTAGCTTATTTATTGTTTAATGAAGGAGTTTTAGGGAATATACATTTACACAAACGCAGGGGGTTTTTATTATGGGTCAAAGTAAATTATTAATTTCTGTTGTAACAGGTGCAGTAGTTGGTGCTGCGTTAAGTATGCTTGATCGTACTACTCGCGAAAAAACAATAGCGACTACACAAAAGATGAAGGATGCGATTTCGTATTATGCGACTAATCGTGATGAGTTACAAGTTCTAGTTGAGGAAAAGGTATTGGCAGCTAAAGTACTTTGTGAAAGTGTATCAGAAAATGTCAACACGATTGCTGAAAAAGTGGATGAATTCAAAGAGCTACCTTCCACAATTCAGGAAATGATAAATGATACAAAATCGGCCTTTTCTTTACCGCATAAAGAATAGCTTGTCTGATAGGAGGGAATTGTATGGAAAAGAATAAAACGTCCATACATACAGCAATCGGTGTGGTAAAATCATTTGTTATGCCGGATGAGGATACTGTAGATGTAATGACCTCAAAAGGCTTTCTGCAAGATTTAATACTACGCTTACAACGGGTTGATGTATCAGCTCTTGCTGCCCAGTTAGCTTATTTCTTTTTACTATCTTTCTTCCCACTACTGATTTTCCTGGTTACTTTACTACCATATTTAAATTTAGAGACGACACAGGTGTATTCATTTTTAGTGAATGTCATGCCAGATGAAGTATATAGACTTATCGAGAATACATTAAACGAAATATTAAACAACCGTAATAGTAGTTTATTATCCATTGGGGTATTGGGTACGTTATGGTCTGCCTCCAAAGGCATTAATGCATTAATCAGAGCATTAAATAAGGCTTATGATACGAAGGAGAGTAGGGCTGGTATATTGGATCGAGGCTTGTCCCTTGTTTTCACTATAGCCCTTGTTTTAGTATTCGCTGTCGCACTTTTATTACCTGTATTTGGACAACAAATTGGCCATTTCTTATTTTCCATTGTTGGTATTGAGGAGCAGTTTGAAACAATATGGCATAGGTTACGCTGGTCGATGCCGCCACTATTAATTTTTCTTGTATTAATGGCAATATATAGATTTGTTCCAAATACAAGTCCACGATTGAAGTTACTCGGCGTTTGGCCAGGAGCGCTGTTTTCAACCTTTGCCTGGTTAGCTGTAACGTATGCTTTCTCGTTTTATATTAGTAATTTTGCAAATTATTCTGCTACATATGGAAGTATCGGTGGAGTTATTATCTTAATGCTATGGTTATATTTCACAGGTATTATTTTGATTTTTGGTGGAGTTCTCAATGCAACGATGCAGAAAAAGGCTTTACAAAAGGAATATCTCAAACAAAATACACTAATGGACAGCTAGAATGAAAATAGCCTCGTGGTCACTTTTTGTGATACGAGGCTATTTGTTTAAATATTTTTATTAAGCATGCGTAAGCCATTTAGAATAACTAAAATAGTACTACCCTCATGTCCAATAACACCTAATGGTAAATCGACAACTTGTAAAAAGTTTGAGGCAATTAATAATATGATTATGCCAATAGAGAAGAAGATATTTTGTTTGACGATACGTTGCATTTTACGTGATAAGCGTACAGCATAGGCAATTTTTGATAAATCATTTTTCATAAGGACGACATCTGCAGTTTCCAAAGCTACATCTGTGCCTTCTCCCATAGCGATACCTGTAGTAGCTGTTGCTAATGCTGGCGCATCATTAATCCCGTCTCCAACCATCCCTACAAATTGATGCTGCGAAAGTAGTCGTTTCATCTCAGTAACTTTTGTTTCAGGAAGGCATTCTGCAACATATTCAGTAACACCTGATTCTTTAGCAATTGCCTTGGCAGTTTTCTCGTTGTCTCCTGTTAGCATGATGACATTAATACCAAGCTCTTTAAGTAATGTGACAGCTTTCTTTGCCTCATCACGAACAGTATCCTTAAGGGCTGTTAATGCGACAATACCATCTTTATCACGAATGAAAATAACGGTTTTACCCTCTGTTGCTAATTTTGCTGCAGCACCATCTGCGAAGGAATTAGCCTCTTCTGCACCCACAAAATCGGGTTTCCCAACGAGATACTCCATATCATTTACGTAACCCTTTATACCCCAACCTGGAATATCTTTAATAGTGACCTGAGAAAAAACGGTTACTTCCTCAGCTTTAGCAAAGGAAGTAATTGCTTGTGCTAGCGGATGATTTGATTGCGATTCAATCCCTGCTAAGATAGACAATGCTGCCTCTCGATCTACTCCTTCACGAATAATAAAGTCAGTCACAATTGGTTTTCCTTGTGTTAATGTTCCTGTTTTATCGACTGCTATAGCACGTAAAACACTTAAATGCTCTAAATGTATGCCACCTTTAAATAGTATGCCGTTTTTGGCACCGTTTGAAATAGCTGCTAAAGTAGCTGGCATAATGGATGCTACAAGAGCGCATGGTGATGCAACTACTAATAGTACCATTGCACGGTAGAATGTTGTTGTCCAGTCCCAATCAAGCAAAAAGTGTGGTAAGAACATCATTAACGCAACGCTGAGTAAAACGAACTTTACGTAAGTACCCTCAAATTTTTCAATAAACTGTTGAGAAGGAGATTTTTCACTTTGAGCACTTTGTACAAGCTGAATAATTTTTTGGAACAATGTTTCTGAATTTGGCTTTGTCATTTCCATGGTAATCGCACCATTTAAGTTGACTGTACCTGCAAATACTTCATCGCCATTGCGTTTTGCCACTGGAAGGGGTTCGCCACTAATAGCTGATTCGTCAATAGAAGATTGCCCTTTAAATATGATGCCGTCCGCTGGTACACGTTCACCAGGTTTTACAAGTAGATGATCTCCAATTTGTAAAGTAGAAACGGCAACCTTCATTGGTTCAAAGCCACCACGTACAAGCCAAGCCTCCTCAGGTTGTAAATTCATTAGTGCTGATATTTCACGATTGCTTTTATTCATCGCATATGTTTCGAGAGCACCGCTTACTGCGAAGATGAATATAAGAATGGCACCTTCTGTCCAATAACCGATTGCTGCCGAACCAATTGCTGCTAATACCATTAGTAATTCAACATTTAATTTCTTATCTTCAATTGTTTCTTCAATACCTTCTTTTGCCTTTGCAAATCCGCCAACACAAAATGCAACAATATATAAAAGTACAGATGCTGTTGTTTGTCCGCTTGTATCTAAACGCCATGCTAGTAAGATAAACAAGCCTGCTATAAGGGCAGCAAGTAATTCAGCATGCTCTTTTATTTTCTCAATTATGTTTATATTTTCTCGATTAGAGTATTCCATCTTTATCCCTCCTGATAATGAAAATCAATATCAAAAACCTTATAATATAATGATTTGGTAAAGTTTTTAAATGAAAAACAATTTCATTTAACTCCTTCTTATTTTAGAATTATTATAACAAAGGTTTCTGGAAAAAGAAAGACAGAAGTTTTAAGATGGATTTTCAAGGGACAATAAAAAAGATGTGAAGTTTTAAGTAAACAAAAAGCACAGTCTATTCACTAGGAATATTCTGTGCTTTTCAAATTGGTGCAGTAAAATGACTAGCCTTTAGAGAAATACTGCATTCGATTATATGATGTTAATTTTTACAGCAGTGGATGCTTTACTTCGCTATTAGAATACTCTTTCTGCATGCATAGCTAGTTTTTCTAAAGATGATTTATCTACATCAGCATGTAAAGAGTTGCCATGAGAGTCCATTGTAACTACAGCAGTGAAATTCTCTACATTTAGGTGCCACATAGCTTCTGGTACACCAAATTCCATTAAATCAACGCCGTCTACACCTTTAATACAGTCAGCGTAGTATTGAGCTGCTCCACCGATAGCGTTTAAGTATACACCACCATGCTCTTGTAATGCAGCAAGTGTTTTTGGTCCCATACCACCCTTACCAATAACAGCACGGATACCGAATTTTTTCATGATATCACCTTGATATGGCTCTTCACGAATAGAAGTAGTTGGACCAGCAGCCTTAACTGTCCAGTTGCCTTCTTCGTCTTTAGCCATAACAGGGCCACAGTGATAAATAACCTGTCCATTTAAATCAACAGGTGCATCATGGCTCATTAAATGATGGTGAATCGCATCACGACCTGTATACATACGACCAGTAATTGATACAACATCGCCAACTTTTAGAGTACGGATTTGCTCCTCTGTAATCGGTGCAGTAAGTTCAACTACATCTGTTGTCGTATCTTCTGTCGTTGCAGCAACTTCATCTTTAAATGTAATTTTTTCGCCTTCTTGATAATGCCAATTAGTAATTTCTCCAGTTTGTGGGTCAATGTCCACAGCCATACGACGATAAGCCCAGCAGTTATAAGCTACTGATACGTAGAATGATGCAGGGATACGGTGCATAACCCCAATTTTACAGCCAAGTAATGTTGCTTCTCCACCGAAGCCCATTGTACCAATACCAAATGTGTTAGCTGTTTTTACTACATAATCTTCTAATTTAGCAAGATCTGCATTTGGATTTGTATCTTCCACATGACGGAATAATTGTTCTTTCGCTAAGTCATACCCAGAAGAGCGGTCTCCACCAATTCCTACACCGATGAAACCAGCTGAACAGCCTTGACCTTGCGCTTGATATACAGAGTGTAGGATACATTTACGGATACCATCTAAGTCACGACCAGCACGACCAAGGCCATCTAGTTCACAAGGTAGGCTGTATTGAATATTTTTGTTTTCACAGCCGCCGCCTTTAAGAATTAATTTAATCGTAATATAGTCATTTTCCCATTGTTCAAATTTAATAACAGGTAAACCTTCCCCAAGGTTATTACCACTATTTGCACCAGTTAATGAATCAACTGCATTAGGACGTAATTTTGCATCAGCTGATGTATCGTTGATTGCTTTTTTGATAGCAGCTTTAATTTCTAATTGATTAACGCCTACAGGAGTGTAGACTTTAAATGTTGGCAAACCTGTATCCTGACAGATAGGTGATACGTTATCTTCTGCCATAATAATATTATTTGCAATTGTATCTAAGCTCATTGCAGCACGCGTACCAGCATTCTCAGCATCTTTTGCTTTTTTAATAGCACGGCGCACGTCTTTCGGTAGGTTCGTAGATGTTTCAGTAATTAAATTGTATAGACTTTTCTCCAAAGTTTGTACATTCATTTTTGTATTGCCCCCCATAGAAAATTTAATTATTTCCACGTTACATTATACTCTTTTCAACTAATGAAAAAAAGAGCCCATCTTTTGGAGGTCGGAATTAAAGGATGTTCTCCCGAAAAAATGTGGGGGAGAAGGTGAAGGTGATTAAAAAGTGGAGAACCTTATCAAAAACTTGGAGGAGCTGATTAGATAAAGAGTGAAAGTGATCAAAAACCTGGAGGATCTGATAAAAAAAGGGAAAAGGTGATCAAAAACCTGGAGGATCTGATAAAAAAAGGGAGAAGGTGATCAAAAACCTGGAGAACCTGATCAAAAAGAGAGTAAAGGCGATCAAAAACCTAGAGGACCTGATCAAAAAGAGAGTGAAGGTGATCAAAAACCTAGAGGAGCTGATCAAAAAGAGAGTAAAGGTGATCAAAAACCTAGAGGAGCTGATCAAACAGAGTGTAAGGTGATCAAAAACCTAGGGGACCTGATCAAAAAAAGTTTAAAGGTGATCAAAAAACCAAAGAACCTGATCAAAAAATCTGTGCCTGTAATCAAATCCCATACGAAACGGATTATTTATATGCCATGCACTCAACCTAGTATCTTTTTCCTTTGAAAATCATTGATAAAAAGGAACGTTTGTTCTATAATTGAGATGAATCTACTTTAGGAGGGAATTATATGTCTGAAAAGAGCGTTCTTATGTTACCTGAAGCATTTGAAGTATATAGAAAAACTATAGAAGAAACATTACAGCCAGTTATAAATATTGAAACAACAATGCGAAAAACATCGTTATTTGAAAGTAAGTTTGCAGGTAATCCATATTTTCCGCTGTCGATGGAATATCCAAAAAATTCTGATGGACAGCCATTAAAATTACTAGCGCAAATTAATTTTAAAGAAGTACCTAATCATTTATCAAAATTCCCTGAAGAGGGAATCTTACAGTTTTATATTGATTCCTTTGACGATGTATTTGGATTGGACTTTGATAATGGTCAAAACCAAAAGGGCTTTCGTGTTCTTTATCATGAACGTGTCATCGATGATGCATCACAATTAATTCAAGACTTTTCTTTTATTGAAGCGCAAAAGGATGAAATGTATTTTCCTGTTGAAAAGGAGATGGCATTGTCCTTTGGGGCTGCATATGAGCCTTTATCAATAGATGATTTTAGAAGTAATGACCATTACGCAAGCATTCTAGATAATATGGAAGATGATGCTCTAGAGGATGCTTTTTACGAAGCATTATCTGGTGATGGTCATAAAATTGGCGGCTATCCATTTTTTACACAGGATGATCCAAGAGCATATGGGGATTACCAACAATCTACTGTTTTGCTACTGCAAATTGACAGTGTTGGTGATCATATAATGTGGGGCGATTGTGGTGTAGCGAATTTTTTCATCTCAGAAGGAGAGCTTCAAAAGAAGGATTTTAGTAAGGTTTTGTATAACTGGGACTGTCATTAAACGGCTAAAATCGCGAGAAATCAAACGGTGATTTCTCGCGCTAAAATTATTCTTATGCCAAGGCTATTGTTCACGAGCGTTAAATTGCTCCATTTTGTCTTCTAAATCATCCATCATTTGTATTAAACGATCAATATCCTCTAATTCAGTTGTTTCAGGATCAATTGCATCTAATACTTCTAAAAATATTTCAAGACGTTCTCTTAAGTAATTCACTTGCTGTTTTTTATCAGTAATTGGCTTCGACATTCGTACACCTCATTTCATCACCTTCATCGTAGCTGATTTAGGTCTAAATTTCAATGTTTAGGTAAACACCTAGGACTTAACGATTAATTTTAAGAAAACAATAGACAGAATATTTACAATATTGATTACCTGTGTTAAAGTTGTATTAAGAAATCGTAAAGGAGTGATTATCAAAATCTTACGAATTCTAACTCGAAAAGGAGGGAGTTTAAACAAGTTCTCGGCGAAAGTAAATGCTGAAATTCGTGTTTATACAATTAAATGAAAATAAGTATTCGTTAAGCCTTAGCGTAAAATCACATGTGGTGAGCGCTAAGGCTTTTTGGTATGCTGTTCTTTGGAAGAATGACTTGATGTTGGAGGAAAAGATGACGTACTTCTCAGATTACAGCAAAAAAAGATTTGCCATTCTAGTGTTAATTGTATCAATTTCCGGATTTTCACAAGGGATGCTATTACCACTAATTTCAATTATTTTCGAGCGGGATGGTGTATCCTCTGCATTAAATGGATTGAATGCAACAGGTTTATACATAGGAACTTTATTAATCTCCCCATTTATTGAGCAGCCTTTAAGAAAATGGGGCTATAAACCAATTATTTTAATAGGTGGGGCATTGGTGTTTATATCTCTTCTCGCATTTCCTCTATGGAAAAGTGTGACCTTTTGGTTTATTCTTCGTTTACTCATTGGGGTAGGAGATCATGCATTACACTATGCGACACAAACGTGGATTACTAGCACAGCAGATCATAAAAGCCTAGGAAAGGGTATGGCCATTTACGGCTTGTCCTTTAGTACAGGTTTTGCAGTCGGACCGTTAATGGTAAAGCTTATTCAAATTACAGAAGCATTGCCGTTTATAGTCTCCTCGATTCTGTGCTTATTGGCATGGTCATTTGTATTTTTATTGAAAAATGAAAAACCAGAGCGTTTAACGGGAGATTTACATGCAAGAGGCTGGCAGCGGTATAAAATGGCCTTTGTTTTTGGCTGGATTGCGTTTTTAGGTCCGTTTGTTTATGGGTTTTTAGAATCTTCTTTAAATGCTTTATTTCCAGTCTATGCTTTACGGAAAGGTTTTGAAGTTGGAATGATTCCAATTATTTTATCTGTCTTTACTTTCGGAGGAATTTTAACACAGGTGCCCCTTGGAGCAATAGGTGATAAAGTTGGGCGACGAAGGGTATTGATGATAGGCTCTTTTGGAGGAGCTGTTATTTTTGGAATTGCTAGCTTTTTAGAGCATTCACAAATAGCCGTAGCCATCGCATTTTTCTTTACAGGTACATTGGTAGGCTCGATGTTCTCGTTAGGGATTACATATATGGCTGATTTAACACCGAAGGAATTACTGCCTACTGGAAATCTATTGTGTGGTATTGCTCTAAGCATTGGAAGTTTAACAGGACCGTTTCTTGGCGGGGTGTATATAGAATACGTGAAGAATTATAGCTTCTTATTATTAGTAGCAATGCTATTACTTGCGGTAGCGATCGTGTTAATGCTATTTGGTGAAAATAAAAATAGGCGATCTGCGCCAATGTAGGTAATAAACAGGTAGAGGAAAATTTCAAAGAAAAAGAGCGGGGCTCATCTTCCCGCTCATAAAATAAAAAACGCCCAGCAAATCCGTGCTGTATTGGCGTTTTTTGCGTGATAAGGATGTTCCGTCCATATCACTTAGGTTTGGCACCTAGTTTGATATTATACAGATAAGGAATCATAAAATCAAATACTATTAATTATAGGTAATATTTGTACTTTAAATAGCTAACTGGATATAATAGAAGAACATTGCGCTTAGATTACAAATTATGGGGAGAATAAACATGACTGAATATAAAAAGTTATCCATTCACCGTGCATTAACAGAATTAAAGATGCTCAATCATCGTATAGAAACAGCAACAAATGAAGTTAGTACAGTTTTAGCTAATCGTAAAAGTAATAGCAAAATTAATGGTGTTGAGATTCAAGAATATGAAAAACAGATGCAATCCTCATACGATAAAGTAGTTGGTTTAATTGACTATCGCAACCGTATTAAATCATTAGTTGTAGCATCGAATGCTAGAACAAAGGTGACTGTAGGGAAAGAAGAAATGACTGTGGCAGAGGCAATAGAACGCAAACAGTCCATTCAATTTGAAAAGAAATTATTAGAAGTTATGCAGCAGCAATACCGTTCAGCAATCAATATGGTCGCTAAAGAAAATGATGCGTTGCCTGCAAAGCTTGAAACATATTTAATCAATATATTAGGTAATAAAGATAAACAATCTCCAGAAGAGGTAAAACTACATACAGAGACATTTATGAAAAGAAATGAATATGAGTTAATTGATCCGATGAATGTTAAAAAGAAAATTGAAGCATTAAATAGTAGAATTGAGGAATTTGAATCAGAGGTAGACGCTGTGCTATCGGAATCAAATGCCACAACATTTATTGAAGTACAAGCTTAATGTAATATGCATGGTCTAGCGAAAATGGAAAACGAAAAATCGCTCGCGCTTCAAGGCATGTGTGCGAGTTGAAACCTTAAACATGTCTTATTACAAAGGAACTTTAAACAATCTAAAATAAAAGCTTAAAGGTTAAAATTAAAAACACAAAGTTCACGTTTCAAAGCTTTTTAGCTCAAAGTTAAAAATTTAACGCATAAAAATCTTTTAAATCCTGGGTTTTTGGTTAAGGTGTTGATTTTTCTGGACCGTCCATCATCCACCAGGCAGCTTGAGCTGTGCATCAAAAAAAGGACGTCTTAAACTTCTGAGACGTCCTTTTTGACTTATTTTTTTAATACCAGCTTCGCCACACACTCCACCTGTGCCGTTTGTGCAAACATATCCACTGGCTGAATATACTCAACATCATAAATTTTCGATAATTCGTTTAAATCCTTCGCCAAAGTTGATGGATTGCACGATGTATAGATAAAGCGTTTCGGTTTTAGCTTCAATACAGTACGGATAAATTCAGGTGCAAGTCCTGTGCGAGGTGGATCTACTGTAATTACATCTGGCGTAAAGCCTTCCTTACGCCATTTTGCTAAGACGCTTTCTGCTGTGCCGACTGCATATTTTGTATGCTTGAAGCCGTGGTTACGTGCATTTTTGCGTGCGTCCTGAATACTTTCAGGAATAACATCCATTCCACGAACTTCTTTAGCTTTGTCTGCTAGCCATAAACCGATTGTCCCAACGCCGCAGTAAGCATCCACCACTGTTTCTTTACCTGTTAATGCAGCGGCCTTTTTAATTTCATCATATAGATGAACTGTCTGTGTTGGATTCAACTGGAAAAAGGCACGTGCAGATAAGTCAAAGGCTAATTCACCAAGCTCCTCATGGATTGTTTCCTTGCCATCAAGAACAATCGTTTCATCACCGAAAATGAGCGATGTTTTCTCACGATTAATATTTTGTGCAATGGACACAATACTTGAGTCAATTTTTTTAATACGCGAAATAAGCTCAGCTAAATGTGGAATTTCTTTACGCGTTGTAACAAGCACAACCTGCGTTTCTCCTGTATGAATTCCTGTACGCACAACAATCGTACGCACTAAACCATCAAGCGTACGACCATCGTAAATCGTAATATTTAGCTTTTGTAAAATCTTACGAGTGGCAACAGTTATTTTAGACGTAATTGGGTGCTGCACAAGGCAATCATTAATATTGAGTAGCTTGTTGCTCCCTTCAGCAAATAGGCCTGCATATACACGCTTGCCTTCTTTTCGTACTTGGAATTGACTTTTATTACGGTAATGCCATGGATTATCCATCCCAAGTGTTTTTCGCACTTCAATAGTTGAAACTAATGGTTTTGCATAACGCTCTAATGCTTGGATAACAATATCACGCTTTTCCATTAACTGTTTGTCATATGTCATATGTTGAAGCTGACAGCCGCCACATTCATTGTAAACTGGACAAGGTGCCTCCTGGCGATATTTTGAAGCTTTGCGAATCGTTAATATTTCTGCCTCGGCAAAGTTTCGCTGAGTTTTCGTTACCTGTGCTGTAATTTCTTCACCAGGTATAGCACCCTTTACGAATACGACATTGCGCTTATAAAAGCCTACACCTTCGCCATTAATGCCGAGTCTTTTTATTGTTAAAGGGAATTTTTGTCCCACTTCCATTGTTGTTTGCTGTGTCAAGCATTCCACGTCCCTGTTCGTTTAATATCATCTACCCATTATAACTAAGGAGTGGACGATTGCAAAGCGACAGGGAAATCTTCATATTCTAAAACTAAATCGTCAAGGGATAAAAATGTATACCCTTGTTTTTTCGCTTCGGCAATAAACATTGGAAGCGCTTCGGCATTATCCTGTGCCACAGTATGCATTAATATGACAGCGCCAGGGTGTAGCTGTTCCATTAAAGCATTATATGCATAATCTGCACCGCGGCGTTCATCTCTCATCCAATCCTTGAAGGCAACAGACCAAAAAATATGGCGGTAGCCTTCAGCATTTCCTACCTCTAATAATTTCGCATTAAATGTACCTTCCGGTGGACGAGCATAGGTTGTCCGTTCAATGCCTGTCAATTCACGGAGCTTATCGTCAAGTTTTTTCCATTCCGAACGCATAGTTTCTGGTGTTATTCTCGCCATATTCGGGTGTCCATAAGAATGATTGCCAATTGTATGACCATCTTTAACCATACGTTTCACTAAATCCGGGGCACTTTCTAAATAATGACCCGTTAAAAAGAAGGTTGCTGGTGCATTTTCCTTCTTCAATGTGTCCAAAATACTTTCAGTAAACCCATTTTCATATCCGTTATCAAATGTTAAATAAGCAACTTTTTTATCGGGTTTACCTTTATAAATAGCACCATATTTATCGAGTAGTTGATCAAGCTGTGCTCCTGCTTCAGCCTGTTCACCATTTTTTGCTCGTTTAAAGCCCCAATTGTGTTCATCAGAGCCAGAAGCAAAATATGGATTGAAGCTAATTGCCCCGGCAATAATAAAAGTAGCAATTACTGCTCCAACTATATGTTGTTTCCACATAAAAAACGCATCCTTTCTTTTTCATTAGAATGCGTTGTTTTTTAAAATTTATCCTACTACATTTTTTAGAGCAAATCTTGAAGTGCTTCTTTTAAATGGGGGTAATTAAATGTAAAATGTTGTTTTTCTAATACACTAGGTAAGACGTGTTGTCCTTCTAAAACAAGCACACTTTGTTCTCCAAGTGCTAAACGCATGACCATACTAGGCACAGGCATCCAATGACTTCTTCCCATTATCATAGCAATTGTTTTTCCGAAATCTTTCATACGAGCTGTATGGGGGGCAACGACATTAAAGGGACCTTTAATATTCTCATTTGTAATGGCAAAATAAATAGCACGAGCAACATCCTCCACATGAACCCATGACAGCCATTGCTTACCAGAACCGATAGGACCTCCAATATGCATTTTATAGGGTAGCAACATTGAAGGAAGTGCACCTTGTTCACGTCCTAAAATTACACCAAATCGAGCAAGCGCAACTCGTATTCCTAATTTTTCTGCGCGATTAGCCTGTCTTTCCCAATCTTGAACTGTTGTACCTAAAAAATCAGTTGCATAGTCCATGGAATTTTCAGTATAGGTTGTTATTGTAGATGTAGGATAAATCCCAACTGCACTGGCATTAATTAATACTTTTGGCTTTGAGGAAAGTTGCTCCATAATTCTCACGATTTCAAGTGTTGCATCCATACGGCTTGTATAAATGGCTTTTTTTTGTTTTTTTGTCCAACGTCCATTATTTAAAGAAATTCCTGCTAAATTAACAAATGCATCAACTGTATTTAACAACTGCTCAGGTCGTGCACCCTGCTGAAGCCATTGTACATATTGGATATCTTTTTCTAGCACAGTTTTGTTTCGAGTTAAAATAATGATTTCATGTCCATTTTCTTGTAACAGCCTAGTTAGCACTTTCCCTACAAAGCCAGTGCCACCTGCGATAACGATTTTCATAAGAGCTCCCTCCTTTAAAGTAATATAGTGAAACATATGATATTTAGTTTACCATCTAATAGCAAAATACGGTGAAAATGCAGTACTGTGAAAAATGTTATAATCGTAGATAGTGAGGTGTTTGATATGCGTATTATTACAAAAATTGCACGCCAAAAAAACAATCCAGAACGTTATAATATATACTTGAACGAGGAGTATGCCTTTCCTGTAGACGAGGCTATTCTTATTCAATTTGGTTTAACAAAGGGCAAGGTGCTGGAAGAATTTGATATTCAGGAAATTGCCTATGAGGATGAAATTCGGAAGGCTTTCAATAAAGCGTTAAATTTTTTATCCTATCAAATGCGAAGTGAGCATGAAGTTAAGAAAAAGCTTTTGACATTAGAGTTTGGAGAAGCAGTGATTTTAGAAGCCATACAAAAACTGAAATCATATGGCTTTTTAGATGATGAAACATACTCCAAGGCTTTACTCGATACGAAAAAAGCTACAATGAAAAAAGGACCTAAGGCAATTAGACAAGACCTTATAAAAAAAGGAATTGATAAGGACTTACAAGATGAAGTACTTGCTACCTTCAGTCATGGGGAACAGGTGAAACTTGCGACACAGTTGGCTGAAAAGGTTGTTCGTTCTGAGAAAAAGAAAACGCCAACACAAATCAAGGCTAAAATTCAGGATTTGCTGATGCGCAAAGGTTATTCTTTTTCAGTTGTAGATGAGGTGATGAGCCAAATTATCATCGAACAAGAGGAAGATGAGTGGCAGCAACTGCTAGATGTTCAAGGCGAAAAGGTTTGGAAAAAGTACGCGTCAAAGTATACTGGTTATGAACGAAAAATGAAGATAAAACAGGCGCTCTATCAAAAGGGCTTTCCTATTGAAGTTATAGACCGTTTTATAGAAGAAAAGGAGAATGAGGAAAATGAGTGAAAAAAACTACGCGGTCATGTCAGAGCATGAATTACGCGAAGAAATTGCGATGCTAAAGGAAAAAGCACGTAAAGCAGAACAGCTAGGAATTATTAATGAGTTTGCAGTGTATGAACGAAAAGCTTTAATGGCGGCTGCTTATTTAGTGGATTTAGATACAATCATATCTGGTGAAATGTATCGTATAGATGGCTCTGATAACGAATTTTTCCAAGTAGATTATTTAAAGGGGCGCTTTGCTTGGGGACATCGATTAGGTGGTGACAAATATCAAGAAGCCCTACCAGTTTCGATGCTATCTCCTGTAAAGGTGGGAAAATAAGTGGAAGAAAAGATTGAAAAATTGATTAGGGAGTTACTTGCAAAAAATCCACAGATGTCAGTAGGGCGTGCACGTGTTTGGGTTGAGCTTTTATGGAGTGATTTTGAATCAACTTCAGCAAGGGCAGGCTATGACTATCGTGGGGCTGACTACACGGAGAATTTGGTACGTCAATTAATTACTAGCTATGGTGACAAGCTGCATAACTTTGCAGGTCGCAATCCCAAATACGCTCATTTATTAGATGCTAGTGATGATATGATGCAATAACGAAACCCTGACCATCACTGGTCAGGGTTTACTGTTCAATTACTTGCGCCAATCTGTAATTTTTTTTGAAGTTTATCTTCAGTAAAAATCCAACCAGTATAGGAGGTAATAATCTCGTTATCATCATTTAAATGAGCAACAGCCACAAAAGGATAACGATTATCACTACGATAGCGAAGGTCAATTAACCTCACTTCCGTTAAACCATTTTCTAGCTCAGAAATTTCCCAGCGATATAACGGTGAGAATGACACGAATGCATCTAAATTACGGTCCTTCATGGCTTTTTCTATGAGAGGCGTTTTTGGTAAGGGCTTTATTTCAAATTTATCATAAATATTGACTGTTCGCCCATAGGCACGACCAACGTAATAATGTGTTTTAGATTTTGCTGCAATGCGCCAGTGAAAGAAGCGCATTGTTGGTGCTACAATAACATATTCCTCATCTTGAATAGTATGATGTACAGCCTTTTTAACGGATTTTTGGACTGCAAATCGTAATAGATAATACATGATAATGATGAGGTACATGATGCTAAATGTCCAAACAGGATTTGCACCAAAAGCCCATAATAAAATGCCAATGCAATGAAGCGAAAAAATAATAGGATCAAAGGTATTGATTACGCCTAATGCTACCCATTTTCTGGAGAATGGGCGAACGGCTTGTGTACCATATGCATTGAAAATATCAACAAAGACATGAAGGGCTACAGCTAAAAATGTCCAGAGCCATAAATGAAACACATTTGCGTCTTGAATAATGAATGATAGAACTGCTGTAATTAAGATAGGCCAGAGAGCTACTGCTGGGAGCGAATGTGTAATTCCTCGATGATGCCGAATATAAATTGCATTGTTGCGCAGCTTTAAAACAGTATCGACATCAGGTGCCTGTGAGCCAATAATCGTGCCTGCCATTACTGCAGTAAATGTCATTGAATGATTTGCTACCACGGGATCAGCTAAAGCAAGACCGCCGAGGGCTATACCCATAACGAAATGTGTACCTGAATCCAAAAATATCCACTCCTAGTATGCATGTAAATAGAGTACAATTGCATACATGTATATTTCAATAATCTGTAATTAACAAGTCAAGATATCCAATAGAAAGAATATCTTTGAAATAACGATTTTTATCGTTATAGATAAATGAGCTTTTCTTAATTGTATACCCTTTTTACCATAATTTAAATCGTAAAAACACTGGAGGTCACTGTGAATTATCCATATGTAACAGAATTTCGACAATCATTAGTCGAATGGTTTAATGTTGAGAAACGTGATTTACCTTGGAGACATACGAAGGACCCTTATAAAATTTGGGTATCTGAGGTCATGTTGCAGCAAACACGTGTCGACACTGTTATTCCTTATTACAATCGTTTTATAGAAAGTTTTCCAACATTAGAATTACTGGCGGAAGCACCACAAGAATATTTACTAAAGCATTGGGAAGGTCTAGGTTATTATTCTCGTGCCCGTAATCTACAGGCTGGAGTACGAGAGGTATTGGAGAACTATGGAGGGATAGTACCCAATAATCGACATGAGATATCAATGTTAAAAGGTGTAGGCCCATATACAGCTGGTGCTATTTTAAGTATTGCCTATGATAAGCCAGAACATGCGGTTGACGGCAATGTAATGCGTGTGTTAAGCCGTGTGCTAGATATTCATGAGGATATAGCCATCCCTAAAACAAAAAAGATTTTTGAAGCAGCCGTAGAAGGATTGATAGACCCTGGAAATGCATCATCTTTCAATCAGGGCTTAATGGAGCTGGGTGCACTAATTTGTACACCAACATCACCAAAATGTTTATTGTGTCCAGTACGTGAATATTGTATTGCCTTTAATGAAGGTGAACCAGAAAAGCTGCCTGTTAAATCAAAAAAAGTAAAGATGAAGCATATTACATATGATGTACTTGTATGTGAAGATCAAAATGGCCAAATTTTAATGGAACAGCGACCAGCAGAAGGTTTATTGGCTAATCTATGGCAATTTCCAATGATAGAGCATGGGAAAGATTCTATTGACACTTTTATAAATGAATATTCTTTAGATGTTCAATTAAAAAAGGATTTACTTACATTTAAACATGTTTTTTCACATTTAACATGGAATCTAAATAGTTATTTCATGACATGTCATTCTACTGAAAAAGGCGTTTGGCTGACTAGAGAACAAATAGAGCAAATACCTATGCCAGTGCCAATGCTTAAAATATGGAGAGAATTGGGAAAGTAAAATAAAATAATTTATAAGCATAAAAGCATTCACCTCGGTACACAATAATTATCGTGGAGGTGAATGAAAATGAAAAAGCAAAACAACGCAAATTTCCAACCAAATAAAAACATGCAACGTCAAAGTCAAGAGTTTGGTTATGAGACTGATGTGAATGAAGTGCAAAAGCAAAATGCTAAAGCAGAGCAAAAGAAAGCTCAAGCTTCAGGAAACTTCTCTAAAACAAACCAAGATCTTGGTGAATAACACTTTGTAATTGCATATTTGCATTTACCTCTAAGGAGCTGTCAAAATCGAAAAGATTATAAAAGACAGCTCCTTTATTTTATTAAAAACGTTCACTCTGCCTGGGCCAGAAGAGAAATAGCTTAGGTAGTCGAAAAATTTGCTTAGAACTGCTCAAGTAGTAGAAGGATTCGCTCGGGTCGAAGGTAGAATCGCTCAGGCAGTCGAAGGATTCGCTCGGGTTGAAAAAAGAACTGCTCGGGTAGTAGAAGGATTCGCTCGGGTCGAAGGTAAAATTGCTCGGGTAGTAGAAGGATTCGCTCGGGTCGAAGGTAGAATTGCTCGGGTAGTAGAAGGATTCGCTCGGGTTGAAGGAAGAACTGCTCAGGAAGTCAGAGAATTCGCTCGGGTTGAAGGAAGAACTGCTCAGGAAGTCAAAGAATTCGCTCGGAATGAAGGAAGAACCGCTCAGGTAGCCGAAGGATTCGCTCGGGTTGAAAGAAGAACTGCTCAGGAAGTCAGAGAATTCGCTCGGGTAGAAGGAAGAACTGCTCAGGTAGTAGAAGGATTCGCTCGGGTCGAAGGTAGAATTGCTCGGGTAGTAATTCGCTCGGGTCGAAGGTAGAATTGCTCGGGGAGTAGAAGGATTCGCTCGGGTTGAAGGAAGAACTGCTCAGGAAGTCGAAGGATTCGCTCAGATCGAGGGTAGAACCGCTCAGGCAGACAAAAATCATTTAATATTAGAAGAGAAATCACTGATTCACAATTAAAAATTCTAATTGGATAATGGGTATGATAAAATTCTCTTTAAATTTACGATTTTTTGTAAAAATTGAAAAGGACACAGGGAAATTTGTGGTTTTCTAACTACACCTTTCGCCTACACATTGCTATAATATACTAGAGACTGCTAGATTTAGGTAGCATAGACGAAAAGGTGGGCTTCAAAAATGGCAATACCGGTAGAAGGAGAAACGATACAAATACATAGTTATAAGCACAATGGCCGTATCCACCGAGTTTGGCAAGAAACAATGGTGTTAAAAGGAACAAAAAATATCATTATCGGTGCGAATGAACGGACACTTGTGACAGAATCCGATGGTCGTACTTGGCTAACGAGAGAGCCTTCTATTTGTTATTTCCATGCGGAGCACTGGTTTAACATCATCTGCATGCTGCGTGAGGACGGTGTGTATTATTATTGTAATCTAAGCTCACCATTTGTTTTCGATAATAATGCCATTAAATATATTGACTATGATTTAGACATTAAAGTGTTCCCTGACATGTCTTATTCGCTTTTAGATGAAGATGAATATGAGTTACATCGTAAGGAAATGTCTTATCCAGATGTCATTGATAAAATTCTAAAGCGCAATGTCGATAAATTAATTAGCTGGATTCAACAAAAAAGGGGACCCTTTGCACCTGATTTCATCGATGCCTGGACAAATCGCTATAAGTTTCAGCTCGATATGCAAGCAGATGATTGTTAAGAAGCACCTATTAGTTTTACTAATGGGTGTTTTTTGTCTTTCAAGAGAGTGGAAAAATAGTTAGCGAAAAAGTCATATTACATGTACTTAAAACGAAATATTGCTATAATACGTTTGGGCATTCAGTTTGGAATGTCCATTTATTTTTGCCCTGTATAAATGGGTCTTTATCAAGAATGTTCTCCATTAAGGATGTGATTGGAAATGGGTAGTATAAAGCGGTATATGCGTTTTGTAAAACCATATACTTGGGAAATCATTTTAACGATATTAATTGGTATAGTGAAGTTTGCCATTCCATTATTTATCCCCTTGCTTATAAAAATTGTGTTAGATGATATTATTGCTGCAAATGATCTATCAGATGCAGAGAAAACAAAAGAGTTATTTTATTGGTTAGGTGGCACTATCATTGTGTTCTTTATCGTTCGACCACCAATTGAGTATTATCGTCAATATTTTGCTCAACATGTTAGTAATAAGGTGCTTTTTGATATTCGAAAGCAAATCTATGCACATTTACAACGACTAAGTTTAAAATACTATGCAAATACAAGAGCTGGCGATGTTATTTCAAGAGTGATTAATGATGTGGAACAAACAAAAAACTTTATTATGACAGGCTTGATGAATGTATGGCTAGATCTTGCCACAATTGTTATTGCCATCGTGATTATGCTGACAATGGATGTTAAGCTGACACTTGTAGCTTTGATTGCGTTCCCATTCTATGCATTTAGTGTGAAGTACTTTTTTGGTAAGCTGAGGGATTTAACTAGAAAGCGCTCCAAGGCACTTGCAGGTGTACAAAGTTATTTGCATGAACGAGTCGCTGGAATGAGCATAATTAAAAGCTTTACACTCGAAAAGCATGAACAAAAATTATTTGATGAGGCAAATGGTGAATTTTTAGAGAAGGCATTGGATCATACAAAGTGGAATGCGAAATCCTTTGCTGTAGTGAATACTATTACGGATGTAGCCCCGTTGTTAGTAATTGCCTATGCAGGCTATCAGGTTATTAATGGTCCTCTGTCCATAGGAACGATGGTTGCCTTTATTGCTTATATTGAAAGACTTTATGGTCCACTCCGTCGTTTAGTTAGTTCATCTACTACATTAACGCAGTCGATTGCTTCAATGGACCGAATGTTTGAATTAATAGATGAACCTTATGAAGTGAAAAATAAGTCTGATGCCATAGAGTTGAAACGGGTAAATGGTGAGGTCCACTTTGACAACGTGAATTTTCAATATGAGGCTGATGGCTCAAAAATTTTAAACAATATTCATTTTACCATTAACCCTGGAGAGACAGTGGCATTTGTAGGTATGAGTGGTGGCGGTAAATCCACGATAATAAGCTTGATTCCACGCTTTTATGATACAACAAATGGTATAGTGCGTATTGATGGCTATGATGTGAAGGACGTAACACTTCATTCATTACGTTCACAAATCGGCATCGTGTTGCAGGATAATATTTTATTTAGTGATTCTGTAAAAGAGAATATTTTAATGGGCAAACCAGATGCTACTGATGAAGAGGTAATTTCTGCAGCGAAGGCAGCAAACGCACACGACTTTATTTTGAGCTTACCAAATGGCTATGACACCAAGGTTGGAGAGCGTGGAGTGAAGTTATCTGGTGGTCAAAAGCAGCGTGTCGCTATCGCTCGTGTATTTTTAAAAAATCCACCTATTTTAATACTAGATGAAGCTACCTCTGCATTAGATTTAGAAAGTGAAGCACTTATTCAAGAATCATTAGAGTTGCTTGCACATGAACGTACAACAATAATTATTGCTCACCGACTTTCTACAATCACTCATGCTGATAAAATTATTGTCATCGATCATGGGCAATTAATTGAAAGTGGTACACATGAAGAACTTATGCAAAAGCAAGGAACATATTACAATTTATTTCAAGTGCAGCATTTAAATTGAAATTCCCAATAGGATTCATCGGAAAATATAATAAAAAATTAAAAAATAGTCTTCCATTTAATTTTTAATGGAGGGCTATTTTTTTGCGATTTATGTAAATTATTATCGTTTAATAAGAAAAAAATAGTATGTGGGTCGAGTTTTGTAGAAAATTTATGTTCTATACAGAATAATAATGATTGAAAGAGATAATTTTTTTAGTTAGAATTATCTGAAAATAGGGAATTTAATGATAGTTAGTGTATTATATTAATAGAATTATGCAATTTAGTAAAATATAGGTAGGATGGAGCGATTGTGCATGAGGAAAAAGCTGCTAGAAATAAAAGGTTTAAAAACGACCTTTTTTACAGATGATGGGCAAATTCCTGCCGTTGATGATATCGATTTTTCTGTGCATGAAGGAGAAATATTAGGGATTGTTGGAGAATCGGGAAGTGGTAAAAGTGTCACATCACTATCCATTATGGGATTAATACCATCACCACCAGGAAAAATAACAGGTGGCGAAATACTATTGGATGGTAAAAATCTAGCGGCATTATCAGATAAACAAATGCAAAAAATTCGTGGAAAAGATGTAGCAATGATATTCCAAGAGCCTATGACCTCCTTAAATCCTTTATTTACAATTGGAGATCAGCTGAAAGAGGCAATTTTAATACATCAACCAAAGTGGTCAAAAAAGGAAGCGTTTACAAGAGCGATAGAAATTATGAAGCTTGTAGGTTTGCCACGTGCGGAATCATTGTTAAAAGATTATCCACACCAATTATCAGGAGGCATGCGACAGCGTGTCATGATTGCGATGGCACTTCTCTGCGACCCAAAGGTTTTGATAGCTGATGAACCAACTACTGCTCTTGATGTAACGATCCAGGCACAAATTTTGCAGTTAATGAAAGACTTGAATAAACGTTTAAATACAGCTGTATTATTGATTACCCATGATTTGGGCGTTGTAGCAGAAACATGTGAGCGTGTCATTGTTATGTATGCAGGACAAATTGTTGAAGAGGCGCCGATTCAGGAGATATTTGCTAATCCTAAGCATCCTTATACGCAAGGGCTTATTAAATCTGTACCTGATATGCGTTATAAAAAGGACAACCTTTATTCGATACCCGGAAGTGTACCAAAGCCAGGGAGTATCAAGGTCGGCTGTCGTTTTGCAGCACGTTGCGATTTTTCAATGGATCGTTGTCAACAGGAAACACCACCTTTATATGAAGCAGCAGAGCAACATAAATCAAGATGTTTTTTACTAGAGAAGCAGGAGGTGGTGCAGCATGTCGAAAGTTTTATTGAAAGTTGATGGCTTGAAAAAATATTTTCCTATTCGGAAAGGCATTCTTAATACACAGGTTGGGGATGTGAAGGCAGTAGATGATGTTTCTTTTGAGGTTTTTGAAGGAGAAACATTAGGCATTGTAGGAGAATCGGGATGTGGTAAATCAACTACTGGGCGATTGTTAATGCGATTAATTGAGCCAACGGAAGGAAATATAGAATTCGCAGGGAAAACGATTTCAGAATTATCCAATAATGAAATGCGTAAGGCACGAAGGGATATTCAAATGATTTTCCAGGATCCCTATGCTTCCTTAAATCCAAGACACAATATTGGGAAGATATTAGAGGAGCCGCTTATTGTTCATGGTATGGGTAATGCTAAAGAACGTAAGCAGAAGGTTTTGGAGCTTCTAGAAACAGTAGGTCTAAATGAATATCATATTAAGCGATATCCACATCAGTTTAGTGGAGGTCAAAGGCAGCGTATTGGTATTGCTCGAGCCTTGATGACCAATCCTCGTTTAATTATTGCGGATGAGCCAGTATCTGCACTTGATGTGTCGATACAGGCACAAGTTTTAAATTTATTGCAAAAGCTGCAAAAGGATTTAAAGCTGACATATATTTTTATTTCACATGACTTAGGAGTAGTGCGTCATATCAGTAATCGCGTTGGTGTGATGTATTTAGGTAAATTAGTAGAGTTGACAGCAAGTGAGGATTTATATGCAGAGCCGCTTCATCCATATACACAGGCTCTCTTATCTTCGGTTCCTGTTCCAGATCCTACGTTTGAACGTGAACAACTGATTATTACTGGGGATATTCCGAGTGCTTCAAATGCGCCTAGTGGATGCACTTTCCATACAAGATGTCCGTTTAAAAAAGAAGAATGTTCTCAAATTGTTCCAAAAATGCAAGAAGTAAAACCGGGTCATTATGTTGCTTGTCATCTCTATGATGCTATTCAACATTAAATGATATAAAAAAACATAGGGGGAAATTTAATGAAGAAAAAGAAGCTATGGACTTTGAGTGTAATGTTTATCCTTGTTCTCTCGACAATCTTAGCGGCTTGTGGCGGCTCAGACACTAAGAATACGGGTAGTAAAGATGCTTCAACTGGTGGCGATAAAGCTAACAGCGGCGAACCGAAAATATTAGTCTATGGTCGTGGTGGAGATTCGGTAGCACTCGACCCTGCTGTTGTAACAGACGGTGAATCCTTTACAGTTACAGCAAATATTTATGAAACGCTAGTAAACTTTGGTGAACGAGATGTAACGATTCAACCAGGCTTGGCAAAATCATGGGAGCCGTCAGAGGATGGGTTAACTTATACATTCCAATTACAAGAGGGTGTAAAATTCCATGATGGCACAGATTTCAACGCAGAGGCAGTTGTCAAAAATATTGAACGTTGGAAATCAAGCAATGATAAATATCCATATTTTAAAACTCAATTTGTCGTTGGTGACAAGCAAATTATAGAATCTGCTACTGCTGAGGGTGACTATACGGTTGTTCTTAAGTTAAGCCAACCACAAGCACCATTCCTGAAAAATTTAGCGATGTCTCCATTTGCAATCGCTTCGCCAACAGCTTTTGAGGCAGATGAAGAAGGCTTATCAGCAAATCCTGTAGGAACAGGTCCATTCAAGTTTGTCAGCTGGGTACGTAATGATGCGATAACTATTGAGAAAAACCCAGATTACTATATTGATGGCTATCCAAAATTAGATAAAGTTATTTATCGTTCTATACCAGAAAACACTGCACGTTTAACTGAATTAACGAGCGGCAATATTGATGTAGCTGATGGCTTAAGTCCATCTGATAAAGGAACAATCGAAGGAGATACCAACTTACAGCTAATTGAACGTCCTTCTATGAACGTTGGGTATTTAGGTTTAACAGTTACTAGACCTCCATTTGATAATGTAAAAGTGCGTCAGGCAGTAAACTATGCTATTGATAAACAAGCACTAGTGGATGCATTTTATGAAGGGTTAGCGGAGCCAGCGAAAAACCCAATGCCACCAGTAATTTCTGGTTATAACGATGAAGTTACAGGCTATACGTATGATCCTGAAAAAGCGAAAGCATTACTTGCTGAAGCAGGCTATGATGGCAAAGAGATTGAGCTATGGGCAATGCCAGTACCACGACCATACATGCCAGATGGTCAAAAAGTTGCAGAAGCGATTCAGAAGAACTTAGAAGATGTAGGCATTAAATCTAAAATTGTGTCATATGAATGGGCTACTTATTTAGATAAAGCTGAAAAGGGTGAAGCAGATGCATTCTTACTTGGTTGGACAGGTGATAATGGAGATGCGGATAACTTCCTATATTCATTATTAGACGGCGATAATATCCATTCTAATAACTATACATTCTATGACAACAAAGAATTACACAAGCTATTAACAGCTGCTCAAACTGAAATTGATGAGGACAAGCGTAACGAGCTTTATAAGCAAGCTCAAGTAATTATTTCTGAGGATGCTCCATGGGTTCCACTTGCTCACTCTATTCCAATTTTAGCTGCTAACAAGAAAGTTACAAATTATATTGCGCATCCTACTGGCTCTGACCGTTTAGATGCAGTAGATATTCAATAGTAAAGTTCATTTTTTAATTGAATAGAGAAGTTTAAAAGAATCTGCTTGCTTTTCTGCGGGTAAGCCGTGGAATTCTCGCAGATTCTTTTCTAATAAAGGAAAATCAAATCCTTTTCTTCTGTATGAAAGATCTCATCTAAACATTTAAAGCCGTTTGGTGAAGACTCAACCTTTCAACAGTATATAAAGACTTCAAAGTATATTATGAAAATCATAGAGAGGTGATGAAAATGCTTCACTATATGGGGAGACGTTTACTTCAACTAATCCCAGTTTTGCTTGGAATGACTTTTATCGTTTTTATGTTGATACGTGCAATACCTGGTAATCCAGCTAAAGTTATTTTAGGACAACAGGCGACAAAAGAGGCGGTCGAGGCATTAAACGCAAGTTTAGGATTAGATAAACCCTGGTATACACAATATTTTAGTTATTTGTCAGGCATTTTCCAGGGAGATCTGGGAGTTTCCTTACGTACAAAATTACCTGTATCAGAAGAAATATTTCCATACTTAGCAGCAACGGCAGAGCTTGCACTTTTTGCTATGATTATTGCCATCGTTATTGGTGTTAATGCTGGCATTATTTCTGCATGGTTCCAAAATTCTTGGTTCGACTATATTGCAATGATAGTGGCATTAGTCGGTGTATCTGTACCAGTATTCTGGCTAGGTTTGATGGAGCAATGGACATTTAGTAGTAAGCTTGGCTGGTTGCCTACTTCTGGTCGAGAGGATGTTCGAAATCCAATAACCGCCATAACCCATTTCTATTTATTTGATACTCTTATTCAAGGACGCTTTGATCAATTCATTGAAGTTTTAAAGAGATTAATATTACCTGGAGTAGCACTTGCGACCATTCCGATGGCTATCATTGCAAGAATCACAAGATCTTCCATGCTAGAAGTAATGCGCTCAGATTATGTACGCACTGCAAGAGCGAAAGGCCAAAAAATGTTCATTGTTGTCTATAAGCATGCCTTAAAGAATGCTGTGATTCCTGTGTTAACGGTAATTGGTCTACAAACAGGATTACTGCTTGGTGGTGCCATTTTAACAGAGACTATTTTTAGTTGGCCAGGAATTGGTCGTTATATTTATGATGCGATTGGCTTCAGGGATTATCCTGTTATTCAATCAGGTATTCTAATCGTTGCATTTATTTTCATCATGATTAACTTAATTGTGGATTTACTGTATACAGTGATTGATCCGCGTATTAAATACAAATAGAAGGGAGCTGCAATGATGACTGGAGCAATGGATATCAAAAAAGAAGCAGCACCAGCTCGAGAACGTGCGGTAGGTCCGTGGCTCGAAGGCTGGCGTAGCTTTAAAAAGAGCAAAGTCTCCCTCGTAGGAGCAGGAATTGTTATATTTTTTATTTTACTTGCTATAGTGGGTCCGTACATTGCACCACAGGGTATCAATGAACAAAATTTTGCGAAGCGTTTATTGGCACCATCAAGTGAACATTGGTTTGGAACAGATGATTTTGGACGGGATATTCTCTCTAGAATCATACATGGAGCACGGATTTCGTTATGGGTAGGCTTTTTCTCGGTTATTTTATCCGTAATCATTGGCAGTTTACTTGGTATTATTGCAGGTTATTATGGAAAATGGATTGATACAATTATTTCACGTATTTTTGATATTATGTTAGCTTTCCCTAGTATGCTATTAGCGATTGCAGTAGTGTCAGTGCTAGGCCCATCTTTACAAAATGCATTAATTGCTATAGCAATAATTAACGTACCGAATTTTGGTCGTCTAATTCGTTCTAAGGTATTGAGTGTTAAGGAAGAGGAATATATTGTAGCGGCAAAAGCAATTGGCATGCGTGATTCACGAATTTTATTCTCTCATATTTTACCGAATTCCATAACACCAATAATTGTCCAAGGAACACTAGCTATTGCGACAGCCATTATTGAGGCGGCAGCATTAGGCTTCCTTGGACTAGGAGCTCAAGCACCAGCACCCGAGTGGGGAAAAATGCTAGCTGATGCTCGAAAATTTTTAATCAATGCTCCATGGACAATGATTTTCCCAGGTCTGGCTATTATGTTAACAGTTCTCGGCTTTAACCTAATGGGTGATGGACTACGTGATGCACTTGATCCAAAAATGAAAAGCTAGTTTATACCTTAATAGCCTTCTACAAGTTAGAAGGTTTTTTTACTGTGGTAAAAGAAACTCATTTAAAGTGAAAACGTCTTTGTTAAGAAGAATTCTCGAAAATAAGGCTCATCTTGGTATTGAACCAAGAATAAGTGAATAAACCTTTTTGGAGCCATTAATTGAATTTTTTGTAATGTTATTTTAGACTTAATATATGTTGAAAAACGACAATCTTTTATGAAATATAAAAAGATTCGACTTTACATGTAGATTATTTCTTTACATATAATCTTTCAGTTGGCAACACATAGTTTAGGAGGGTGATTAAATTGGGAATTAATTTGCAAAAAGGGCAACGTGTTGATTTAACAAAGGGGAATGCTGGCTTAAATAAAATCAAAGTAGGCTTAGGCTGGGACCCTGTAAGTCAAGAAAAAAGCGGAGGCTTATTCGGAGGCTTATTTTCAAGTAGAAATAGCGGCAGTGGCAGAAACATCGACTGCGATGCCTCTGTGTTAATGCTGCAAGATGATAAGGTTGTTGCGGGAGACGATGTTATTTATTTTGGAAAATTAACAAGTAACTGCCGCTCTGTTCAACATTCAGGTGATAATTTAACAGGTGATGGCGATGGTGATGATGAAGTTATTACAATTGAGCTGTCGTCTGTACCAACACAATATAACAAGCTAGTGTTTGTTGTAAACATCTATGATGCAGCAGGTCGTAATCAACACTTTGGCATGATTCAAAATGCATATATTCGTGTGTACGATGACAGGACAGGTAGTGAGCTAATCCGCTATAATTTAACTGATAACTATTCGAACTTAACGACGTTAGTCTGTGGTGAGATTTACCGTCATAGCAATGAATGGAAATTTGCTGCAGTTGGAACAGGAACAAATGACGTGAAACTTGGCGACGTTGTTCGAAGATATCAATAAATAAATAATAACTAGGAGGAGAATGATAATGGCTATTTCATTACAAAAAGGTCAAAAGGTAGATTTAACAAAAACAAATCCGGGGTTAACAAATGTAGTTGTTGGTTTAGGATGGGATACAAATAAATATGATGGTGGAAATGATTTCGATTTAGATTCATCTGTATTTTTACTTGCAGATACAGGGAAAGTGGCAGATCAAAATGATTTTATTTTCTACAATAATACAACAGGTGGCAACGGCTCTGTTGAACATTCAGGTGATAATTTAACTGGTGTTGGTGAAGGTGACGATGAAGTGGTGAAAGTTGCATTAACACAAGTACCTGCACATATACAACGACTAGCATTTACTGTAACAATTCATGATGCAGAGGCACGTAGTCAGAACTTTGGTATGGTTTCTAATGCCTATATTCGTATTGTCAATGCTGCTTCAAACGAAGAAATTATTCGTTATGATTTAGGTGAGGATTTCAGTATTGAAACAGCTATCGTAGTAGGGGAATTATACCGTCATAACGGAGAATGGAAATTTAATGCGATTGGTGCTGGCTATCAGGGTGGCTTAGCTGCTTTATGTAACGATTATGGTTTGAGCGTAAACTAAAAAATTTCATCTTTGGACAGAAAGGGAGATTTTCAATGGCTATTCAATTAAGTAAAGGGCAACGTATTGATTTAACAAAGCAAGATCCAGGTCTAAACAGCATTGGAATTGGCTTAGGCTGGGATGTAAAGCAATTTGATGGTGGACAAGACTTTGACCTCGATGCATCTGTATTTTTACTAGATGCATCAGGTAAATGTCGCAATGAACTAGACTTTATCTTTTACAATAATTTATCAAGCCAAGATCAATCAGTTGTGCATACTGGCGATAACCGTACAGGAGAAGGTGATGGGGATGATGAAAAAATTCTTGTAAACTTAAAGCAAGTATCTCCACAAATTGAAAAGATTGTTGTGACGGTTACAATCTATGATGCAGAGGGTCGTCATCAAAACTTCGGTCAGGTTCTGAATGCCTATGTTCGTTTGACGAATGAAGAGTCAGGGGCTGAAGTATTGCGTTATGATTTAGGCGAAGATTTTAGCATTGAAACAGCCGTAGTATTTTGTGAACTGTATCGCCATAATGGTGAGTGGAAATTTGCGGCAGTAGGCTCAGGTTATCAAGGTGGCTTAGCAGCATTAGTCAATGCATATGGTCTACAATAAATACTTGGATAGGAACATGACGGAGGGTCTTTTTTGGACGTTATCAACGAGATATTAAATACATATGCACAGTTTTTTAACTGGCACATGTGGGGACAGGTTTTAACAGATCCAGTATCATGGGGCCTAATTTTTTCATTGATTATTATGGAAGGACTATTGTCTGCGGACAATGCATTAGTTTTAGCTGTACTTGTTAAACATCTTCCAAAGCATCAACGAAAAAAAGCATTAATGTATGGGATGTTTGGAGCGTATTTCTTCAGATTTCTCTTCATCGGTATTGGTGTTTATCTCGTGAAGTTCTCCATCGTTAAAGTAATTGGCGCAACTTATTTAATGTGGTTAGTCATACTGCATTTTAAAAATAAGAGCGATGATGAAGGAGAGGCACATGAGTTTAAAAAGACAGGTTGGATGGTTCGTGTCTTTGGAACGTTCTGGGCGACTGTTATTTCAGTTGAATTAATGGATATTGCCTTTTCAGTAGACTCAATACTGGCAGCTTTTGCGATATCAGATCAAGTATGGGTCCTATTATTAGGTGGAGTATTGGGAATCATTATGATGCGTACCATCGCTGGTGTATTCCTTTCTTTGATAGAGCGTGTACCAGAGCTTGAAACAACTGCCTATATTTTAATTGCGATTATTGCACTGAAGATGTTTGCAAGTATTTTTGGATTCCATCTTTCACATGAAATATTCTTTATTATTCTAATTGCTGCATTCTTATTAACATTTGTTGTACACAAGATGAATAAGAAAACAGCAGTGTAAACAAGGCACTGTATTGGTCTGTAAGGAACAGGCTGATACAGTGCTTTTTTCACAGAAGGCATACTATTACTGGGGAGAGGATTAGATGCAACACTTTGCAACAGAAGCAGAGACGATTTTTTATAAGAAACCACAGCCTTTTACAAAATGGGAAACGCCAGATATTCTGTCATATGCCTTAGGTGCGACTTTGTATATGCCAGCTTCCATGCCTAATATTGTGGGTTTGATTCAATCGCAAAAATATAAAGAACTCACATCACTTGTCATTGATTTAGAGGATGCGGTAGGGGATACAGAGTTACTAGATTGTGAAGCAAAATTGATTGAGGATATAAGTGAGTTATATGCACTTTATAATCAAAAACAATTGCTACTACAAGATTTACCACTACTTTTTATTCGTGTACGTCATGTTGAACAATTTAATTATTTAACAACTACATTAGGGAAGAAGCAAGAAATATTAACAGGTTATGTATTTCCAAAATTTACGGCAACACAAGGAGCCCAATATTTCAAGTTACTTGAACAAACCATTTTGGAACATGATGTAACCTTATATGGTATGCCAATTTTAGAAAGTCGTGAGGTATTATATAAGGAATCTCGTATGCAAGCGTTATTAGGCATCAAAGAGGTTCTTCATCAATACAGGAAGCGCGTATTAAATGTGCGTATTGGTGCAACTGATTTTTGTGGTATTTACGGAATTCGCCGCCGTATGGATTCGACCATTTATGATATCAGTGTAATAAGAGATTGTATAGCAGATATAGTAAATGTCTTAGGTCGTGAGGAAGATGGTTTTGTTATTTCTGGGCCTGTATGGGAGTATTTTAGTAATCAACGTGTATTAAAGCCTGCATTAAGAGTGACGCCATTTAGTGAAAAAGGTGCGCTTGATACAAGGAAAGCATTGTTGGATGATTGTTTAGATGGATTAATGAAGGAAGTTTTAATGGATAAACAAAACGGCATTATGGGTAAAACAGTCATTCATCCTAGTCATATTCGTGTCGTGCATGCACTATATGCCATATCCTATGAGGAGTATTTAGATGCATTAAGTATTGTAGAAAATAGTGATGGCCGCAAAGGTGTTATGAAAAGCCACTATGCTAATAAAATGAATGAAATCAAACCACATATGAGATGGGCGCAGCGAATCTTAAAACAAGCTCATGTCTATGGCGTTTATCATGAATCTTTAGATTTTGCCTCACTGTTATTAAATTCTGAAATAGGTGGTAGTATTTATGCAACAACAAATGAGTAAACTTAGCATTTTGCCAAATTATACAATCGATATTAAAGTCACTCATAATCCCCACAATTTTGCATTGACAGATTTATTTAAAATGGCAGCACGTATTAATAAGAAGAGACAGTTTTTGTTTGTGAGCACTGTGCTTGGCAAACATTTGGCTGTTCGCCCACAAATCCCATTACTGACTGGAACTCTTCTAGCCATGATGTATAATCAGCATCTTACTGGTCAACATGTGATTTCTATGCAATCTGTTGTAGAAGCATTAAAAGAATGCACGGGGTTGGATGGAATTCAGAATTCTACAGAGGGTTGTATGCAGTTGTCTGAAAAAACATTGTTTATTGGATTTGCTGAGACAGCTACTGCACTTGGACATGCCGTATTTAATGCATTCCAAACAAATGCCATGTATATCCATACCACACGTGAAGTACTTCCAGATTTCGAACCATTTGTTACATTTGAGGAAGAACATTCCCATGCAACAAGCCATAGAATCTATACAGAGGAGCCTGACATTATACTGCAAGCCAAGCGCATTGTATTAATTGATGATGAGATTACTACTGGTAATACGGTTATTAATATTATTCAAACATTAAAACAGAAATTTCCGCTTGTTAGGGAGTATGCTGTGCTATCTATTTTAGATTGGCGTTCAGAACAGCAGCAAATGGTCTTTCAGCAATTAGAGAAGCAATGGGGGATCTCTATTGAGTTCATCGCCATTATGTGCGGTCAATTTAGCTGTAGTGGGACACCCAATTTAGCAAGAAAGCAACCTAAAATAACAACACATGCTGCACAGAACATGACACTATTACCAATCAAAGAATCTCTTGATCGCAAGTTCTATCGTTCTATTGCAGAGAATGGTCTTGTAAACAATCAGCCTTATGTACTAGCGACAGGAAGATTTATGCTAACGTCCAAACAGCATATCGAGCAAAAGAAAATGTTACAGGCAATCGCCGAGCAATTAAAAGAGCTACGGACGGATGGACCAGCACTTGTTGTCGGAACAGGGGAATTTATGTATGTCCCTATGCAAATTGCCTCTTATTTAGGGGAAGATGTTTATTTTCAATCGTCGACCCGTAGTCCAATCTATTGTACAGATGAACTAGACTATACGATTAACGAAAAAATAGTCTTTGAAAGCCCAGAGAACAATGGGGTTGAAAATTATTTATATAATATACAAAGTCGACCGTATTCGGAACTTTTCTTTATTGTGGAACGTATAGCAAGTAAAGAGATAATTGCCCGGGTGATAGAGGCACTACAATCCATCAGTAGTACAAAAATATATGTGATTTGTATGCATGAAATGGAGGTAGAACGATGATATCGACTTTGCAGCCAGATAAAATGGGGAGCTATGCACCAGAGGATGTTATTTTTTTATTGCGTGATATTGGTAATGTTTTTCTTGAAATGGATAATGAAAAGCGTGAACAGCTTATTCAAACTGGCACGCACTATTCTGAAATGCTTCCAATGGAATATCAACCCTCTAAAACATATATGGATCTATTTCATAAAACTTTAGATGCTTACGCTGAGAGAATAGCAATAGCTGTTGGTGTGGTGGCCGAGCAAACCATCAAAAATAGAGGGCTGAACAATTTAATTCTTGTTAGTTTAGCGAGAGCAGGTACACCAATCGGCATTTTAATCAAACGGTATATACAAATGCGCTATAAGGTGAATGTTCCACATTACTCAATTTCTATACTACGTGGTCGTGGGTTTGACGAAACAGCAATTCGTTACATTTTGACACAACATCCCCAAGGCTGTCTTCAATTTATTGATGGTTGGACGGGTAAGGGTGCTATTACTAATGAATTAATACATTCCTGTCAAAAATTTAATGCACAATATCAGGCACAATTAAATGCCGATTTAGCCGTTTTGGCGGATCCTGGGCATTGTGCTGCCATTTATGGAACTCGTGAAGATTTTTTAATTCCATCTGCTTGTTTAAATTCGACTGTATCTGGACTGGTGAGTAGAACAGTTTTAAATCTACAGTTTATGGATGAGAAAGACTTTCATGGTGCAAAATACTACAAAGAATTAGAGGAAATGGATGTGTCAAACTTGTACATAGAACGCATTGTCACATGCTTTGAAAATGTGCAGAGTGAGATTGTACATCAACTTCAAGAGCTACCCAACTCTCCAATTACTTGGGAGGGAATGAAGTCCGTTCAAAAGATTCAGCAGGATTTTGCTATTGAAAATATTCATTTTATCAAACCTGGTGTTGGAGAAACGACAAGAGTTTTGCTGCGACGAATCCCCTGGAAAATCCTAATTAATTCACAGTACATTCATGAGCTGGAACACATTTTATTATTAGCTCGTGAAAAAAATGTATTAATAGAAGAATATTCGAATATGTCCTATGCATGTTGTGGCTTAATAAGAGAATTGTAGAGGAGGATAAGATGATACTATTTACATCAGATTTAGATAGAACACTTATTTATTCTAAACGTATGATGGATATGTTTCCGCCAAATACAGAGACAGTGATAGTTGAGCGGAAGGCTGATAAAGACATGAGTATGATGACAAATGCAACAGCAACTTTATTGCAGCAGGTACATCAGCAAACACTATTTGTACCTGTTACGACAAGAGCGTTGCATCAATATCAGAGAATACATTTTATTAATGACATGTGCCCTACTTTTGCAATTACAAGTAATGGGGGTACAATATTAGAAAAAGGTCAGCCATATGACAAATGGACGAAAACATTATGTAGACGTATTCAAGATTCCTCCATTCCAAGAGAGGATATGTTAAAGCTATTTCAAACGATCAAATCTGATGCATGGTTACAACGTTCTTTCTATATAGATGATCTTTTTTATGTACATCATGTGGATATTGAAGTTTTACGCCAGGGTGAATTACAAGCAATGATTCAAGAGTTTGATGCCCATGGCTGGTACGTTCTTCTGCAAGGAAAAAAATTGTATTTTATGCCCAAGGTACTGACAAAGGAAGCGGCAATAGATTATATGAAGGAATTTTGTACATACGATGTGCATATAGCAGCGGGCGATTCTATTATGGATTATGGAATGCTATCAATGGCTGATTTAGCATTTACACCGAATCATGGAGATTTAAAGGATAAACAGCCCAATGTTCTACCAAATACTACCTACTCAATTCATAATGGTGAAGCATTTACAAATGAATTACTTGAAGCGGTTTTACAAATTGCTTCACATCAAACGGTAGTTTAGTGTTTTAAATATTTATTTGTTGTCATAGGTAAGACCATCCTATGACAAATGAATTCTTAAGCCTATGTTGAGGATGATTTTTAGGAGGTGCGTTTGTATGCAAACAATCACAATTCAATCAGTGTTGGAGCGTAATCCTGATGATTGGCTACAGGCGTTTCAAGATTCACCAAAGAATCGTGCATTTTATGAGGAAACATCACAACAAATAACTTTTAGCCGAATTGCAGTACGTGTATTAGGAGTGCCAATTGAAGAGGATGATTATTTCAATTCATTATTTACCATGTCACACAAACAAATTATTCATATTTTAAGTGAAGAATTAAATAAGAATATTGAGCAAAAGGACTTTCAGGCTATACAAACGATTCTAGAACAACATCAGCAAACACCTAAAGGGCTGTCTATTAATCGATTAGTGGCAATGATGTATGGGTATCAATTAATACCCAAGCATGATGATAGTGTAATGAATCGACATTTACAGCTTGCAACCATTAAAATTGTAGAGCTTTTTCAGCAACAACAATCTTTAGGCTTACTTGCTAATGATTTTCGCCGTTTTTTAATTGATATGGTGAAGTGGTTAAAAAACCATTGGATTCAATGGACAAAGGCAATGAAGCCGACAGATGATTTTCCTAAGGTTGTTTGGTATGGGGAGACAACTGTTAGTCAACGTTATTTTCTATTATTGCTAATGGAGCTAGGTTGTGACGTATTGATTTTTCATCCGGCTAAAATAGATGAATTTGCAGAGATAGATCCTACAGATTTGTTTTCTATCAGTTATTCGTATGCAAGTGAAACAACTTTACAGCCATTTCCTGACAAGCTTCGTGATCGTCAGGCAACTGTAGGTTATCGTTCAAGTCAGCATTTTGAACAATTAATGCATGATCAGCAATCAGGAGTCTTTAAGCCTTGGCAATTCAAAGATCTTATGCCACGCTCCTTAACACTAAGAATGACCTATGATGATATTTTTATTTATGCAAAAGAGAAGGCCATGGTTCGACCGAAATTTGAAGTTATTGGTGATGAGATAGTCATTCCAGTAATATTTGCAAAAATTAGTGGGGTGTCGAGCCGACGTGAAGAATACTGGCATTATATGCATCAATTATTGGCAAGTCCACAAACCGTTTTTGTGCAGGAGTTCCCTTATTCAAAAACGAGCAAGGCCAACTTCCATTTTCACTATAAACATTGCTTAGTAAATGGTGAGCTATCAATGGAGCGCATTATACAAAGTGATTGGTGGCAGTATGGAGAGTTACCATTAGAGCTACAGCGTGCAATGGCTCACACGATAAAAACTTCATGTGAACAACCCATGTTAAAACAACAGTCAAATGAGACTTTATATGATTTACAGTTATTTTTATTTAAGCAGATGACGATGATTCCACAGGATATACTGCGATTACTTCAAAGCTTTGACTACTCTCAAGAGGTACCAAAACTTGTATTATATCAAGCGCCACAGCAGCCTGCTTTATCACGTGAGGATATTGCATTACTGGCGTTTTTAAATCGTTTTGGTATGGATATTGTATTTTATAATCCGACAGGGAAGCTAGACTTAGAAAGGCACTTGCAAGAGGATTCATATGATGTACACCGTTTAGAGCATATGCTATTTGACTTATCCTATGAAGAACCAAAGCAGCAAAAATCTGCACCAGATAAAATCATTAAAAAGCTCTTTAATCGTTTTTTCTGATGACAGGAAGGAGGCGGCGTGAATGTCAAATAACCCTACGACAATTGAACAATTGACAGTGGAAACAGCAGAAGCCGTCAAACAACAATTATGGGGAAATGCAGAGGTACAACAAATTGCCAATCAGATTAATATAAAAAATCAGCTGGACTTAATGGCGTTAGGAAGAGAGCCAGCTACAAAATTAGCAAAATTCGCAGATCAAATTTTAGATTTGATTACCCAATCAGCATCCTATGAATCAAGAGAATTATTTAAGCAGCTTGAAGCCTTAATGTTGACATTTGATAAAAAGGATTTTGCTGAGCAAAAGGGTTTTTTTAAGAAGCTATTTGCACGTAAAACCAAAAATGATGATGATTTATTTGCCAAATACAATGTACTCAGTAGAGATATTGAAAAAATTCATTATCAATTTGTGCTTATGGAAGAGGAATTAGCAAAGGATAATCGCGTCCTAGCACGATTATATAATGAAGATTTGATGTTTTACCTGGAGCTAGAAAAATATATTGTCGCAGCAGATATGAAATTACATGAAGTGCAAACAACACTAATACCTATGTATGAAAAACAGAGCGAGGCTGGCAATCAAGTGGCAAAAATGGAGCTTAATCGGTTACAAGCAATTGCCGAGTTGCTACAACAGAAAATAGATGAGTTGGAGAAATCACGTATGGTTGCCATTTTAACAGCCCCGCAAATCGAGATGCTGCGCAATGGGAATAGTGAATTGATTGAACAAATTAATGGTGCTTTTGTTAAGACTATCCCTGTCTTTAAAATGGGGATCATGAATGCAGTGAATGAAAGGCGGCAGCAATTACAGAGTCAATCTGCATCAGCCTTTGAAAATCGTGTGAAGCAATTTGGAGGAGCCAGTCATGAAGCAGTTCAATTAAGCACGGCTCTAGCTCAGCAATCTGAAACAACACAAACACTTGAGGAAATGTGGGATACTATTATTGCAGGTATTACTAATTATCGTAAGCTTCATGGCGAATTAACAGCGCAGCGCAAGGTATCAGAGACACAACTGCTGGCATTAAGGACGTGAACCTTAAAAAGCTGACATCGTTTAAAAGAAATGATGCCAGCTTTTTTGTATTTCATTTATCAGAGAAACTACATTTATTCAGTCAACTATGAAGAATGTATCCTAAGGTACTTAATATGTATACGTTGCAAGTGTTAGTATCTGCTTATTTTCTACCTGAACGCCATGACAACCCCCAATTGTAGGCTTTGTCCATATCTTGATGTCCCTTAAAATATTCAACAAGTCGCTCAACTTTAAATGTCTCATTATTTACATTTTCAATCATAGCTATTGCACACATATTCTTGTCATTACGATGCTCGTTTAAACGAACTTCAATGCTAGGACCTGTTCCGTAGTTGATTGTTGCAATCCCATCAGCTTCAGCCCAGTTTGCTACTCCCTCATAGATAAATGTATAAACTAGCACTCGTTTAATGTCTCTTACCTTGTTTCCATTAATGCGTAAATTTTCACCGCTGCTTGTCATACCAGTACGATCATCACCATCTAGTTCAATAAAAGGGGCAGAATGCAAACTACCAAAAGCATTACCAAGAGCCTGAACACAACTTTTACTACCATCTGTCATTTCATATAGACATCCTAAATCTAAATCAATCCCACCTTTAGAGCTTGTGCCAAATAAAGAAGATAAAAAGCCGCCTGAATTTCTCTCAGTTCTCTGATTCCAATTTAAATTAACAAGAATTTCGCCAATCTCTTGATTTTGTGATTTTGTTAAGTTAACGAATTGACCTTTTTTAGTTAATTCAATTTTATTTAAATTTACCATGAATATTGACACCCCTTATTTTTACATTTAATTATATTGTATCAAAGTTTAAAAATATTTACAGATTTATATAAAATATCAAAAAACGACAAATTGATACTAGTCAATTTGTCGTAAAATTACATATTTCATTTATTATATAAATTCATCTTCTAGCTCCACATTAATCTCATGCCCATGATAGCGTTGATAGGACACAATAAGCGTATCCAAGTGCTCTAAATTTTCTTCATAGTCTAGTATACGGGATAAAATATAGAGCAGATGATAGCTCGAAAATTCCGTATCGCCTTCTTCATGTGCATAGGTTATTTGTTTGATGAAAATTTCCATCAGTTCATTACGTTGAATATAGTCGATGTTTTTACTCCATTCAGAATGCTCAGGCTTTAGTTTTCCTGTATATTTTAATAGCAGCTGTTCATGATACGTAAGTAAAAAGTCAAGTCGCTCCTGAATCATTAAGTGAAATTGTGTAGGTAACTGCGCCAATTCGTTTTCATGATTATGCAAACGTTGCAGCAATTCTAAACTTTTTTTAGATGTTAAAATCATTTGACGATAGACCACAAGTTTACGTACTTTAACATACTTTTTATTTTTGAGGTAATTGCGTTCTTCCTTATAGAAATCATACAATGTATCAACTCGTAACATACGATTTTTAAATTTACTTAATGCACCCTTTGTAGATGTGTGTTCAGAAGCCTGCCGCACAGCAAGTCGTGTCCATCGAATAATATCATCTTGTAAAAAGTAAATCTTTCGGAAAAGCTTTACCTCATACTTTGGTGGTAAAAAGACTAGGTTAACAACAAAGGCTGCTAACACCCCGACTAATATGGTAATAAAACGAAAAAGGCCAAACGTCAGGAAGTCATCTCCTTGAATCTCCATTATGGCAACAACTGTTACGAGTGCAAGAGACAGTGATTTTTCAAGTTTAAATTTCAACATAATACCGATGGCAGTTATAACAGCGATGCCAACAGCTACTACATGGTGACCAAAAAGCAAGCCAAAAATGACCGCGATGGTAGCTCCTATTATATTTGCTTGTACTTGCTCAACAATCGTTTGATAGGATCGATAAATCGATGGCTGAATGGCAAAAATTGCAGCAATTCCAGCAAAAACAGGAGAAGAGAGATTTAGCAACTCCGCAATAAAGAGTGCTAGCACGATGGCAACACCAGTTTTAAATACACGGGCACCTAATTTCATAGAAAATATGGATGTCCTTTCTGTCTAAAATTTTTAAGCTTCTTTACATTATAGAAGGAAGTGCTCATAAAATACATAGATTTGTATGCTAACATAAGAAAAGAGGCTGGGACATAACTAGCTTCAATTCGTGAGAAATCCGACTTTGAATTCATTCAAAGTCGGATTTCTCGATC